>DCGX01000077.1:26339-28170 GCA_002315505.1 Ruminococcaceae bacterium UBA1767
TTCTGGAAGAGATTTAATATTGCAGGTGCTATCGCAGGTATCGTTACAGGTACTGTTGTTGATATCGCATGGCTTCTTATGTTCAACTACTCATTTACAGAGGGCAGCAAAATGGGTGAGATGTTTGCTCCTTTACATGCAGGTACATTCGGCGGATTGTATGAAATCATCCCGGGCTTCATCGCAAGCTTGATTGCCGCAGTTGTTGTAACACTCATCACAAAGGCTCCGACAAAGGAAGTTGAAGAGCTTTATGAAAAGGCCGCAAATTACAAAGATTAATAAATCAAGGCTGTCCTAACCGACAGCCTTTTTTAGGAGATAAATATGGATAAATTCAGAATAGGTGCATCGTACTATCCCGAATGGTGGGACGAATCCGAATGGGAAGACGATTTCGCAAAAATGGAAAAGCTCGGCTTCAATGTCGTGAGAATGGGTGAATTTGCGTGGAGCTGGTTTGAGCCTGCTGACGGAAAATTCAATTTTGAGCCGATGCTTCGTGTGCTCGACATTGCCGAAAAACACAACATTAAGGTTGTAATGGGTACTACTACCGCAGTCTGCCCTGCATGGCTTTACACAAAAATGCCCGATATCAAGGGCGGTAACGAACACGGACGATATGACTTCGGCGGTCGAAAGGGTCAATGCCTTTCCTGCGAGGCATTTCTCGTTTACGCAAAGAGAATTACCGAAATGCAGACAAAGGCTCTCGGAAGTCATCCTGCAGTTATCGGTTGGCAGTTAGACAACGAACCCGGATTCCCGTTCAACGATTTTGACTGGCATTGCCGTAAGGGCTTCCGTGAATGGCTCAGAGAAAAGTACGGCACAATCGATAAGCTCAACAAGGCATGGTTTACAATGATGTGGTCGAATGTATACAACGATTTTGACGAGATTGAAATTCCCGTCAATGCCTGTGAGGGCGGCTGGAGTCCCGAGGTTCAGCTCGATTACAGAAGATATTTTTCATTTACATTCAATCGTCTGCTGAGCATGGAAGCGGAGCTTGTTCGCAAAAATTCTCCGGGCAGATTCATTTACACAAACTGGCCGGGTGCTAACTGGTCGGTAAACTGCTTTGAGGGTAGTGAATATCTCGACTATGCCGCATGGGACAATTATGTTCCGATGCCAAATCGTGATAATTATCGTATTCAGCTTCGTGCAAGTATGGAGCACAGCTTTGACAGAAGACTCTCTAACGGCAAGGAAAAATTCCTCGTTGCAGAGCAATGTGCTTTCCCCGATGCTGACCAGAAGCCTGAGGTTATGCGTGCACAGACGTGGCTCAATGTTTCTCACGGTGCGTTTGCAACTATCTTCTTTGAGTGGAGAACTCCGACAGGCGGTTTTGAGCAGGAGTACGAAAGCGTTCTTGCACGTGACAAGAATTATCGTAAGGACACAGAGCCTGTTTTCCGCAAACTGACAAGCGAGCTTGAAAAAGTATATCCGCTCATTGATGGTGCAGAAACTCCGTCAGACGTTGCAATCGTTTATTCCTACGAAAACAGCTGGGGTACAAGAGGCTGGACAGTTGACGGCTTTTACGATGAAGAATTCTTCAACGCCTACAGTGGATTTAAAAACAAGCTCTCATCAAATGTTGACGTTATCGGCATTGATGATGATTTTTCGAAATACAAAGTAATTGTTCTTCCAAACCACAGAATTATGACAGAAGAACAGAGCGAAAGAATTAAGCATTTCGTTCAAAACGGTGGTACTGTTGTTCTCAACACGGAAACCGCTACAAGAGATATAACAAACAAAATGCGTGAGCTTCTTAAACCCGGCCTGCTCGGTGATATCTGCGGTGCAA
>DCGX01000020.1 GCA_002315505.1 Ruminococcaceae bacterium UBA1767
TTTTATACATCAAACTCATAATCCGGCATAATCGGTCGCAGGTGTGAGAAATCATTTGAAAACGAAACCCTTTGTTTGCCGTCGGTGGTGTATTTGATTTTTGAAACACTTGTATTGTTCAGACTCAGAATATAATCGCCTCTGCCCATATTAACAGCCTGCGGAATAAAGTGATTACCGAATGAGCCGTGAGCGACAACAAGAATTTTCTGACCGTAGTTAAAGCGATTGCGAAAATACTTTATTACTTCTTTTGCTCGTAAATCGTTGTCATCGTCACTGACGTTATCGAGCATCAGCGGTAAATCATTGTTGAGAATTATGTTGTCGTAGTATCGCTTCAGATAATCAACGCTCTGACCGAAATAGCCGTAGGTTGAGTCATTCTCAATAATCTGAGGAAGAATTTCAAGCTGTGGATTTCCGTCAAGCCTTTTACATACCGCCGCCGCAGTTTTAACGGCACGGACGAGTGGTGAGCAGAAAACAGCATCGAAGCTCCTGTCTTTAAATCTTTCACCTAAAAGCAGAATTTCCTCTTCTCCGCGGGCAGATAAATCAATATCGCACTCATCACGGTCACCGAAGGGAGCTCCCTCGGTGTTGCCGTGTCTTATATAAAAAATTTCGAGCTTTTCTTCCAAAATAATCAATCCTGTTCAACTGAAATCATGCAGTGCATATCAACCTTGTCAACTGTGAAGCTGAGCTTTCCGTTTTCATAGGTAAAGTCGACTTTTCGTCCCTCGGGAACGATGGTAACAGCACTCGGCTTGTCGCATTTAAGCGTCACATTAACATTATATAACGGAATAAGGTCTTCTATGACTTCCGTTTTCTCTCCGCGCTTTGTTGTGTGAGCAAAAAGAAGATGAATTATCTTTCTGTTGTCCTGTTGCATTACTGAAACGATTCCTCTGTCGGGGAGAGTGGTTTCGATAATAAAATCGTTGTCCATCAGCTTTTTGATAGCATAGTCAACAATTTCCTTGTGATGGAAGTCACCGAATTCACCATATCCTCTGAAAATATCCCAACCTATGTATGCAATGTTTCCTTTGATAACAGCGGCCGGAGCAGTGAAATCGCGATTGTTCGGAGCGTGCTGATGTGAGCAGAAATGCTCGGGAGTTCTGTTGAAATACGGATTCTGCATATAAGCGAATACGTCTGCATCGATATTCTCAAATTTATAGAAAATGTCACGCATAAGGTATTCGGTTGTGCCGTTCACGGTTTCAAATGCAGGAATGAAGTAAGTAGGATTAAATTCGTTTTTGCCGATGAATTTCACACCTGTGTCAAATACGAATTCTCCGTTGTCATCAGTACCTGAAATGCCTGAAAGTAAGAGCTTTCCGCCGTTTTTAAGGAATTCGTCGAGCTTTGACTTAACCTTATCGTTAATCCTCCAATGGTCGGGAAGAATTATGAGCTTGTATTTTGAAAAATCTTCGTCGGTATCAATAAAGTTATACAGTCTGCCTGTTTCGAGCAAAATTCTGTTCGCACCGATATCAGATTTTTCGGTTTCGCTGTTTCTGTCGGGACTTAGGCATTCCGCTGATAAAACGGCAAATTCTGCAACTGCCTTTGCACCCTTGCACCATGGCTCTTTTTCTTCAACCTCTTTGTAGGCTGAGCCGATGAGCTTAAATGTGGACTCGTTGAGCTTTCCTTCGGGATGCATCTGGTCACCGATTGAACATCCACCACCCATTGCAAGTGACAATGCAGCTTCATATCGAAGTGCATTCGGGTGCTTGAATCCGCCGAATTCTCCCCATGTGCCGTGGAATTTACCTGTCATACCGAGAAAATCTTCTCTCTGAGTTCTTGCATAGGATGCTGACATAGGGAAGTGGTCGTAGCCCCATCCGCCAGTCGGAAGACTTTCAAGCTCAAGGTGAGCCATAGTATCAATCAAATCACGTCTGCCCTTGAGCACGTGACCGCTGTTCTGGAAGATTGTAGTATCGGGAGAGTACTTTCTTACAACTCTTTCAATCTCGTCAAGATAGTGCCTGTAGAGCTTTCTGCCGAAGGCCTTCGCATCATCAATGTTGTTGTAATCGTAGCCCTGAGCCGCCATATCACGGCGACAGTTGTCACAGTAGCAAACTCTTTCACCGACGATATCAAGGAAGATTTCGCACGGCTTGTACAATCTCATAACCTCGTCAACCTCAGCTAAGAGCTTATCAAAATACGGCGTGTTGAAGCATAACAAATGCCAGCCTGCGTAGTCATAGTCAACAGGCTCGTTGAAATCATCTATATCTCTTGCGACCCACTCGGGATGTGCAACCGCATCCTTTTCGTCAAGACCTGCCGAAATATAAACAGGAGCTCTTACTCCGATTTCGGCACAGGCCTCAAGCTCAGCTTTGAGCAGGTCAAATTTTAAATTAGGCTGCATTTCGTTAACCTCTGACGGATGGTATGAATATCCGTGGTGGCATTTTGAAAATACTGTAATTGAATCAACGTGACCGAGCTTCAAAGCATTCTGCCACTCTTCTTTGTTAAATTTGTCACCGATAGCAGGAATCAGTGCAGATGTGTGAAAATCAAGATGAACTTGTCTGAAACGAAAATCGCTCATAATTAACCTCCAAATATTTATGATATAAATATACTATAAATTCAGAATTAATTCAAGAATAATTGACAAATTTGTACAAAAGTTGTATTATATTTTCAATTTATTGAAAAGAGGTTATTTTATGGCATACATAAAAACTATTATGGCATTGCTTATGGCAATTGTACAGATTTTAGCACCTGTTACTGCGGTTGTATTTAACGGCGGTGAAAAGGCATTTTTTGAGGATTGGTCGGCAGAGCAGGTTTACACAGATGATTATGCGGTAAATCTTGAGAAAGAACCGGGAAAGGATTTTGTTGTACTTAATCTTACGGACGTTCAGCTTGAAAAGTGGGAGGCTTATGCTGAAAAGGGTGAGCAGACAACAGAAACAATTGATTATCTCATTAAAAAGACTAATCCTGACCTTATCACATTGACAGGTGACAACGCCTGGTCAACAAGTACATACCTTAAGCTCATTGAAGATATCGATGCTTACGGAATTCCATGGGCACCTGTAATGGGAAATCATGACGGCTCCTGCTGTATCAATGAATTCTGGTGTGCATATGAAATGGCACAGGCCGAGAATTGTATTTTTAAATTCGGTCCAAAGAATATGGGTTACGGAAACTACATCATTAATATCAAGGAAAACGGCAGAATTGTACATACCTTGTTTATGATGGATACGCATTCGGATATACAGGATGAAAACAACATCAACGGTGCATATCAGAGCGGATATGATAATCTCTGGGCAAATCAGCTCGAGTGGTACGAATGGGCAGTTAAGGGAATTAAATCTCTTGCAGGTTACACAGTACCAAGCTCGGTATTCATTCACATTCCGCTTGTTGAATTTAAAACTGCTTACGATGAGGCTTATGACGTTGAAAAGGATTGTTTCAAGCCGCTTTATGCTATGACTTCCTTCGGCAAGAATCTTGAGGGAGTATGCTGTGCACCGCAGAATAACGGCTTCTTCTCGCTTTGTCAAAGACTCGGAAGCACGCACGATATTATCGCAGGTCATGACCACGTCAATTATTCATCAATTCTCTATCAGGGAATTCGTCTTACATATTCGCTCAAATGCGGAGCCGGCGGATACTGGGAAGAGGGTATAAGCGGTGGCACAACACTTTCAATTAATTCTCTCGGATTGACAAAAACAGAGCACGTGTTCGCTGAAATATAAAATTTTTAATTTTTTTTAAAAAACTCTTTACAAATTAATATTTAGTGGTATAATATAGAAAATCAAGCAAGCGCTTGATTTTCGTTTGAATAAAAATAGAGCGGTCGCTCGGTATCAAAGGTGAAAAAATGAGTTACGTCGATAAAAAGAATGAGGTAATTAATAAATGCCTTGAAACTTTTGTGAAGCACGGTCTGCACGGAACAACATCACGCATTCTCAGTTCTTCGCTTGATTTACAAAATTCAGGTTTTTATTATTACTTTAAATCAAAGGATGAGGCTATAATTATCTGTGCCAAAAAGGCGGCGGAAATTCTGTCCGATAATGTTATGTTTCCGACTATCAAGGATTTTCTCCACGGAGAGCTTGATGAAAAAAAAGTAATTGAACGTGCATCAAAATATAATTCAATGATGAATTTCCTGATTCAATCATATACGGTTGATAAGTATCGGGAGCAGATGACAGAATATATAATTAAATTAAATCAGAGCTATATTAATTATTCTAAGAGATGTGCGGATGAGCGCAATCTTGATTTTAATAAGATATCGCCGTTTGTCAGTGTGTGTATCACAATGATAACCAATCTGATGATTTTCGGTGACGAAAATTATGTCGGACCGCAGGTTAATTTGGCAAATGAGGCAATTAAAAATCAGTTAAATAAGGGAAATTAACATATCAAAAGGGAATAAGGATATTTTTTAAGGGAAGTTTATATAGCAGGGGTTCGAAAGAGAATAAAACCACCGTTTCCGCGGAAGAAACGGTGGTTTTATTATTTGTCTTCAAGAGACTTTCTTAATGAATTCAGTGCCTTTTTTTCTATTCGAGAAACATATGAACGGGAAATACATAACAGCTTCGATACTTCAAGCTGAGTCATCGGCTTGTTTCCGTCAAGTCCGTATCGAAGAATAATAATTGATTTTTCACGTGGATTATCAATTTTTTCGATTTCTTTTGTCAGCTTTTTTATCATACTCAGCTTGTAAATATCATCTACAATTTCATCCTCTGTGGAAATAATATCCATCAGTGTCAGCGGATTTCCTTCACTGTCCGTGTCAATCGGTTCGTTTATTGAAATATCCTGAGCAGTTTTTTTCATGGCTCTGAAATTCATCAGTATCTCATTTTCGACGCATCTTGCCGCATAGGTTGCAAGTCTTGTACCTTTTTCAACATCAAATGAATTAATTGCCTTAATAAGACCGATTGTACCTATTGAAATGAGGTCATCCTGAGAAACATTCGTTGAGTAGTACTTTTTTATTACGTGTGCGACAAGCCTTAAATTGTGTTCAATCAGCTTGTTTTTTGCGTTAGTATCACCGCTTTTCATTTTATGCAGAAGCTCTGTTTCTTCCTTTGCTGAAAGCGGAGGAGGGAATGAATTTGTTCCCGATAAGTGTAACGCAAAAACGAAAATATTTGAAAAGGTCTGCAGAAGTAAATCTAATATCAAAACAATCACCCTCTAAAATATATGAAGGTTTCAGTTGAATAATAATTGTTTTTTTGATATAATTAATTTTAGGCTGTTACACTTTATTATTAATACTACGAATTAATTACAGAACAGGAGAGTCGTTATGCAAAGGATTATTGCTTTTTTTCTTTCTATAGTCACGTTTTTTACTTCTTCATGCCCGTTGCTTTTCGGAAATAACAAAAATACTAATTCTGATATGAATTCGCTTATTCTGCCCGATACCTGGGCGGCAACTGACGGACTCGGAAGAACGGTAACAAGTGCTGAGGAAGCAGGGGAAAAAGACCAGACAAAATTTGTCGGAATGTTTTACTGGACCTGGCACACGAATTTCTCCTATCTTACTCCGAGAAATACAACCGAGATTCTAAGTGAGCACCCTGAAATAATTTATGATTTCAATTCTCCTTACTGGGGTTTTGATTCGAATTATCCAAACGGAAGACCTTACTTCTGGAATGAGCCTGTATGGGGTTACTATTCTGACCTTGATGCATATGTTATTCGTAAGAATGCCGAATTACTTGCAGATGCAGGTGTCGATGTTATATTTTTTGATTGCACAAATGATACTGCAACGTGGGATAATGCCTGCTTAAAGCTCTTTGAAATATTCGAGGAAGCTAAGGAAGACGGCGTAAATGTTCCGAAGGTCGCATATATGCTTCCGTTCTATGGTGATGAAAACAGCACAACTTCTCTCAAGCATCTGTATAATGAAATTTATTCGCAGGGCAAGTATAAAGACCTTTGGTTCATGTGGGATGGAAAGCCGATGATTATGGCTCATTCGGATCAGCTCAAAAAATCAGATAAACTCGAAAATGAAATTCTTAATTTCTTCACCTTCAGAAAAAATAAGCCTTCATATTTTGACAGCGATAAATTGTATTCTTCAAAATCGTGGGGCTGGTGCAGTGACTATCCGCAGACAAAATACGGTAAGTCGCTCAACGGCAGAATTGAGGAAATGTGCGTATCTGTTTCACAAAATGCCGTAGACGGCAGCCTTGCTGCACAGAATGACGTCAGAGGCGCACAGGGCAGGAGCTTTACACACGGAGATTATTCATATTCTTATAATTATGCAGGTCAGACAATCAAGGTAGATAAAACTATTGATAATTCTGATTTCTACGGACTCAATTTCCAGCAGCAGTGGGATTATGCTATTGAATGTGATCCCGACTTCATCTTTGTAGATGGCTGGAATGAGTGGATTGCAGGCAGATTTGACGAGTGGGAGGGCACAAAGAATGCATTCCCGGATCAGTTTAATGATGAGCATAGCCGTGATATCGAGCCTTCAAACGGCAGATTAAAGGACTATTATTATTATCAGCTTGTGTCAAATATTCGTCGTTTCAAGGGTACGGACGAGAAGACAATTGAAAACAACGGCACTAAAACATATTATCATTATGAGGATAGTACATACAATCGTGATTGTGCAGGCTGGAAGGGTACGTATTATACCAATATCACGATGCGTAATGATTTTGTCAGAGCCGATGTATATGACAAGGACGGTAATATTTATATTACAGTAGAGACCAAGAATGATATTACGTCTTACACGGATGATGCATGGATGCGTATCCTGTTTGATACGGATACGAGCGGTGTTTCTGATAACTGGGAAGGCTTTGAGTATATAATCAATCGTGGAAAAGCAACGGAAAATACTATGCTTATTGAAAAATCGACAGGGGGCTGGAGCTTCACCGAAGTGGGCGAGGCAGTCTATACCGTTGACGGAAATAAGATTACTTATGTTATTCCTGCTTCTGCACTCGGACTTGATAAAGCTGATGTAAAATTCAACTTCAAGCTCTCTGATAATATGCAGGAGGACGGAGATATACTTGATTTCTATAAATCGGGTGATGTTGCTCCGGGCGGAAGATTTACTTTTGTTTATTAATTTATTCAGTACGTAACTGATTGCTTCGACAGAAAATTATCTTTTTCGGCATAATATTTGACAAAAGTAGAGTTTATGATATAATGATACTTGGGGAAAAGACCAATTCGAGAGGAAAATTTCGGATGTTGAACAAAGAACAAAGAGCTGAGAAAAAAGCCAATAAAAGAAAAACAAGATGGCTTCTCGTTTTCTATGACCTGATAATAATGATTGCTTCCTATGCAATGCTTGTCGGTGTTCATATCGGAAGACTCGGAATACAGATTCATTATTTCGGTATACATTTTATTTTGTGTACTGTTATCGTGTTCGCAACAAGATTTGCGTGGAAGATATATCGTCAGATATGGAGATACGGTGGAATACAGGCATATATCAAGCTGTTGCTGTCTGATTTTCAGGGCTTCTGTATTTATTGTATAGTTGCATATATTATAAAAGTCTGCGATGTTTGTAATAATCAGTTCGAGGAGCTTACATATTCAAGAATGATTGCCGTTTTCAGCGTTAATCTTTTAGGTGCGCTCGCAATAAGAATGGTTTATCGTTACGCCTATAAGTGTCTTGATCAGAATACCGATGCCGGTAAAGCTTTGTTGAAGTTTCTCAATATTTTCAGCGGAAGTAAGTTTAATATAGATGAAAGAAAGAAAAGAACAAGAATTAAGGTTGCTATTGTCGGTGCAGGTAAAGTCGGAAATGCACTTGCTGAGGATTTGGAAAATAACGTCAGCTCACCATATGCACCTTGTTTATTTATCGATAAGAGTGAGCGTAAAATCGGCAGACAGATTCACGGGATTCCCGTTTTTTCGCCTGACGATGTAAATGAGGAATTCTTTTACGATTACAGCATTCGTGATGTGGTTATTGCCATTCCCGACCTTTCTATTGAAGCAAAGAAGGAATTGTTCAATAGATACAAGAATCTCGGATGCAATGTTAAGGTTTACGATTATCCGAGAGTTGAAAGCAATGACGGTGGAAAAAGAAATCTTCGTGATTTTGATATTGAGGAATTGCTTTTCAGAAGTCAGATTGTTATTCAGAACGATAAAACTAAGCAGTATTATAAGGATAAGGTTGTACTTATCACCGGTGGCGGCGGTTCAATCGGCTCGGAGCTTTGCAGACAGGTTGCTGCTATGAAGCCAAAGCAGATAGTTGTTGTTGATATTTATGAAAACGGAGCTTATGACATTCAGCAGGAGCTCAGAATCAAATATCAGAACAATATAAATATAAATGTTGAAATCGTTTCAATATGCTGTAAAAAAGGACTTGAGAGGATATTCAGCGAATATAAGCCTGATATTGTACTTAATGCGGCTGCTCATAAGCACGTTCCGCTTATGGAAAAGAACTGTATTGAGGCTGTGCAGAATAATGTTTTCGGTACGCTTAATATTGTTGAGGTTTCTGAGAAATTCGGTGTTGAGCGAGTTATTATGATCAGCACGGATAAGGCTGTTAACCCTACCAATGTAATGGGTGCGACAAAGCGTATGTGTGAGATGATTGTTCAGGCTCACAGTGCTTCGGGTACAAAGACAACCTTCAGCTCAACACGATTCGGTAACGTTCTTGGCTCGGCAGGCTCTGTTATACCTTTGTTTAAAAAGCAGATTGCAAACGGCGGTCCTGTGACAATTACAGATAAGAGAATTATCCGTTACTTTATGACAATTCCCGAGGCAAGTCAGCTCGTGTTACAGTCGGGTGCTATGGCTGAGAATGGTGAATTGTTCGTGCTCGATATGGGCGAGCCTGTTAAGGTTTATGACCTCGCAGAGAGTATGATTCGTCTTTCCGGTATGGAGCCGGGAATTAATATTGAGATTAAGGAAGTTGGTCTCAGACCCGGAGAAAAGCTCTATGAGGAGCTTCTTGTGAAATCGGAGGAGCTTGATAGGACCGAAAATGAATTGATATTCATTGAGAAGGATACACCATTAAGTATGCAGGATATTGAAGAAAAGCTTCAGATTCTCCGTGATGCACTTGCAACCGAATCCGACGATGAAGTTCGCAAGGCTCTTAAGAGGGTTGTTCCTACATACAGAAGTCCGGAAGAAGTCAATAAAACAGTAAAAGACGTATAAATATTAAATTCACCGCAAAAGTCAGATGCTTTTGCGGTGAATATTTTTATGTAAAAACAGGCAAAAAATAGGCTCTTCACGGAAAGTTGGGGAGTAAAAAAGAATACATTAAATAATGATGCAAACTTCACTATGAGATACTTCGCTCCGCTCAGTATGACATCTTTTAAGTGTGTTTCTTTTCCGGTATGTAGGGCAGGGGCTCTGCTCCTGCCGGAATTTTTCAAATGAAAAATTCTTATTATGAGATTATGATTTTTTATTCTAATAGATATTATTTAAGGTTTAGTACACATAAGTTCCTTACGGAATTTTGGCAGGAGCAGAGCCCCTGCCCTACAAAATATACTAAGCCTTGTCATTCTAAGGAACAATGTGACAAATAATCTCACCAATCAATTTGTTTGTTCACAAGTTTCCGTGAAGACTCAAAAAATAAGCAGTGCCACAAGACACTGCTTAAATTCGTTATTATTAAACTTATGCAAGCTCAGCGAAGTACTTGATTGTACGAACCATCTGGCTTGTGTATGAGTTCTCGTTGTCATACCATGAAACAACCTGTACCTGATAGAGGCCATCGCCAAGATCAGAAACCATTGTCTGAGTAGCATCAAAGAGAGAACCGAACTTCATACCGATAACGTCTGAAGAAACGATCTGCTCCTCGTTGTAACCGAAAGACTCAGAAGCAGCAGCCTTCATAGCAGCGTTGATGCCTTCCTTAGTTACGTTGTCACCCTTAACAACAGCTGTAAGGATTGTTGTAGAACCTGTTGGAACAGGAACACGCTGTGCAGAACCAATGAGCTTGCCGTTCAACTCAGGGATAACAAGACCGA
>DCGX01000037.1:0-9925 GCA_002315505.1 Ruminococcaceae bacterium UBA1767
TTCGGATTTGATTCCAATGGTGGAGCATGTCGGGATCGAACCGATGACCTCTACACTGCCAGTGTAGCGCTCTCCCAGCTGAGCTAATGCCCCGTGTTCCTTATTCTTTTTTGATTTTTTGCCCGTTTTTATTCGACTTTTTTCTCAATTTTTTGGGGTGCGTTTGTGGGTGTATCGGGCTCCCAGACTGAGCTACGTCCCCGTGTTAACCTTATTCAATTTTTGTGGGGGTGCGTTTCCGATTAGTTCGGGCTCCCAGCTGAGCTACGCCCCCATATTAATTTCAACAATAAAACAAATGTGGGCACGATTTGCTTTGCTGAACTTTCAGCGAGCTTCGTCCCCTCACTTTTAACAATATAAATGGTGCCGGTGACCGGGGTCGAACCGGTACGGTATCGCTACCACTGGATTTTGAGTCCAGCNNTGCCAATTCCATCACACCGGCACATTACTTGGTTAGTATACACTATTTTATTAGAAAAATCAAGTCTTTTTACACATTTTCTATTGTATTATTTTTTACTTTTTCTTAAATTACATAAAAAGACCGCTACATTTCTGCAGCGGTCATCAGTGCCGTTATTATGCGAAAAGATTTACAATTGACATAATAAATTCCATGAACGAATCAACTATTGTGCCAAACATATCAGCAATCTGTGCAAAGATGCCGAACAGTGAGCCAAATGCGTCAATCTCTACCGCCTGCTTTGCAAATACTGTACCATTAATATCTCCGTCTGAAACAATGAATTCTACCGAATAGTCATCGTTTACATAATAATCACCGACAAGGTAAACTGTGTACATATCGTTAATCTTGTACTCGTAGTAGCCTGTTTCTTCATTTCTCACTGCTTCTGCTGTACCGCTTGCAAGAGTTATTGTAAGTGACTCAGGATATGTTAAAGAATCGTAATCAAGCATTCCGCCAAAGCTCATTCTTGCTGTAAGCTTATCTGTATCCTTCAATGTTACACCCTTAACAAAATCTGATGCTTTATAAAGATTAAAAGTAAGAGTTTTGTCTGTGCCAAAGCCGTAAATCTTGAGTGAATTAAAGCCAAAGCCAAGCTCTTTAGTTGATGTAGCTGATATATATGAAAGTGTGTATGTCGAGCCAAGTACTGTGCTTGCTGTCACACAATCCCAGAATGTGTATGTATAAACTGTTGCGCCGCCGTCAAGCTCTTCTTCAAACAAACCAACGTCTGTGTTCATCTGTAAAGCAAGCTTTGTCGGTGCAAAAGCAATAACTGTGCCCTTATATGTCACATCAAATTCTATAGCCTTCTCCGCATCAACATTAATGCCGAAGCCGTCATCCTTTGCAAGATAGAAAAGGCTGATATTATCATCACTTACAGGATTTAATTCTTTTAAATCGTTTTCAAATTCATATGCAACACAATAGTCGATGTCATTTGTGTTAACGATTTTGATTTCATACAAGCCCTCAAGCGGAGCTGAAAAGGTGTAATCACCATTTGCGATTGTGTTTGCACCTGTCTTCAATACTGTCGCTCCCTCAGCAGAAGCCGAAATTGCAACCATAGATACAATCATGCCGATTGCAAGCAAAATTGCAAGTAATTTTTTTGTCATTTTCATAATAATTCTCCTTTTTTCTGTGTTTCCAACTGGATTGTAGTATTGCTTTTATAAAAAATACTGCCGCTTCTCACACAGCAGTATTAATTATTTAATTAACGTTTTCTTCAAGATAAAGAACGAAATCCTTAACTGTAACCAATGTAGGAAGAAGTCTGTCAGGGATAGAAATATTGTACTTTTCCTCAACCATACAAATAAGGTCAAACAACTCAAAAGAGTTAAGTCCGAGGTCAGATGTAAATACATCATCGGGCTGTACGTCGGTGATTCTGCCATCTGTGTAATCAGTAAGCATTTCAAGTAATTCGTCTCTGATATTCATATTATTACTCCTTTGTCTGCGCAGCTGATTTCTTTTCTTCATTTCGCTTACGCCATATTTCTTTATATATTTCCTCAGTTGCCAAGCTCATCTTAGTAACTGAAAATTCACAATTTTCAGGGAAAACATACCATGTATCTTCAAGAGTGTTAAGGTCAACACAGTCACGGAAATAACCAAATCTGTAGTTATACTCAACATGAAGTGCGTACTGACCTGCGGCATCAATGTTCATCTCAAATTCCGAGCCATCAAAATCACGAACACCCTTAACATGAAGTCCATCCATATCGTGAACAAACTTTGCCCTGCCGAGATGAATAAATCCGTCAGAATTCGGCAAATCATTGACATCTGCAGTACATTCAAAGTGATATGTTCCGTCAAGAACCTCCTTCTTAACCTGCTCACGCTCCCAATGATACCAGTCTGTCGCAAATTTGAATTCTGTCTTGCCGTCATTTGCCTCAAGCTCGCCATAGTAATTGAGTTTCCATCGCTTGCCGCAATGTTCACAGAAGATCTCATCATTCTTTGAATTCATCTTATATTCTGTGCCACAATGAGGACACTGATAAAGTACCTTATGAAGTCCCTCTGCTCTCTTCTTATAAGTAACCTTTCTTCGGTTTTTGCTCTGCCATCTGAAATCATCGTTATAAAGCAAATCCTTTAGCTTTTTACTGATTTCATCAACCGAAGCTGTCTTGAGCTGTTCGGGTGTATAGGCGCAAACCATATCAGCCTCAATCGGATGTACCAAACGATGTCTGTGATTGCCCCAGAACGGGTCATAAATATGATGTCCACGACAGGTAAGAACAACAACAGGAACCTTCTGATGCTTAACAAGCTGACCGATTGCATCGGGAATAACCTCTGTTTCTCCTATAAGAGAATACTTTGCCTCAGCATAGATGCCGAAGATGAGATTTTCCTTCAACGCCCAACGGCAGTTACGAAGAATACTTACATCAGCAGTAAACTTTCTCTTAGGAATAGCACCGAGCTTACGAAGCTGGCGTTCTCTGCCGATATAGTCATCAACTGCGGCAGGGAAAATACCAGTATTCGGAGCAATTGCCGCACTCATTACGTAGAAATCATAAAAAGCATTGTGATTGCAAATAAGAATGTAAGGCGGTTTAATGCCCTTCATATCAATCTTATTGATTTTTCCGAGTAAAACTGCTTTTCTAATATTGGCAAAGGCCCACAGGAACGGTAAAATATACCATTTCTGCTTAATAGGAGCCTTGTTCATGTCAAACTTTTTTTCCGGGATTGCACCCTCTTTAATGTATTTACAAGGTTTCTGTTCCATTTCCTCATCTCCTTAAACTATGATATTATACCATAAACATTTTTTTATTTCAACTATAAAATATTACAATAGAAATTGGATTCCCACGCAGGAATATATGGATGATGACAAAAATACAGCTTGTAATTATTATTCATATTCAGAATTTTAATCGGCAGTCTGAACATATCGGAATTACGATGATATGCACAGACGTATAGTTTAGGATTATACTTTTTTATAGTGAATTCAGCTCCGTCAAGAGCCTTTTCTTCACTACCCTCAATATCCATCTTAAGCACGGTAATTTTTCTGCCGTGCAGAATATTATCAACGCTGTCAGCCTGCACCTCAACATTTCCTGCAGAAGAGAGCTTTGAATTTCTGCCCTTCTTCTTTTCAAAGAAAAGCGTTTCTTTTTTATCCCATGCGGCAAGATTAAACGTTTCGATTCGTTCAACCGATTGAGTATTATTCACGAGCTTTTTATAATTCTTTGCATCCGCTTCCACGGCATATATTTTTTCGTACCTGCCGTTTGTTGCTTCAAGGAATTCACGCACGGTATCGCCGTCATAGGCACCAAGATCCATAATAATTTCATTATCGGATAAATTCAGATATTCGGAGTAAACCGGCATTTTTTCCTTCTGACACTTAAAAAGGTATTCTACTTTTCCGCTCACCTTAAAATTCAGCACATCAATATAGCTCTGCTTCGAAAAATCATCACTTAAAAAAGAGTACGCCTTGTCGAATTCCGCATCATGTTCAATAATATATTCACGTGTAAACACACCGTCATTGACAATCGGCACATTCGGAGCAAAAAGAGTGTGCTTTTGCGACAATTCCCTTATTCTTGAGAGCATTTTTTCATCGTGAATTGCAAAGCAAAGTACAATAACGAAATCATCATATTTCTCGCAAATTTCGGAATATTTAAGCACCCTTTTGCCGTGGACGAAGTGTCCCCGAACAAACTCATCACTTGCAAAAATTTCTGCAAAGCTGACACCGATTTCGTCGAGCTTTTCGATTATCATATCCGTTCCGTTACCCATTCCGTAAAGCATGATGGGTAAATCGGTATTTTTTAATGAATCCCATACATCCGGCTCAATAATTTTTTCTATCATTGAAATTCTCCTGTTGATTATCTTACCTTGATATGATATACTAAAACAAAAAAATAATCAAGGCTGTGAACATATGAAATTTGACTTTTCTACTATGCAAATAATGGCAGTCGGTGAAACCGAATTGAAGGTTGCCGACATTCTCAAAGAAGAAATCAGTAAGAGAACAGGAATCGTCCCGTCAATCACCGATAAAATGAGTGACTGCTGTATTGCTCTTTACATCAAGGATGAAAGTGAAAGTGAAGAATTTGAGCTTTCACAGAACAACAAGCAGATTACAATAGTTGCTCATCGTCTTCGTGGACTTATCTACGGTGCGGGATTGTTCCTCAGAAAATGCGAATATACTGACGGAAAAATTACACTTACAAAAAATATTTCCTGCAATAAAGCTCCGTCTGCAATGACAAGAGGTCATCAGCTCAGCTATACCGATATGAACAACACCTATGAGTCATGGGATTACAATCAGTTCAGACAGTATATTCTCGACCTTGCATTCTTCGGACTTAATACGGTTGAAGCCACAACCACAAAGGATGAAGAACGTACTAAGATTATGCTCTATGGTTACAAGGAAGCAATGGACATAGAGTCAGCAATCTGTAAGGAATTTGACCTTGATTTTTCCGTATGGCATTCACTTTCAACAGACGATACAGACGATGAGGCCGTTGAAAAAGCAAAGGAAACATACCACAATACACCTAAATTTGATTATCTCTTCAATCCGGGCGGTGACCCGGGTGACCTTTTAGCTGAGGATTTTGTTGAGCGTTGCTTAAAGCTCAAGAAGGCATTGAAGCCCGAATTTCCGAATCTTCAGATATGGCCGTCTTTACAGGCTCCGCACGAATATCCCGACTGGGGCGAGAGAATTGTCGCAAAATTCGACAAAGAATCTCCCGACGAGGTTGACGGACTTATTTACGGCCCGAATCACGCAATGAGCATCGACGAAATGCGTCGTCGCTTTGATATGAAATATCTGTTCCGCTATTATCCCGACATCGGTCACAATGTTCGCTGTGAATCCCCTGTTCATTTTAATCGTGATGACTGGCATTACGCTATGACAGCCACACTTTCACGTGAGGCTGTCAATCCGAGACCGACAGAATTCCGCCTTCTTCACAGAATGATGCGTCAGTATTTCATCGGAAGTGTTACATACTCCGAGGGTGTTAACGATGATGCAAACAAATTTATCTGGAGCAGTATGGATTATGACTATAACTGTAGCTTAAGAGAGTCAATTCTTGACTACGCAAGAATGTTCTATGTCGGTGCAGACAGTGAAAAACTGTGCGATATTATCTTCGGACTTGAGCAGAACTGGGTTGGCGACCCGATTGAAAATTCATCAATCGAGCGAACATACGATGAAATTGCCGCTCTTTACAAAGCAGAACCGAAGCTCGGTGAAAACTGGAGATTTATGCTTCATCTCTTCCGTGCAACCTGCGACAAGCTCGTTCGTGACAGAAGAATTTTTGAGCTTGCTTTGATAGAAGAAGCATCAACACAGATTCATCTCGGCAACAAGGACGAAGCATTGAGAATTCTCGGTACAGAATACACTGACGAGTACAAGGCTCTTCGTGCAACACTTTTCCCGATGGCAGAAAAGCTTAACAAGCTTATCGGTATCCAGCTTGATGTTGAACACTTCGGCGGAATGGGTTGGGAAAGAGGCTGTACTCTTGACACAATCGACAATCCGGTTACTGACAGAGTATGGCTCATCAACAAAATCAATTCCGGTGTTGATCCATCAGAGCTTCTCAACAGAAATATTGTTGACAATGACGAATATTACTTCTCATTTGCCGAGCACGGCTTCGACATCTGTGGCAAGCAGGAGGGCGAGTTCTATATGGACTTCCAGGGTGACAGAAACATTGACAGCAAGCTCCCGATGTGCATGACAAAGGTTTATGACCACTTCAATTTCAAGACAAGTGTTGCAGGTCTTACAAGTGGTAATTATGAACTGAGAATCACATACAAGAACAGGCCAAATGATAAAATCGAGCATCACAAGGTTGTAATTAACGGACATGTTATCCACGACGGAAAGCAGTTCGGCGGTCGTCGTGATGAGGAATTCGAAAAGAAATTCCTTGCAGACGGATATCAGTCAGTTGTTTATGACATTGACAAGTCGGTACTTGAAAACGGATGTGCCGTACTTGAAATCACAGAACCGCTTGATGGATTTATGATCAGTGAATTTTGGTTTACAAAGGCATAAAACAGTAAAACAACCGAGGGAATAACCTTCGGTTGTTTTTTACTCATAATATTTATCTTCAGTCCAGCGATACGGATTGTTTGTAATGTATTCACATATTCTCACATAATCTTCTTCATTTCGTATCACATGGTCATAATATGACCTTTGAAAAATCTGCCTTCCAATTGACTTAGTAACCATTATTTTAAACGATTTTATTTTTTGACCAATCGTAGGGGACGATGCCCACATCGTCCCACATTCATTCTTTATTATTAAATGAATGTGATTTGGCATAATAACATAATGGTCTATTCCGTTTATTGATTTTATATACTTTTCGGTTATTTCCCCGTATTCTTTTGGGACGATGTGGGCATCGTCCCCTACGATATCACATAAACATTTTTCTTTATTTATGGTACATATCGTTATAAAAAAATATCCTTCTTTTGAATAATCGTAATCAGGCAATCTATTCCGTTTTCGTTCCATATTACCACCGATTATATATTACCCGCTTTAAATTCCCTGCGGAACCAAACATCCTTTACTTCAAAATTCTTGCCTGTTAAATACGAAAGTGACTCAGCTTCTTCATCAAGTACAAATGCTAATTTGTACGAATACAAAAACTGCTTATTATATCCGAATTCTTTATTGAGTTTATTTGTGCCGTACTTTCCGTCACCCAAAAGAGGATGTCCGATCGAGGCAAAATGTGCTCTTATCTGATGTGTTCTGCCCGTAAGCAATTCAACCTCAACAAGTGACAGGTCATTATCATTATCTCTGTCGAGAACATGATATTTTGTGCGAATTTCCTTAGCACCGTCGGTGTACTTTTTTGAAACCCTGACGGTGTTTTTCTTTTCGTCCTTTGTAAGGTACCCTTCCAAAAGTCCGTCATTGCGTTCCATAATTCCGTGCACAACACAAAGATACATCTTCTTGAGATTTCTCTTTTTCATCTGTGCATTGAGTATGCGAAGACTTGCGGCATTCTTAGCGGCAATTACAATTCCACCTGTATTTCTGTCAATTCTGTTGACAAGCGCAGGTGTAAAGGAATTTTCGTCATCGGGACGGTACTCCCCTTTTTCATAAAGATATTTCTTTATTCGGGTGATGAGAGTATCAACATATTCCCTGTCATCGGGATGGCAGAGAAGTCCTGCTTTCTTGTCGAGCAGCATAATATTATCGTCCTCGTAAAGTATATCGAGCTTTGACGGGGCACCCGTGAAATCATATCTAGTTTCGGGCTTCTCGAAAAACTCGTCATTGATATACATATCGACTTGATCGCCAACCTTGAGCATTGTTGAAATTTCCGCTTTTTTACCATTGATTTTTATTCTTTTTTTCCGTATGTATTTATACATAAGCGACTGCGGAAGATTCGGCATACCCTTTCGGATAAACTTATCAAGTCGCTGATTTGCATCATTTTCTTTAATAATAAAACTTTTCATATTAATTCTTAAACGAATGAATCGGTGCAGGAATTCTGCCGCCCCTGTTCACAAAATCAGAGCAATCAAATGTGTTGACAGGCATAATCGGAGCATAACCGAGAAGTCCGCCGAATTCAACTGTGTCACCGACCTTCTTATCAAATACGGGAATAAGACGAACTGCCGTTGTCTTTTGATTTATCATACCGATAGCCATCTCGTCGGCAATAATGCCCGAAATTGTTGTCGGCTTTGTGTCACCCGGAATCGCAATCATATCAAGTCCTACGGAGCATACGCAGGTCATTGCCTCGAGCTTTTCAAGTGTCAGTGCACCGACATTAACCGCATCAATCATACCCTGGTCCTCGGAAACGGGAATAAATGCGCCCGAAAGTCCGCCGACATAGGATGAGGCCATAATTCCACCCTTCTTAACACTGTCATTAAGCAGGGCAAGTGCAGCTGTAGTACCAGGAGCACCGACTCTTTCAAGTCCGATTTCTTCAAGAATTTCCGCAACACTGTCACCGACTGCAGGTGTCGGAGCAAGCGACAGATCAATTATACCGAACTCTACGCCGAGTCTTTTTGATGCCTCACGGGCAACAAGCTGACCTACACGTGTAACCTTAAATGCGGTCTTTTTAATCGTTTCGCAAAGTGTACCGAAATCAGCACCACGCACCTCGGAAATTGCTCTCTTGACAACACCAGGTCCACTGACACCGACATTGATAATTGTGTCCGCCTCGGTCACACCATGAAATGCACCCGCCATAAACGGATTGTCATCCGGAGCATTACAGAATACAACAAACTTCGCACAGCCTATTGAGCCGTTGTCCTTTGTAAGCTCTGCAGTTTTGCAAATTATTTCACCGACGAGCTTCACAGCATCCATATCAATACCCGTCTTAGTTGAGCCGACATTTACCGAACTGCAAACTCTTTCGGTGCAAGCGAGAGCTTCAGGGATTGATTCAATCATCATTTTTTCATAAGGAGCCATACCCTTTGAAACAAGGGCAGAATATCCACCGATGAAATTAACACCGATTTCGTGTGCAACCCTGTCAAGCGTTTTTGCAATTTTAACATAATCCCCTGTTGTCTTACAACAGGATGCACCGATTAATGCAATCGGCGTTACGGAAACTCGTTTATTAACGATTGGAATTCCGAATTCAAGAGAAATAGCCTCTCCTGTTTTTACAAGGTTACTTGCTTTCGAAAGTATCTTTTTATAAATCTTTTCGCAGGTTTCATCAACATCTGACGAGCAACAATCAAGAAGACTGATTCCCATTGTGATTGTACGCACATCGAGGTTGTTTTCCTCAATCATTTTGTTGGTTTCCTGCACCTCAAAAATATTGGTCATTTTCTCTACCTCAGATTCTGTGCATTACATTAAAAATATCTTCGTGCTGCATCTTTATTTTAACACCAAGCTCGTCGCCGACCTTTTCGATTTCCTCGCAAAGAACGGCAAAATCTTTTTCGGTATTCTGAGCATCAACAATCATCATCATATTGAAATAACCAGATACAATAGTTTGTGAGATATCTAATACATTCACACCGCTCTCTGAAAGATATGTACATACCTTTGCGATAATACCTACAGTATNNATCAACAATCATCATCATATTGAAAAAGCCCTGAACAATCGACTGATTAATATCAAGGATATTAATTGTATTTTCTGCAAGGAATGTACATATTCTTGCGATAATGCCTACCCTGTCCTTACCTATAACGGTGATTATTGTTCTGTTCATTCCTTGTTCTCCTCTTCATTTAATTTTTCAAGAATTTCCTTAAGATCTAATTTCTGCGTATTT
>DCGX01000037.1:9940-46435 GCA_002315505.1 Ruminococcaceae bacterium UBA1767
AGAATATCCTCAGCACGCTGAATTGTCGGAGCGGTATCCGGTTTATTTTTTTCGTATTCGTCCGGCACTTCAAGCAAGGCCTCAGCCTGTTCAACAGTAGCATCCTCGCCCAGATCCTCAGCCATCATAACATCGAGTCCTCTCGGCTCAGCTGATGTATTTTCCTCAAATACCGGTACTTTTACGGCTTTCTTTTTCTTCTTCGTAATGAATCCGAAGAGTGTAATTGCAATAAGAATTATTGCACAGCCTGCTGAAATTCCGAGTCCGAGTGTCAATCCCTTTGCGTGATATTTAAACTCAATTGTGTGTTCACCCTCAGAGAGCTTGACACCAAGCAAAGCATCACCGATTTTAACGGTTTCTGCATTCTTACCGTCAACTGTAACTGTCCAACCTTCATCATAGTTGATTGATGTATAAAGAATTTTATCGGCAGGTTCAGTAACTGTACCCTTGATATCAGTTTCATCAAAATCCGTAATTGTCATACCATTCTGGCTGAGAATTTCATAGCCTGCCTCAAATGCTTCCATATCAAGACCTGTAACATAGCACTCAACCATACCCGTGTCCTCGTCAGCCTCAACAGGAATCTTAACTGTGAGAATCTCACCTGCCTGAAGATATCCGCAATCGAGGATATATGCCTCATCAACACTCTGTGTAAGGTCAACATCATTCTGAGTAAATACGTTGATTTCGCTGACGCCTGAGCCTTCAAAATAAACATACACATTCTGACTCTCTGTGATTGTGTAATTCAAAACAAGCTCAGCGGCCTCATCTGAAATAGTCTTGTACATTCCGATGCTTGTATCCTCAAGGTCGATATACGATTCGGAAATATTATCTGCGCTGTAATCAGACGGATAAACAGGCTTCAGAACGTCATTTACTCCCGTAGCCTTATACCAGTAATCATTCTGAACGTCAAACGGATTTTCAAGGCTGTAATCCCAATCGGTTATATATTTATCAACCATATATGCGAGCGGAAGATTGTATTTATTTTCGTATGCTTCAAACTTTCCGCACGTTGTAACCTGTTCAAGCAATTTCTCATTTACCTTGTATTCATCGTTCTTTACAATATACTTCAGGGACATCATGGCATTATATATCGGAGTCTGCGGATGGTAAACATAGCTGTTAATATAGTTACTGTCCATACCGAGATTATCCTGAAGGTTTGCAGAAAGCTCGTATGCCATCGAGGAGAATACTGAAACACCGTTGTAATTAAACCATGAAGCATCCATCAGTGTGTTGATATACGAAAGCTCCATACGATAGAATTTTTCATCGGAAAGCTCATCGAGCTTACCCTTAAGTGTTCTGAAATCAGAATATCCGCTTACAAAATTCGGCTTTTCCTGCGTAATTTTAAAATGGTCGGTATTTGAAACAGCCGCCTCGGCAAATACACAGCACATAAGCAAAAGTGCGATTGTTGACTGAGCAAATTCCTTCTTCTTCATAAGTGAAAGCACAACAACATAAATTGCTGTAAATGCGATGCTGATATATACTGTGTTGTCGCTTATGTTTGCCATTTCTGTTTTCTGTGCAAGAGCGATAAACAGCAAAACTCCCATACCGGAGCCGACGATAGCCTTTGTCGAAATCGACTTGATATTGATAAGCACCTTGAATGCCATTGTCACGAGAACAAAGCAGTAAAGGAACGAAAAACGATACGGCAGGTCATTTGGAAAATGCATTGCATGGAAAATATAGTTTGCATAATTCACATTGAAGCCAACGAAGAAAAATGCAAGAAGCACGACATGTGCAATTTTTTCCTTGTAGTTGATATTATTGCAAAATGCATAGAGCGGAATGAGAATAACCGAAAGCATACCGCAGTAAACATTAGGCAATACTGTGTCACCGCTGCTTCGGATTGTAGGCTCAACCGATGCAATATGATTTGCTATGAAATCAAAAATATTGTTGTAATAGCTGATTTCATCGGGGAACGTGCCCGATGTTGCAGAGCAGGTCTTAAGGCATAGATATGTCGGAATAAGCGCAAAAGCAACAAGTCCGACACCTAAAACTGAGCTGATTGCAAACGAAACTCCGCTGTGAAGGAAACGATTGTTATAGATATTCTTTAATGATTCAACAATGGTCTTACCTTCGTTTTTCTCAGCGATAATCGAATCCTTTGTTGAATAGTTGCTGAAGAAATAAACAAGAAAATAAACAACGGCAAATATACAAAGCATATATGCCATGTAGTAGCTTGAGAAAAATGCAAATGCAAGTGCAAGTGTGTAGAGCTTACATTTTCTCTCGTCGATAATCTTTTCGATTCCGAGAACTGCAAGCGGAAGAATGTACATCGCATCAATCCACATTATATTCCAGTAATACGCGATGAAGAAGCCGCAAAATGAATACATAATACCGAAAGCGGTAATTGTAAAGTCGTTCTTTTTCATCGACTTCTTAAGGTAATATGCAAGAGTTGAGGAAGCAAGTGCATTCTTTACAAGCACCATTACACCGATTGCTTCCGGAATATTGTTATGACCGGCAAAAAGTGCAATAAGATCACCGACGGGACTTGAAAGATAGTTATAGTAATTTCCGAGGAAGGCTCCGCCTCCGCCTGTATTCCACGAATAGACAAAGCTCTTAAAGCCCTTAAGCCTGTCAACAAATTCCGCAAAAAGCGGTCCGTACTGATGAAATAAATCCATTCTGAGAACGGTTTTTATTCCGAACGGAATTACGTCAAAGCAATAATAAACAAGCATCATTAAAAATGCCGAGCAAATAAATGCCAGCAATATATATATATGTTCATCTAAAAATTTACCGAATTTTGACTTCGGCTTTTTTACAGTATTTTTTATCTTCAAAATTTTCATCCTTTCGATGATATTTCTATTTTATTTTATCATAAAAACATAACACTTGCAACAACAAGATTGCATTGTTTACATTATTTTAAAAATTTGTTCTAATCCGGGACAAGGCCTCATAAAAAATATTGGTGATAAAATGAACTGCAAAAAGAAAAGCAACATAATCGAGGTCTGCAACTACCTTAATCAAGCTGTTTCCGATGTGCTTCTTTCCCTTACCGATGCCGAATCAGAGAAGTTGAGTGAAATACGGATAAAAGCAGAGCTGCCTGTAATTTTAATTTTTACAGATTCAAAGCAGTTTATTACAAAAACAGGCAGAATGACAGAAATTTATTCCGACAATCTGCTTTGTCTTTCCCGTGACGAGCTTGACAGATGCTTTTGCAGAATGTGCGAATACTCAGTACACAGTCACAGCCAGAGCATAGCAAAAGGCTTTATTTCTCTGAAAAACGGATGCAGGGTCGGGGTTTACGGTACGGCGGTTATACACGACGGAAAGGTACAGACAATACGTGATATTCATGGTATGAATATACGTATATCGGGAGAATTTGATGATTGTGCCGAAGAGATTTTCAACATGTGCTTTGTCGACGGAGTGAAAAACACTATTATATGCGGTCCCCCGTCGAGCGGTAAAACAACAATTCTCAAAGGTCTTTGCAGAATTCTGTCAGACAGCTGTCAGAAAAAGCTCGCTGTAATTGACGAAAGATATGAGATGTCATCATCGTATCTCGGGTACTTCACAGACGTGCTGTCAGACTATCCGAAGCAAATCGGAATTGAAATTGCGGTGCGTACCCTCTCGCCCGACATAATTATCTTTGATGAGTTAGGTAATGCAAACGAAGTGAATTGTGTGACAGATGCGCTTAACAGCGGAGTGAAATTCATTACATCCATTCACTGTAAAAACGAAAATGAACTGATAATGAAAAAGCAGTATCAGATTCTTAAAGAAATTAATGCGATAGAATGCTGTGCTTTTATTGACAGAAATTATAAATTATCAAAAATACTGAGAGTGAACAACAATGAAAATAGCGGCACTGACAATACTCGGAATAAGCTGTGTTATGAGCGGTCAATACATTGCATACAGATATAGTATGCGGGTTACGTTACTTGAAAAAGCATTGGTTATGCTGAGCATTATTGAGAACGACATCTGCTTCCTCAAAAGACCTGCAATAAATATTATTGGCGAATTATCAAAGAAAAACGAATTGAAGTCACTTTCATTTCTGAATGATTGCAATATTCTACTTCACAGCGGAGAGGAATTCGGGAACGCATGGATTACTTCATTGAACAAAATAACTTGCTTTCAGCCTTTTAAAAAAGAAGACATTGAGATTCTGAAGGCTTTTTCAATAAATTTCGGCAAAACAGACACCGAAGGACAAATTTCAAACTGTCGCATACACAGAGCTTTACTTGCCGAGAATCTAAACGAAGCTAAGGCAGAAAGGCAACGCTATGCATCTGTTTGTACAATCTTCGGAATAGTTTGCGGAGTTTTTGTATTCATAATATTCATTTAGGGAGGAAAACATGGAGCTGGTAATAAAAATTGCGGCAGTCGGTATTATTGTTGCTGTACTTCAACAAATTCTCAGCCGCTCAGGTCGTGACGAATATGCTATGCTGACAGTCCTCGCAGGAATTCTTGCAGTACTGGCAATGCTTCTTCCCGAGCTTAAGGAGCTGTACAATTCAATCAGCTCGGTAATGTCATTCTGA
This sequence comes from Ruminococcaceae bacterium UBA1767, assembly GCA_002315505.1. GTDB lineage: Bacteria > Bacillota > Clostridia > Oscillospirales > Acutalibacteraceae > CAG-488. The sequence continues at coordinate 14,572 of DCGX01000037.1, forward strand.
TATGATTATTAAAATTGCTGTCGCAGGTATTGTTTGTGCAATCCTGTGCGTTATTCTCAGACAATACAGACCCGATATATCCGTAATTCTGCAAATTGCGGGAATAATTGCAATCACTGTTGCTTCGGTCACTTTCTTTGTTGAATTAAAAAGTGAAGCGAACGAGCTGACCGCTTTCTCATCACTTGTTGAGGACAGCTACATAAAGCTACTGATAAAGGTACTGAGCATTGCAATTATTACAAAGCTGGCGGTTGATATCTGCAATGATACTGGAAATTCCGCACTTGCCTCGGGCGTTGAGCTTATTGGAAAGGTTATTATTCTGGCTATGTGTATGCCTCTGTTAAAGGTGCTGGCTGAAATTGCGGAAGGATTATTGGTGTAGTATGAAGAAGATAATTGAATTTCTGTGCATTCTAACGGCAATTTTCATTTCACTTTCCGTATGTGCCTGTGCCGGAAATGATACAATCGGTAAAATCACGGACTCTCAGCAGGAAAAAATATACAACAGCTTATCTGACGAGGCACAGGAAATGCTCGAAGATATCGGCATTAGTTCAATCAGCTTTGATGATATCTTTAACATCACTCCGCAAAAAATATGTAATCTTTTTAAAAAGCTCGTCACAGGACAAGTTGAGGCACCGACCCGTTCACTTGTAAGGCTGACAGCGATAATTGTGCTTCTTGCGGTTTATGAATGCTTCGCACCCGATGATGAAAGAACAAAAACCATCACACAAATTATCGGCATACTCTTCTGCACAATTTCAATAGCCAATCCTCTTTCCACCGCAATCGCTTCTGCAATAGCTTCAATCTCCGTCAGCGAAAAATTCATGCTTACTCTGATACCTGTTTTAGCCTGTGTAATTTCACTTGCAGGTAATCCGACACTTGCAATAAGCTTTCAGTCTATTGCTTTCGGTGCGGCGCAGGTAATTGCATCAATATCGGGGAAGTACATTGCTCCTGCGGTAGGTGCAATATTAGCCCTCGATATTACGGGAGCGGTAATTCCGACCTACAATCTCAGCGGAATCACAAATCTCTCCAAGAAAACACTTACCGCAATTCTGTCCACAACAGCGACAATTTACGTTGCGTTTCTCGGATTAAAGGGAGCACTTGCAAATGCGGCAGATACCGTTGCTTCAAGAGGAATTCGTCTTGCAATAAGCTCAGCTGTGCCTGTAGTCGGCGGTGCATTGAGCGAAGCATATTCGGGTATTATCGGAAGTATCATTTTAGCACGAAGTACTCTCGGAATTTTCGGTATTGCCGCAATTGCTCTTATCAATCTGCCATCGTGCCTTCAGCTTGTGTTCTGGATTTTTGCTTTGAAGGTCTGTGCATCGGTCGGTGAGCTTTTTAACCAGAATACAACCGCAAAGCTGTTGCGCTCGGTTGCATCAGCACTGACTCTTTTAAACGTGGTTATTCTGTTTAACGCAGTGCTTTTTATTATTTCAACGGCACTGATTCTCATAATAAAGGCGGGATAACATGGACTCAATCAAGCAATGGATTTTTGCGATTTGTATATCCGCAATAGTCGGCGGAATAATACTTATTCTTTCGCCTGAGGGTTCAACCGAAAAGGCAGTTCGTACTGCTGTATCACTTGTTCTGCTGTGTGTAATACTGTCCCCATTCACATCGGGAATCAATTCAGAGCTTCCCGTGATTCCGAATATCGAACAAGCAGAATCAATCGAAGAAAACACAGTTGAAATATTCAAGAAAACAATCGAAGAAAAAATAGCCGAAATATTAGTAAAAAATAGTTTTATTAACCCGAAAATCAGCATAGATATTATAACGCAAAGCAATGAAATGACCGTAAATTCAGTTAAAATCATTGCGGACAGCGGAAATACGGAATCAGCACGTAAACAGATTAGAAATGAGCTTGGAATTGATGTTGAAATTGAGGTGCAGAATGAATAAGAAAATTGAAAGCATTGTCACAAAGCTGAAAGAAAACAAGCGGGTTGCAGTAATCGTACTTGCAGGATTAATCGGCATTCTTATGCTCACTGCCTCGGAGCTGATGCCCGAAGAAGAAAAGGCTGATGTACAGGAGAATGAAGTATCCGACTATTCCGAATACGAGGAAAACTTAGAGCAACGGCTCGAGGGTATGATTTCTTCAATCAACGGTGCAGGTAAAACTAAGGTCATGCTGACGCTCGAATCGGGTGACGAGAATGTCTATGCAATGGAGCATAAGCAATCAAGCTCGTCACAAAATGAGCAAAGCGAAAACGAGTATGTACTTATTAATAAAAGCGGTGACGATGAAGGTCTTTTACTGAAAATCGTTGAGCCTGAGGTGCGTGGTGTCGCAATAGTTTGCGAGGGGGCAGACTCGGCACAGGTCAGGCAGGAAATAATCAGTTCCGTCACAGCTGTTTTAGGAATCACAACCAACAGAATCAGTATATCAAAAATGAACAACGGAGGTATTCAATAATGGTACTCAGAAAAAAACAAATTGTAACGGCAACACTTGTGTTAGCACTCGGTGCGGCAATTTTCGCAAACTGGTATATGTCAAAGCCCGGTGCAGCATCAACTATTGACGGTATCACAACTGCACAGGCAAGTGAGGCGACAAATCTCGGCGATGCTCAATATGTCGGTGCAACAACAGCGAGTGGTGAAGCTCTGGCTGATTTCAAGGTTAAGCGTGATGCATCTCATGACGAAGCAAAAGAAACACTCAACAGTATAATCAAGGACAGCTCCGCTTCACCGACGGCAATTTCTCAGGCAAACGAATCAATGCAGGATTTAGTCGAGGCAATCAAGCTGGAAACAGATCTTGAAAATCTTATTTCGGCAAAAATCGGAGGAGATTGCCTTGTGATTCTCGGCTCGGGTAAATGCCGGGTAATCGTTGAAAAAGGTAGGGCAAACGCAAATTCCTCTCTTCAGATAAAGGAGCTCATCTTAAATCAGACCGACCTTACAGGCGAAAACATTACAATTATTGAAGCAAAATAGATTAAAGTATTGCATTATTCCCGGTAATGAATTACAATATTACCATTGATTTTGAAAGGTATGGATTTATGAAAATTAAGGTTACATCATACAACATTTTCCACTGTGCAGATTATTATAACTATGAGACAATTGATTATGATGCATTTATTAAAACAATTGACAGCTTTTCTTCCGCCGTTGTCGGTATGAATGAAGTCCACGGTGAAGGTCCCGATGATGAATACGATGAGCAGGCTGAAATTCTCGGCAAGGGAATCGGTTGCAATTATTATTTTTCAAAGGCCACTGAAATCGACGGTAATAATCCATTCGGAAATGCAATGCTTTCACGTTTGCCGGTAAAGGAAGTTTCAACTATTCCGATTCCCGACCCCGAGCCGAAAAGCTATGACGGATATTATGAAACCCGTGCCGTGCTCAGAATGGTTACCGACACAACACCCGAAATTACATTTTTAATAACTCACTTCGGATTAAATCCCGACGAGCAGGAAAATGCGGTAAAAACCGTTCTTGCGAATTTACCGAAGGAAAGATGCGTTTTCATGGGAGATTTGAATGTAATGCCGGACAATGAAGTCCTTAACCCGATAAAAGAAGTGCTTAAGGACACCGCGGTTGAGGTTAATAACATTCCTCTCACCTTCCCCTCCTGCGAGCCAAACAGAAAGATTGACTATATTTTTGTCACACCCGATATCAAGGTTAACTCATTTTTTACCGAGGATATCGTTCTTTCCGACCACCTTGCAGTTTCCGCAGAAATCGAAGTCGAATAATTATCAGCCATCCTGTCGGGTGGCTTTTTCATTTGTAGTTGTAATGTAAAGATTATACATCAGTATCGAAGTTTTCTTTCGTTTCGCTTGACATTTACTATGCCGTTATTATATTATTTTTATTGTAGAAAAAAGGCAAAATATTCCCTGCAGCAAGGAGAGTAATAATTATGATGATATCAGAAAAGCACGTTTATCCGAGACCGAATTTCATCAGAGAGGACTATGTTGACCTTAACGGGAGCTGGAGCTTTGATTTTGACGATTCAGGTGAACTGTCAAGTGCATTTTTAAAGGAAAATGTGCTGAATTTAAGTCAGAAAATAAAGGTGCCGTTTCCGTATCAGAGTCCCGAAAGCGGAATTAATATCACCGATGTTCACGAAAATGTTGTTTACAGCAGAACATTCATTATAGCAGATGATAAGGTTGGCAAAAATGTTTTGCTTCACTTCGGTGCGGTTGACCACAAAGCAAGGATTTATGTTAACGGAAAGCTCGCAGGTGAGCACATCGGAGGCTACACACATTTTCAGTTTGATATTACAGATTTGATTATCGTCGGCGAAAATGTGCTGACTGTTTTTGTTGAGGACAATGACTCCCCTTCTCAATGCAGAGGAAAACAAATATGGCGCTCTGAGCCGAGCGGATGTCACTATGTTGCTGTTACGGGAATATGGCAGGATGTATGGCTTGAATTCACCGACAAAGCATACATTACACAGCTTCAATTTACAAGTGACTTTAACAAGCTATGTGAAACAGTATCACTTACCTTTAACAGGAATATTTGCGGTACAATTACCGCTGAATTTGAAATCAACGGCAACAGCTTTGGAAAAATCACACAAAGTGTTAACAGCTCAGGTTGTAAAATCACAATTCACTTTGAAGATTACAGCCTGCGGGACAAAAACACTATCAACTGGTCCCCGGGCCGACCGAATCTTTTTGACGTGAAATTTTCACTCGAAAGTGAAGTCGGTAAAGACACTGTGGAAAGCTACTTCGGCTTCCGCAGTTTTGAGGCAAAGGGAGACAAATTCTATCTTAACAATTCACAATATTATTTAAAAATGATACTCGACCAGGGCTACTGGACGGAGGGAATTTACAGACCTAAGGACAATGATGAATTCCGTATTGATGTTGAAAAAACAAAAGAACTTGGCTTCAACGGAGCAAGAAAGCATCAGAAGATTGAAGACCCGAGATATTATTACTGGGCAGACCGGATTGGATTGATTGTCTGGGGTGAGCTTCCGTCATTCTATTCATTTGACGAGAATTCCATTAAAGATGCTTTGACAACTATGAAAGAATTTGTTTCGGAAGCAAGAAACTATCCTTCGATAGTCGCATGGGTGATTTTTAACGAAACGTGGGGTCTTCGCAAGCTCCTCGGTGACAGCAGACAGGCAGATTTTGCAAGGAGTCTTTACTATCTTTGCAAGACACTTGACCCATCAAGACTTGTCAGCACAAATGACGGCTGGGAAAACCTTAATCCGACAGATATTATTACAATTCACGATTACAGAACACTTACAGATGATTTGATTTCTTATTACGGCGATGCATCTTTTCTGAAAAACGGAAGCGGCAGAACAGGTCATCCGTATATGCTTCCGGGTGAAGAATACAAAGGTCAGCCGATTATGATGACCGAATTCGGCGGAAAAAGAAGCAACGCTTCCGCAGGCTGGGGCTATGATGATGCCGAGCTTGACGGAAAAACCTTCAAAGACGCCGTAAATGATGATATTAAGAGAGCAGAGAGTCTTAAACTGTTCAGCGGATACTGTTACACTCAGCTGACAGATGTTTACCAGGAAACCAACGGAATTCTGAACACGGACAGGCAGGAACAGTAATGCCTCGGAGGATTTTAAATGAATTTTGAAAATGTTGTTTTCAAGCGGCTTTTCTCAGTTAATCTGAGGAAGAAGCTGCGTATCAGACTCGCTGAAATGTCCCTTGAAAATGATTTTACAATAACCGACCGAGGTAACCTCTATCCTGTTATTTCACAATCACAGAATGTAACTGAGAAAATTGAAAACGGTGTTTACTGTGTCAACGGCGGACAAACAAGAAGGCTTATATGCGAGCACTTTCCTTTTGCGGAATACAGCTTCAACATTCTGGATTTATCGGGTAAGGCAGGCTTTTCGTTTTATAATACGGAAAATGAGGAAATGATTGATGTTTTCATAGAAAGCATTTCCGGCAAATACAGAGCTTTATATACTTCGGGAAAACAGACGTTTTTAACTGAAACAGAAATACCTGCTGAGGCTCAGACAGTGTCCTTCGGCACACGTGGAAGCGCTGTAGATATCTATTACGGAATAAACGGTCATTTTAATTACGCAGGAAGCATTGATATTCCCGCACTCGCAGACGCGTGCGGCTATCCGTTCACTTTTAAAGCACTGTTTTTCTGCGAAGCGGAATGCTTCAGAACAGATAAAATCGAAGCATATCTTGACAACGGCTCTGCCCTTGCAGATATGAAGCCAATAAGATATACCGACGGCAGTACAATGCTCGTTGACGGAAGGATATTTTTCACAATGTCTTCCCGTCTTGGCTCGGGCGGATATCAATCCGTTATTTCGTGGCTACCCGGCACCTGTGAATTCAAGCTCGAGGGCGTTATATTTTTCGATATCAATTCAAAAAGGAAAATCAGCGGAGATATAGCTTCGTGCGTACTTTATGATAAGGAAAAGGACGAATATCTATTATGGATGTGTGCATTCAGCAGTGGTCACATTCTCGGCTACGGCAAAACAGACAGCGACATCCTTCATTCTGTTTCGATTATCGACATTACTCTTATGGAAAGAAAAGACGGCTCATCTGAAACAGAATTTTACGCTCTTGAGGGTGACGAAGATCCCGATTTTTACTTTGACACAGAAAAAGGCAAATGGTATCTTTCAATATGCAGAACACGTAATTTCGGCGACAGAAGGACTTATTCATATGTGAAATTTGAGTCCGATAACCCGTTTTCGGGATACATCTATTACGGTGCAACGGAAAAAACAGGTGAAACGGGCGGTATGACCGCATTGATTGACAATAAAAGATATTTTATGTGCGGTGCTGAGATGTCAGCCGTTTCAAAATACAGAATTTACGATGCGGACACACTCACTATGCTTGCAGAAGCTGAGTATGATTATCCCGATGGTGGCTTCAGAGGCTGGGGTACTATGTTCCCGATTAATTCGGGTAATCGTCAAAGAATTATTCAGTTTACATTTGACAGAGTTCTCGGAAGTGATTTCAACTGGAGCTATGGAAATCTTTACGTATTTGAAGCTATTGAAAAATAATATGAACGGAGATTAATATGAATAGTATTTTTATCATTTTAACCGTCAGCATTGCGGTCAGCTACGGTTGGGGAATGCGTGGGGCACTCCTCGGCGGTCTGAGAGGTGCTGTTCTTCCCGGTGCACTGCTCGGTATGTTCCTTGCAATATTCTCGGGCAATGAAATAATCGCAAGGAATTTCTTCATCTTTGCGGCAGCAGGTGCTTCCGCAATGGCCTTCGGCGGTTCGGAAACCTACGGTCAGACTCTCGACCTTATCATTCATCATGATAGTAAGGAATACAATCCGAAAAAAGGTTACATAGCCGTATTTCTCAAAGGAGCCTTGTGGCAGGGAATCGCAGGCTCAGTTTTGGGTATTACCTTTTCTGCTGTCAGCGGTAAATATTACAACGGAATTGATATTATTATCACCCTTGCACTCATTCCGTTTGTTTCCGTGCTTGGTGAACAGATTTTCAACAAACCGTATAACAAAAAAGAAAAAATATTTCCTAAGATTTATTTTTCATTTGACAGACGTGAGGAATGGGGCGGAAATGTTCTTGTTAATTTAATGCTTCTTATTTTCACGGCAATACGTCACGACTGGTATGCATTTTTCTTCGGAATTGTCGGACTTATCGGCGGCGGTGCAGGTTTTTCCCTCGGTATGCTGTTATTCGATTTTATCGCTAATCAAAGAAAAAACGGCAAAATCTTTGCAGGTAAATACAACAAATATTTCAGCGGCTGGAAGGCAATGGAATTTTCCTTTGGTGCTATTGCGGGAATGCTGTTTGCTGTTTATTTTGTGGTAACAAAGGACACTATGCTTGCTGAGAGACTCAGCAATGTCAAAGAAGGTATGCCGGTTATTACAAGTCCGCTTACTGAATATTCGCAGACTCTGTCTTATATTTCGCTCATACTTGTACCGATTATTAAAATCGTTTCTCTTTTTGAAGACAAAATCGGCGACCATCTCGCCGACCTTATCGAAAGACCTGTACTTTATGTTTTTCCGATGATTCTTGCCGTTTCCGGATGTGAGCTGAGTGCGAAGCTCAATGCCTTTGCTCTTATAGTTCTCTTCGCATCCGAAAAGGTAGTCTTTGAGCGAAGCAGAAAAGCTCCGACTTCAAAGAAAATAATTTTCGGAATAATATTCGGAATCAGTACCCTTGCATCGGTTATTCTCTGCCTCTTCACTGAAATTCCGTTCATCGGTTACATTCTTATGTACACGGTATTTTATATTTTCGCTAATTACATTTCATATAAAAAGCCATCCGAAAGTGGCAAAACGGTTTTTTCGTATTTTGTTATTCAAACTCTGTTTCTTGTTATCACAAGTGCCGTAATCGTCTGAGGAAGCTGATATGAATAAAATATACAATACTTTCACACTCGGAGCTGACAAGCCTTTCACGCTGATACATTTATCGGACATTCATTTAACTCATACACTTGATGATGACGGCGAAGAATTAAAGGCTCTCGCTCTGAAGCGAAGATTAAAATATACCTTTTCAGAAAACATTCTTGAAGAAATTGAAAGGGTTATGCGTGAAACAGCTGGTCTTCTTTTGATTACAGGGGATATGATGGATTTCAATTCCAAAGGCAATTTTGAAAAAATCCGTGAATTTACGAAAAAAAATAATTGTCTGTTCATAGCAGGTAATCACGATTTCAGACCATTCGGCGGTATGGAATACGATATTCCCGAAATCAGAGAAAGAAATCTTCCTGTTGTACAGACAATGTTTAAAAATGATATTCGATTTTTTTCAAGGGTAATAAGCGGAATTAATATTGTCGGAATTGATAACTGCTATTACAGATTTGAAAGCTGGCAGTTCGACCGGCTCAGAGAAGAAGTCAGAAAAGGTATGCCGATTATTCTCGCAATGCACGTTCCGTTTTACACCGAGGACACCTACAAGCTCGTTGTACAGGGAAAAAGAAAGCACGCAAGTCAGCTTTGCGTGCCCGATGAAAAAATGTCCGAATACCCTGTTGAAAGATATCTTCAGCAAAAGGAAGATAAAATCACAAGAGAAATGTATGACTATATTCTTAATGAAAAAGCTATAAGGCTCGTTATCTGCGGTCACATTCATAAAAATTGCGAAGCAATTCTTCCCTCGGGAATTACGCAGATAGTTACAAATGTCGATACTGCAAGAATAATTACCATCAGATAATTAATCCGAGCTTTCACCCTTAAGCTCATCACAGTACCACGGCGCACCGCCCTCGCTCAAAAAATGAATCGGTGTAAACGGGTCCTGTATATTTCTTGACCTTTCGGGTACAACCGCACCTGCATTGTCCTTGATAATCATGTTACCGCCGTTGCCACCCTTATCGTGAATAAGCTCACATACGGCTCCCGGAAGCATTACATTATTTGCTATAACACAATCTGCACATTCGTCAATAACTATGCCGAAGTAAGGTGAAATCCTTCCGTTTCTGCCATCGTCCTTCCACACGCTGAAGGTGTTTGCCGAAATTGTGATTCCTGCGGCCCTGTGCATAAAGATATGACAGTCCATATCGGATTTATCTTCAGCTGTCTTGCCGCTTCTGACAAAATTATTTCCTGTAACTGTAATTGCAAACGGCATTACAGTATGATGCTTATCGAGTCGCCTGTGATAATTCGGAGCGGCCTCGATTATCAAAGCAGGTCCGAACGAGCGGTCAAAATAATTGCCCGTAAGATTAAATCTCATACTACCCGAAAGTCGTACACCGCATTCCTTATTCCACTCAATTCGATTTGATGTAAAATTCACGGCAGAATTCCAAGTTTCACCGCCGAAGCCTGCCTTTCCGTTTGCAGAAAACCAGTTATCAACAATGAATGCATCGCATCCGTCAAGATACATTCCGTAGCCTTCGTTTCGGATGCATTGCGATTTTCTTACACTCACTGCCCAGCAACCCTCTGCGTGGATACCGTTACCTGTGCAGTTTCTTATTTCGCAGGTATCAATACGAATGGAATGCTCGGCTTTTGTAGTATGCTCTGCCCTGTTCATATAGATTCCGTGAATGTTTTTGCCGATGTTTCTGCCATCAATTTCAATTCCGTGAATAGTTGTACCGATAGAATTTGAAATATTAAAAACACATCGCTGATTTTCGTCGGCGGGGATTAAAATTGTTTTACCCGAACGACTGTAAGACCACGTCGGTTGTGCATTAACCTCAACGCACTCGGGAATTGTCAGCTCCTCAGTGCGGTAAATACCTCTTGGGAAAAAGCAGGTTTTTCCGCTCTCGGCCGCTTCATCAAGAGCTGACTGAATTGCTTTTGTATCGTTTGCTTCTCCGTCGGCCTTTGCACCGAAATCCTGCGGAGTTATGATATAATCAAACATAATAGCACCTCATTGAAAGGAAAATTTTTATGGATAATGCGCTTGAAATTTATTACATAAGACATGCTGATGCCGATAATGGTTCATCCGATGGCAGAGATATCTGCGACAGAGATATTACTCCGCTCGGTGAAAAACAGCTTGAGCTACTCTCAGACCGTTTTGAGGGAGCAAAAATTGACGCAATTCTCGCAAGTCCTTTGGTAAGAACAGTTAAGACAGCCGCTGCAGTTGCTGACGGAGTCGGCACCAATATACCAATAGAAATTGTTCCCGAAATTATTGAAAAAGGTTCAACACCGGGATATTACGGTCTTCCGATAAGCGAGCTTGAAAAATATTACAACAATCTCACTCTATGTAAAGACCGAATCTATCCGCTCTCACAAGCGGAAGATGAAACCGAATCAAAGGAAGAATGTCTTTCGAGGGCAAGAGCCGTTGCCGAATATCTCACAGACAGATTCACCTTCGGTCAAAAAATCGTGGTAGTCAGTCATGGAATATTTGCTATGAATTTCTATCAGGCGGCTATGGGAATCAAGGAGGAATACGGCTTCAGAATGTCAACCTTCAACACAGCCGTTACAAAGCTGAGCTTCTCGTCTGACGGAATAAAAAGAATTGTATTTCACAATGATGTTTCCCATCTTATCCCGTTGTCGCCCGAATTCAGATTCAGATTTTGATTTTTGCACCTGCCTAAATGCAGGTGCTTTTTAAATATCAATAATATTTAATTCTTCGTCAAATACAGTAAACAGTGCCTTATAACCTGCTTCAATTTTTCCGTAGCCGGAAAGTCCCATGGCATTTGCAGGAGTTTGCGTAATCATTCTCACCGCTTCGGGAAGAGCAATTCCTGCTTCAACGGCTGTTTTGAGAAGAATGTCTATTGTCGCAATACTGCCTGCAAAGGCACTTCTGTCGGGGAGCTTTGCTACTCCGTCCTCAATAATGAACGGAACGGCACAGTTATCAAAAACTTTACCCTCATATTCTTTTCCGTATCCACCGGGCCTTAGTGAATCCGTAATAAGACAGACCTTATCTGTGCCCTTGATGTCAACAATCATTTTTAATAGTTCAAGCGGCAGATGCTTTCCGTCTGCAATTGCTTCAACGAACATATCCTTCAGAAGAAAGGCAGATTCAATAACTCCGAGCTTTCTGAAGCCACCGTGACGAGTAATTGTTGAAGTACAAGAATAAAGATGTGTAATCAGCCTGCATCCCTTGTCGAACGCACCCTTTATGTCCTCATAATGAGCCGCTGTATGACCTGCGGATGCGGTGATGCCCTTTTCACTGAGGAATTCGGTAAAGATATAATCATCATCCTCCTCGGGTGCATAAGTCCATCGGCTTATCAGCTTGCCGAAGCGATTGAAAAACCCGTTATATTCGTCTTTGTCGGGTTTTCTCAAGGTAGACAAATCCTGTCCTCCGCACATAGATGCGGCAAGATAAGGACCTTCAAGATGAACACCCGGAATAACAACACGGCATTTGTCTTTTGCCTTTTCGACTGCCTCAAGTGAACGAGCTGTAACAATTCTGTCCGATGCCGAAATTGTCGGGTACATAATCCTTGTGCCATGCTTATAATGAATTTCGGTTGCGTTAATAACAGCATCTTCAGTTCCGTCAACGAATTCATAGCCGTTTCCGCCGTGACAGTGAATGTCAATGAATCCCGGAGAAATATAGTTACCGCAAAGAGAAATGATTTCACCGTCCGAAGCACTGCCTGTCTGTACAATTTCAGTAATATTTCCGTTTTCAGTAACAATATCCTTATCCGAAATAATCTTTCCTCCGCTTACAATGCGGCAGTTTGTGTAAATTGTTTTCATATTCTCACCATCAAAGAATTTTCTGTCCACTGTCCTTATCGCAGTACATAACCGCACTGTCGTGCTTTCTCATGATAGTTGCAGGACAGTTTTCGTTTATATCATCGTTAACCGTGCGATAAACTGCTTCAGCCTTTGTCTTTGCAGGAACAACGCAGAAAAGGTGGTCTGCATTGAACATCGTCGGTACTGTGAGAGTAAGGGCAGATTTCGGAACATCGTCAAAGGTCGGGAAACATCCGTCATGAACCTGCTGCATTCTGCATACATCGTCGAGCAGAACCTCCTTAATGAGCTTTTTATCATTGAAGTCGGCAACACCCGGGTCATTAAAAGCAATATGACCATTTTCGCCGATTCCGAGGCAGATAATATCAATATGGTTTTTCTCAAGTATTTCGCTGTAGCTCTCGCCGAAATCCGAAATATATTTTACACTTGCAAAATTGACAAGACCGAAAATGTGGTCATAAAGATACTTTCCGAAGCTCTGCGGATGATTTTTGTCAAGACCGACATATTCATCCATATGTAAAGCATTGATTCTGTCCCACGGTAATGCCTTTTTTGCAAGATTCATCAGCATATCGTTCTGCGACGGAGCAGCGGCAAACACCATATTAATTGTGTCTTTCTCGCCTAACAGCTTTTCTATGCAGGACGCAACATCATCAGCTGCCGCAATTCCCATCTGCTCTCTCGTTTCGTAAACATTTACTGTGAGTTTGTCCTTTTTCAAGGTTTTTATTGTATTCATATTAATCCTCCGTTAGTGCTTTGATTCATCGGCAAATTTCTGTATCATCAAGGTCTGCTCAGTTGAGTCGAGCATTTCTTTCGTGTAGCCGTATATTGAATCTTCATTTTTAATTACTTCAGCAAATTCCGTAATCAAATCCATTTCCGTTTCAACCGGAGCAATTTTTACGATTTCACCCTGTGAAGGATAAAAAGTAATGTCCTCACAGCCGTTTTTAAGGTTTATCATACCCTTTTCACCGAAAATGCTGAAACGCCAGTATGACGGATGAGTATATCCGTGTTCGTTCGGTGCACTGTATGATACATCGGCAATTATGCCTGCCCCGTTTTTCATCTTAAGCATAAACTGTGCACTGTCAAGAAAATCGGGAACTTCACGTGCGTAAAAATTCCACTCTCTTGCACCTATTACCTCATCAACATCGGAATTCGTAAACATTCTTACAAGGTCAATGCCGTGAACGGCAATATCATTTATTACTCCGCCGTGCTTACCCTTTTCAAAGTACCAGCCGGCTCTTTTTCCGTAATTGAGCGGATGCTCACCTTCAAAAACAATATTGTTCACTTCCCCGAGAATTCCGTTTTTTACAGCCTCGAGTGCTCCGAGAATACTGCTGTTTTTACGAAGACTCAGCAAAACGCAGACCGCCGAATTATTCTCATTCGCAAGTCTTCTGATTTCTTCAAGCTCCTCTGCTTTTGTACAGAGCGGCTTATCTGCAATAACGTGCTTTCCTGCCTTAAGTGCATCAATTATTATACTTCCTCTTGCGGCATAGTGAGCACCAACGGCAACAACGTCAGAATCTGTTTCGTTAAGAAATTCCTCGTAACTTTTATATTTACTGAATTCGACGCCCTTTTCCTCGGCATTTTTTCTCGTTTCATTATCAGCTTCAAAAGCTCCCGAAATTTCAAACATTGAATTAGCTTTTATTTCATTGTAAAGGCTTGTCATATGGGGATGCTCAAATCCGACAAATGCAGTTTTAATCACAATAAATCACCCTTGTAATTTTATAAGATAATCTCCGACCTTTTTGCAGTAGCGAATATAATCCACCATCAGCTCATCGGGAATATTTCCATGTTCAATCTCAAAATTAATATTTCCGTTGTAACCGGATTCTTTAAGAAGCGGCATCAGCGTTTTCCAATCGTTTTTACCTGCAAACGGAAGCTGATGCTCGTCCTTGTTGTTGTTATCGTGAACATGAGTGCAGCAAACTCTCGGCAAAGCGAGCTTAAGCATATCCATACATTTTTCGCCAAAGCCGACACGTGCATGTCCGAAATCCCAGCAGATTCCGACATTCTTTTCATCAAATTTTTCAACAAGTCCGAGAAGCTCGTTTATATCCGAAGTAAATCTCGACCTCTCCATATCGGGATATCTTCCCTCTTCAAAAAGATTTTCGATGCAGACTTTAATTCCGTAAGGCTCAGCCTTTTCTGTAATTCTTGAAATGTAATCATACATCTGTACCATTATTTTATCGGGATTAAATGTTTTATCTTCATCATATCTGTTTTCGTCTGCGTGTACAACAAGACACCTCGCTCCAAGTACAGCTGCGGCTTCGACTGATCTCAATGACCTCGGAAGCACATCTGCATAGGTGATATCTTTTCTGTAACGGTTAAACGGGCAATGACTCTGATGAATTACCGTTCCCGTCTTATCGGCAATCTCCCTGCACCTGCGTGCAACGTCAAGATAATCATCACAATCAATATTTGTAAGATAATCAAAATTGTTGATACCATTTTCAGCAAGTGTTTTAAAAACAAGCTCCATTCTGTCAGAAGAAGCAGAGTTTTTCATAAAATAACCTGCAGTAATACTAATATTCAAAGCACAACCCCCTTTTACCATAAGATTATACATTATTGTGAAGAAAAATAACAGTAATAAAACATAATTTTATTGTTTTTTTGCGAAATTTATGATAATATGAAACAAAAGGAGCGTGGATTTATGAAAAAATCTAACAGAATTCCGGCATTGATTCTGACACTCATTATGACATTTAATGTTTTGTGTGTGGGAGCATATGCCAAAGGGAACAATCAGCCGACCCTTAAATTTGACGAAAACGGTAATTTCAGAATAATGCACATTACCGATACACATTTTACGGATTTCCCGTTCACCGAAATGATTGATTTCATCGGTGAAGCTATTGACGATTACGAGCCTGACCTTGTTGTTTTCGGTGGAGACAATATAAAGGGTTGGTTTGACACATCTGTTCAACTGGGCACAAAGGCTGCAATCGACCAGCTCGTTGCACCTGTTGTTGAAAGAAATGTTCCGTTTACATTTGTTTACGGCAATCACGACTGGGAAACATATCTTTGCCCGAAGCTGCTTCAGAACAGCTACTACGGAGCATATGACAACTGCATACTTCCGAACGGTTACAGTTCAATATTAAGAAGATCAAACGGAAATATACTCATAAAGGATTCCAAGGGCGAAAATGATATTTTCAATATCTGGCTTTTTGACTCGGGCACAAAGATTAAGTCCGACAAAAAAACAACAATTCAGTGCGTTAACTCCGCTGAAATAAAGTGGTATGAAAAAAAATGTGCTGAGCTCAAGGAAGCAAACGGCGGCAAGGTTATTCCGTCAATCGCATTCCAGCATCTTGGCTTTGAAGAAGTTAGAAAGCTCTTTGTTGAAGACGAAAACGGCTTCAAGAGCGGTGATAAAACCTACGTCCTCAAGAGCGGATTTACAGACGGAATAAAGGACGGCGTTGCGGGTGTCGAAAACACAAAGATGACATCACATCTGAGCAAAAGCTGTGAATTATCTACAGAAAACGACGGTCAATACGATGCATTCGTAAGACAAGGCGACGTAATCGGTATGTTTTTCGGACACACTCACGCAAATGATTTCTGCGGAATTACTGAAGATAACATCGCTCTCGGTGTTACACTCTCAGCAGGCGGATTTAACATTCTGTCAAGATATACCGATGCCGAAGGCAACCAGGTTGAGGCAAGAGGTTTAAGAATTATCGACATTAACGAAGATGCTCTTACTGACGGAGATGATAATAATCTTGAAGCACTTTCAACATTTTCCGTTTATTTATCAGATTATTTCGAGGATTCAATTGAACAGTATCCAAAGAAATTCTCGGAGCATGACTGGCACAGCTTCTTCGAGTGGTTTGAAATTGAATTCACATATCTCGGAGAATACTTCAAATTAATACTCAATATAGACTGATAAAAAACGGAGAAAAATATGGATGTTTTAAGATTAGGTATTATAGGAATCGGCAACCAGGGATGCAACTATCTCAAGGCGTATTCCAAGGGCGGATTAAGAGAAATTGAAATCACGGCAGTTGCGGATATCAATCCCGAAAGATTTACTGCCGCTAAAAAATTCATTCCCGACATAGCCTGCTTTAACAGCGGTGAAGAGCTTATAGCAAGCGATCTTTGTGATGCAGTTGTTATTGCAACACCGCACTATTTCCACCCTACATACGCAATCAAGGCTATGGAAGCAGGGATTCACGCATTAAGTGAAAAGCCTGCAGGTGTATACACAAAGCAGGTCAGAGAAGCAATTGATTTTTCAAAAACAGTTGATGTTACCTATGCAATGATGTTCAATCAGCGACCGACAGGTGCTTACAAAAAAATCAGAGATATGGTGCAATCGGGACAGTACGGCGAGCTGAGAAGAGTCAGCTGGATAATCACCGACTGGTTCAGAACTCAGCAATATTACGATTCAGGCTCGTGGAGAGCTACGTGGGCAGGAGAAGGCGGCGGAGTAATGCTCAATCAATGTCCGCATCAGCTTGATTTATGGCAATGGATTTGCGGTATGCCGAATAAAATCAGAGCCACCTGCCACGAAGGTAAATGGCACAACATTGAGGTTGAGGATGACGTAACGATTTATGCCGAATATCCAAACGGTGCAACAGGTACATTCATCACAACTACAGGCGACTATCCCGGCTCAAACAGACTTGAAATTACGCTCGACAAAGCAAGAATTATCCACGAATTTGACCCGATTCAGGATAAGTTTACAGCACGTCTGTGCGTGCTTGAAATGCCATCAAGAGAATTTTCGGACACTGCTGATGGCGGATTCTCAACACCGGAAATCGAATGGCAGGACATTGATGTTCCCGAATCCAATGCAATTGTCGACCCTGTTGTTAACGCATTCGCCGCTCATATTCTGCACGGTGAACCATTGATTGCAGAAGGTGCAGAAGGTATCAACGGGCTTACAATTTCAAATGCCGCATTCCTCTCTTCTTGGCTTGACAAAACTATTGAAATTCCTTTTGACGAGGATTTGTATCTTGAATTGCTGAACAAAAAAATCGAGAATTCAAAATACGTTAAGGTAACAAGAGAACAATTCGTTGAGGATATGAATGCTACATACGGCTCAAGAGGCACAAAAACCAAATAAGCAAATACAGATTTCATAGCTGATAAGTGTATACTGTTGAATATTTCAAAAACTATATATATTTATCTTGTTCGATTTACTGGATTGATAAGCATGACAAAACCTTCGGCAGATTTTACTCCGCCGAAGGTTGTTTTGTTTGTTAAGTTTCACAAAATTAATATCATATCCAGCAAAGTAGGAAAATTACGATGAGCCACTGACCAAGGGCGTTGCTTACTTTTATATTTGACGTATCTGTAACTACGTTACCATATTGGTCTGTTACGTGTCGGTAATTGTTGAACTGCCCCTGCCCGCAGCATATACATTTCCGTTTCCATCAACTGTAGTAACCTTCGGATTTGAAGCTGTATAGTTGACCTCGAAGCTTATATTATTCTTTAAATTCTTAAGTTGCGTGAGGATTTTTAAATTAAAACAGTCCGGCTATCAAAATATATACCCGAATCGTAATGGTTTTGAGAATACAGTTTATTAGCAATCGTTAAGCCAATGAGCATATGATACATGAAAAAGCCCGCCGAAATGGCGGGTTTTGTGTTGTTATTCAGTTGACTTTGCAGAAATACGGTGCTTATTGCGGCAGCGAAAATCCGGTTTGGCATCGTCTGACTTGAAAGCTGAACGCCCTCGTTCTTAATTTCAAACTCCTGCCGGTACAAAGGTGAAGCTATAACGAACTTCTGAGTCATAATATGAGCGATAGCTTCGGGTGAAGTAAAACTTCCGGGAATGACGGCAGAAGTCCTTGTTAGCTGTTGTTAATTAAACTTGCAGACTGAAGCGGATATTGTGATATTATTCTGCAACAGGCTCCTGCTTTTTCTTTTTACCTTTAATCAGAAGTGCAGTGGCTAATGAGCCGATGGCAAGTCCGGCAAAACCGGATAATCCATAGCCTGCTTTTGTGCTGAATATACTTGCTGTTGCAGCGGACGCATCCTCTACAAAGTACATATAGACATAATTATCTTTATCAATCGTATTTTTGTAGTCCGAGTTTCTGTTGAGGTTATATGCCGCACTTTCACCGAAATAATGTACTGCACGATATGATTTATCTGCACTTACGGGAGCAGCACTATTTGAAAGGCCGTAATTTACAAGGCTTTCTGTTGTCAGAGGCTTGCCTGCATCTGGATCTTTTGTGTAATAAATACCTGTCCACTTTTCCCCGTTCCATGCATTGACATCGGCAAGATTACCATTAATATCCTTTGCACAGTAATAATAAATATATTCCTCTGATTTCGTAACATCAATATCAACGATTATTCTCGGCATCTCGGAATATTTCGGATGCTTATAACAATCAACAAAACGATTGATAAGTATGACCGCCATTATAATCAACAATGATGCTATCGCCAGACCAAACAGAACGCCGGAGATTTTAGAGAAAACAGCAGTATATTTTGCGAGTGTTGCGTTGTAGACAGCATCTGAGGCATAGCCTGAAAAATCAGTCATAGCATTTACGGCTTTTACTGTAAACTTTAATGCCAAGGCATTTTTTTCGGCATGAAAATAAACACCGACCATAGCTAATATTATACCTGTAAACATTAAAGTGCCGACTATTTCACCGGATTTTTCGATAAGCTTTTGGGGCTTGATTAAACTTTCTGCTGTTGTATGCTCGTGAAGCAGAGCCTTGGATGTAACTGCAATTCCTTCGGGGTTGAAGATTGTGCGATCAACGCCTGAAAATACGGAAATGGTTTCAAGATTGCCGAATTCATCGAGCTTTTTTACATCCTCAAACTGCTTTTTCCAGTCTTCCTCATTCATAACATTATTTGCAACAGAATTGGAAAACGGTATATATTCAAATGTTGCAAGCTGACCCCGGGTCATAATGCTTGCCATAGGATAAAGTAGAGTCATGTCCAGACTTTCAAGGTCTGACATAAGTAAATCGAACAGATTATGCTCAAGATATGTTGTTTTCTTTAATAAAAGGAACGCAGGATAATTTGACATAAACACATTTTTTTCGTTTTCTGTGCAGCTGTCGTTAAATGCGATAATTTCTTCCTCTGTCGTGTTTTCGTCAATTCCGAGCTCAAGAAACTGATTCATCTTCTTCTGGAAAGAATCAAGTGTATTATAAATGCATCTTGCATCATCCGCAATTGAAGGCTCATATACACCATCGGTGTCAAGGTCTTCAAGCTCAGTCATCCAGGGATTTGATGAACATGCAATCGCAAGATACTGTTCTATACTCGCAATGATTTCTGTTCTTGACTGCATAAAGACAACCTTTAGCTGCTCGTCGGTTGTATCTTCACTTATGAACATATCGCCGAGTCCGATATTGTTCATATCGTCATTTGTCATTACATTGAGCATCTCATAAGCCACTATTGCCGACGGCTCTTCAGCTGCATAATTCTCTCTGAATTCTTCTATTGCAACCTTGAACTTATTTACAAGATCGGAAACAGTCTGCTCTTTTTCCTGGAGTATGTCCTTATACTGACCGAACGAATAACCGCTCTTTTCGGTCATTGCGGCAAGATCGGTAATTGCTTCGTCCTTGTTTTCGGTAGGAAGATATCCCATAACTACAACTGTACTGTTACCCTTATTAAGGTTCTTTTGGATAGGAGTATAGCCCTTTGCATTTATTTTCTTGTACACCTCGTCAAATTGAGAACCCGTACAGATAATTACATCTTTAATATAGGTCGGAGTTTTTGCCGCAACCTGAACAGGTAATATTATTGCAGTTGAAAGTGCCAGTATAATACTGATGATAACAGATGAAAGTTTTCGCTTCATTATAATACCTCTTTCTGCAGTTTTTACTACGAATTTATGTTAGCACATTTTTTAAATAATGTCTATTGTTTTTTTGGGAAAAAAGTGTACAAAATCAGCATATTGTGGTATAATTAATATATATATCTTCCGGAGGTAGTGTTATGAAAAAATTATGGAAATCCATTGTCAGCATCGCTCTTGCAATGTGTCTTGGTACAATTACTTCAGTAACGGTTTTTGCAGATACTCCTGACTATATCTGTGATTTAGTTCTTTCAACAGGCAGTAGTGTTGATGACGCCTGTTCAAAGCTCGAAAAAAAAGGATATAAATATGTAGCCGAAGATTTGAACAAAGGAACAAATCAGCAAGCTGTTGTAATGGGATATAAAACCACAACTGAAAAAAAGGACGCCATTACAGATGTTGCCGTAATGGATATGAAGGGCGGATATTCTTTTGCAAAATATGAGGAAGCAATTGATAAGCAGAAAAAAGGTGTTGAGCAGTGGCTCAATAAATTCTATATTACTATTGAAGTTTTTAAGGAAAATCTTGAAGCAGAAACACCGAAAGCAGTTGCTGCTTATGACATGATGAATCAGTTTATTGAAGATGACAGCGGCAAAGCTGTCGGTGATTTCCTTGTTGATGAAGAAACAACTGACGCTCAGTTGAAAACATTCTTCCTCCAGGCAAACACAAATATTTTAGCAATTGTAAAAAACGCTTTATATCTTGCCTGTTCTACAGACTGGTTATCCACTGTTGAGGGCAGTGATTTACAGGGTACATACGATGCTTCGGTTGATGATGATGCCAAGAATCTTTATACTAATCTCAAATCATTCCAGAAAGGCATTAAGTCTTATGAATTGCTCAAGCTCAGTAATCTTTCCGATGACCAGGTGATTGATAAGCTTGAAACAATGAGCTCAGCTGACAGATCTACTGCCGAAACATATATGGGAGCATATAAAATACTTAAAACCATAAACTACGGCGAGTCAAATCTTTATGATTATCTTATGCAGGATTACGACAATCTTGATATTTCCACCTTGTATCCGATTGTTGACTCAATGACAGACTCGGAAAAAGCTTGTCTTGATTCAGAGCCTGTTGTAAATATAATCAATTATGCCGCAGCGGAAGACGAAGATAATTTGGAAGAGTATACTGATACTCTTGAAAATACCGAAAAAATCTCAGCATATTCAGGTGTTGACAGAACGGTGTTCGAACCAAAGGGAATTGCACTTACAGATGAAACATTGTCAAAAATGAATTCTTCAGGAGAAAGTCTTTTCTCAAACAAGAAATTTACAAACAAAGAAATTGCTGTTTTGAGCGCAGTCGGCGGTACAGCATTCTTAATCGGATGTGTTGCATCAATTTCAATTTACTGTTCTGCTTCAATTGGTCAAATGATTGCTCATACGGTGGGTGTTGTCGGAGATTTTTCAGCTGAGGCCGGAATAGCTGAAAATGCATTTATTGCTGCAGCAAGTCAATATGCAAAAATTGTTTCACAGGTTTCGATTGCCGTTTTAGCTATTTGTATCGCAGCTGTCCTGATCGTATCTGCAATCTTTCTTTATAAAGAATTCAAAAAAGAAAACGAAATTGAATATACTGAAATTCCGAGAATAATGGCAAATGAATATGTCAACGATCTGGGTGATACATCTTTTATTTTCTATTATTGTGTAAAAGACCTTGATGGTAAATTTGCTGATTTGAACGCTTTTAAGGGTGACCAATGGAACGCAGTTTATTTTACAAAAAATACCGAAGCCGGGAAGCCACTTACCGAAGCAACATTGGTTCAATACGGTGATAATTCTGTCAATAGCGGTTACTTATCAGTTCATTATTTTAATGAAACAGCACCATATAATCTTAATAAACATTCCTCAAACACCAGAAACGGAATTTATCTTTTCTTTAAGCAGGCAACAGCCGCTAAAACAACAGCATCTGTATTTTCAAAAACAGGATATATTGCAGTATCAGCATTTGCTGGTCTTGTAATAGGTGCTGTCGGAGCTTTTCTTTTGACCAAAAAGAAGTACAAGAAAATAAATGAATGTATATAATCATTATCTTTTAACGGGCGTGGATAACGATGAAAATTTTTAAAACAAATAAAAAAAAGAAAGCAGGAGCTATTGTTGCAATAATACTTGTTATTGCAACAGTGGTTTTGACTGCTACAACAGTTTTTGCGGACAATCAATATCTTTATGTCAGTGACATTGCAATGGCAACGGGTACGAAAGAAGCTGATGTTATAAAGCAGTTAACTGATGCGGGTTATACTGTTGCGAAGAAAAATCTTTGCGACGGTAACGGTCAGTTTGCCTATATGGGCTATAAAACAACAGATAATGTTGAAGATGCTATTACTGATGTTCGCCTTATGAATATGAGCTCGGGATTTAAAATGATGGATTACCGGGCATTGCAAACTGCATATAATGTAAAACTCACAAGTATGGCAAAGCAGTTTCAGATTACCGTCAATGAAATGAAGCAGAATATTGCAAAAAACAGTCCGTTGGCTCTTGCAGGTAAAGAGCTTCTGGATTTATTCTACTATGAAACAATGGACGGAGAGCATATCCCTTTCAGCGATTATCTTTTTGACGAAAACAGAACATTGGATGATTTCATTAATATAAATTTGATGTGCAATACACTGACACTTTCTGTTATTTTCAGTGCATTAAATTTAGGAGTTGACGACAGCAGTTTAGTTGATGTCGGTGCAAGATTTTCAAAGTATGATGTTTCAAATGCTGATGATGGTTCAGACTTTGCAAGCCTCGATAAACAGTACAGTGAATTTGCAAAAATATTAAGCGATGAAATTGTAGCTTTTTACGATTCTTATCAAAAGGGAGCGGTAAATATTCAGCCTGCCCCGACGAATGCCTCAGCAATAATGGAAGATGAAGATGTGCAGGAAAACTATATAAATGATATTAAAGGAACCTACAGCGTAGAGTTTTCGGATGAATACAAGACTGCTCTTAAAAAAAGTGAGAAAGATGATTCAGACCTTCCTTTGTATGATGCTGTAACTTCTCAAACTGCAACGGAGACAGTCGAAAATGACGATAACTATGTTCTGTATGTTGCTTTGTATCAGGCAATGAAGGAATACACTGTTCCCGATAATCTTAATGGTTCAGCATACGGCAATCCTGAAAATCTCGGCGATTATCTTATCGGATATGCTCAGGCGGTTAAGGGTAAGAGTGAACTCAGTGATAATGATTTGCGATATCTCTATCCTCTTGCAGCATCTTTTACAGATGGTCAGAGATATGTTGTTAAGCTCAGCGGTATCATCTCAATGATGTTCTATATTATTGACCCGTCAGAAAAGCAGGACCTTAAGCTTGA
Source organism: Ruminococcaceae bacterium UBA1767 (assembly GCA_002315505.1). GTDB lineage: Bacteria > Bacillota > Clostridia > Oscillospirales > Acutalibacteraceae > CAG-488. The sequence goes on from DCGX01000037.1 coordinate 38,363, forward strand.
CATTGAAAGACAGCTGAAGGAAGATTATTTCCCTGAATTAAAACAGATTACCGATGAAAAAAATATTGACAAAGACAACAGAGTTAATGTTTTTGTCGGCACAAATGTTGACGCATACAATAAACAGATTGCATTAACCGAAGAGGGAAATCGAAATGCTGCAGCTAAAAAGGCATATGACGAGTTGACCGTCGGTGAAAGCAATGCAATAAGAAAAGTTAAGGATGCATTGACTATTGCTAAAATCTGTGCTTTGGCCGCAGCTGGAGCAACAATACTTTTCCTTACCGGATTTTTTATTGCCACAGGTTCGTTCAGCCTTATCAGTGCAGTAACTATGTTAGTTATCGGCGGTTCATGGCTTGTAGGAGGTACAGCGGTTGCAGGACTGATTTGTGCAATATTCTCCGTTGTTTTTGTTGTTGTACTGTTTATAGCAATCGTAGCCTTTGTTGTATTCCTTATATGGAAAGCTATATTAAATAAAAAAGAAAAAGACGAAGCAAATAAACCTGCTACATATTCGACAATTCCTGATGAAGTATATGATTATCTCAAGGAGGATGATGAATACAGATTTGTCGGATACGATGCGGTTCGTGACCCAACCGGCAAAATTGCCGATATAAATAACTATAAAAGTGTTAATGCAAAAAGTCAGTGGGATGTATTATATTTCACAAAAGATGAAACTGCAGGCTCACCTCTTGTAGTTGAAAAGGATAAACCCGAAAGCCTTTTCACTTTTTCAAATGAAAAATATACTCCTGAAAAAATGATGCCTTTGTGTCGTTTCGGTGACCTTTTTGCAAGTAATGTTCGTACATATCAGAATTATGAAACAAAGAACAATCTTTACACTTTCTTTAAAACCGAGAAATCTGTAAAGGGCGAAGAGGGCGGTTCGGCAGAAGAACAGGGAGTATATTTGCAGAGCCTTAAGATTGCATCAGATAAAAATGCACAGGTAGCAAAGCTTTCACTTCAGAATGCGGGTTATGAAGTCATTGAAACCAACATTTCACCAAACGCCGAAACCTATTCATACATCGGATTCAAGACTACAACAAGCACAAAGTATGCAATTAAAGACATCAGAGCTGCATACGGTTCAACAGATACAAAAACTGCATTTATGTTCGGTACATACTCTTACGGCTGTGCAGGTATTACAGCGAATAATGTTGCTTTGTATTATTCAAGCATTGAGGGTATCGGCACACCGATTTATGCAAATCTTTCCGTTTCAAATAATAAAGATAAAAAAGAAGAAAGCTGGGAGCCTGTTAATCTGTTCTCGGGCGGTGATGCTTTTGACTTTAATTACAGAAAAGGTCTGAGCAATAAGCAGTGGGACAATCACGTATATATTTATTTTGAGCCGACCGAGAAATTCAGCAGTAAAAATATTCTCGGTCTAAATACAGAAAAATATGCTGACGGCTTTGCATTTTTTATAATTGATAATACCGATAAAAATGCAGTAGAGTCGTTTATGAACTTAAACGGATTTGAAATATTTAAAGTCAATACAAATAGTAGCAGCTATTATTCTAACGAGAAAGATGTCTGTAAAGGAACAACCGCAAAGGGCTCAACATATATGGCAGTTTCCAAAACCGCAAATCCGTACAGAGCGATTACGGATATAGGTCTCTATGATGCTTCTCCGTCTGCAAAAATGCTGTTTGAAAACATTTCCTGCGAAGGATGCGGATATTCTGTATGCGAAACATTTTTACAGTATGATAACAAGCGCTCAATTCGTGACTGTAATGCGTACGTTTGCGGTGAGGGTGGAGAGAACGGCCCGAATTACTATCCTGAAAAGATAACAGATGCCGCATATCTTACCAAAAGAGTCATCAACGAGGAAGGACAGTTTGATGACCTCATTTACAGGGGTGTCTATGTCAAAGGTCCTTGCGATAAGACTGAGCCGCTCCTGATTGAAGACATTCTTTTCAGTGAAAACAGCAGAACTCCGGACGGATACAAAGCAGTTACAAATCTTGATGACGGATATGGTACCAATGCACGTAATATTGTCTGCGAGTATAAGAATCCTTCATACACATATTTTACTCCGCCGAGAATGAGCATGCCGACTCTAACAAGATATACTGCACAAAATTGTACGTTTTCTCATCACCTATATATTCATATTAAGGGTAATCAGGTCAAGAAAGGAAAATACGTTTCCGACATTTTTATTTCGTCGTATGATGATGAGCACTCAAGCACCAAATCCGAGGGCAGTGACAAATTTTCTGATGATATTGCTCTGACTTCAGTTCTCAATTCCTTTGGTAAAAGCCAGATTATAAAGACCAACATTGCACGTGATACCAATCATCAGTCATATAATCAGACCAGCTCGGGATTTGTCAGTAAGGAAGAATACGGTAACTCCTCATATATTGCAGTTAAATATACAGACAATATAAATGAGGCACTTCGAAATATTGTTATGGTTCGGGTTTCAAGCTACGATGAAAAGATTTCAGATACGCTTGAGATAGGTAACGTTGAGTACACAAGGTGTGGAAATGTTGTAAATGCAAATAATGGGTGTTACTATCTTTTCCAGAGTAAAAATTCTTTCTTTGGCACCCCGATAACGGGTATTTCCGTTAATACCACGGCACTTGATAATAACAGTGTTCCTGTTCTGACAAGTGACGGTAAAGGTATGGCATCATGTAATTACTTTATTAAATTTTTAAGATATGCTGTAAAAGCAGGTGATACCATTACAAGCCCTGAAAAATATCTGAATAAACTTAATTTTGTGGTTGCAGATAATAAAGAAAGCGCATTGCTTTCACTTTTTAATATGGGTTGTACAAATTTTATTGATTATAATGTCGGCGTCTCAAAGAACGTTTATTTCGGCTATGCAACAACTACGGAAAAATCTGACAAAAACGTCATCACTTCAATCTGCTGTTCACAAAGCACATCAAATGTTTTATATAACGGAACAACTCATAGCTGTATTAATACGGCTAATCTTTCTACAGTTGGCAACAATGGTACATATCTTTGTACTTCAACTGATAAAAGAGCGAACCCGATTACAAGCTTTTCTTTAGTTTCGGACGGTAAGACTTACAGTAGTTCCGCTCCGGGTGAAAATTATTATATTGAGACAAATTCATTCAGTGTAAGCAATGATAAGTCATTCACAATAAGATACTATCCTTCCAATTACTGGAGCTATAAAAACGGCGTACTGACAATCAGATGTCACGGCGATATGCCGGATTATAATGACAGCTATGCCGCACCGTGGTCAAAGTATGCAACGAAAATAACGGATGTTGTAATCGAGAGTCTTGTGACAAGCATTGATGCACAGGCATTTACGGGATGCAGTAATCTTAAAACCGTAAGAATCGAAAACGATGCTGTTTTAAACAAAAACTACAAAGATATAACAATTCAGGACGGTGCAATCCCGACCGGTGTTACTATTATTGCTAATATCAACAGTAATGGTGTAACTGAATACATTAACAGTAATACTCCGTCAGATTATACTTTGCAGTATTATAACTTAAACGGTACTTGCCATAATTCAAACTTCACCTTTGAGCTTAACGGTAACAAGCTGACAATTAAAGGCTCAGGTATATTAGGTGATGATTCATACACAAGTAAGACAGAAAAATTATATTTAGATGGCGGTACAGGATACAGATATATGACAAGGGAAGTAAAAAATCATAATTATTCAAAGACGTCAAATACGCCATGGGGAGAAGCATTGGCTGACAAGGTATCAGGTATCGATCTTGCTGAGTACTTCAAAAATATAACCGAGCTTGAAATTGACGGCGAGATAACTTCAATTGCAACTGACTTTTTCAAAACGCTTACCTCGTTGAAGAAGATTACCGTTAAGAGTATCGGCGGAACAGGCTACAATAAGGCTTTCGGTGACCTTAGTAATGCGGTGTGCAATGGTTATCTTGATTCGGGCTTCCGTCAGTACTGCGTTGGCAATGACATAGAATTCCATTATATTCCAAGTCAATCCACTCCCACAACGGCAAAGAAAACCGCAGAGCAGTGGGAAGTTTCCGGAAATACACTTATTATTAAGAAAAGCGGTACATATAAGAACAAGGGTACTGATGACTGCCATGTAAACAGCGAGTACAACATTGACAAGGCATCAATAAGGCGTGTGTTGATTTTTAATACCGTCAAGGCACTTCCCGACGATTCGTTCAACGGCTACACAAATCTTAAGGAAGTTGTTGTTGTCAGCGATGTTGACAAGATAACAACTACTGACTCAAACGGAAAAGCACTTGTTCCGTTGCTTACTGCAATATCGAACAGATGTTTTAAGAATTGTAAAGCTCTTGCGAATTATGCAATTGCCGCAAAGGTTACCTCAATCGGTAACGAAGCATTCAGCGGTTGTTCAATTCTTACAGGAATTACTATTCCATCAGCTGTAAAGTCTGTCGGGGAAAATGCCTTTAACTCATGCAGTAATATTGAGAGCATAAATCTTCCTACAACGGTCGCTTCTGTCGGAAACTGTGCATTTGTCGGTTGCAAGGAAGGCTTTACTCTTACAGTTAATAATCCGGCGTGTGCAATTTCTCCCGAGAGTGCAATAGTTGATAAAAATGCAACGATTATTGCACCGATAAATTCACATGCTTATGCTTCTGCCATGCTGACAGGCTGTAACTTCACTCAACTGAATTCTTCGGAAAACGTAAACTGGAAATTGAATAATACAGGTAAACTCACAGTATCTGCAAACGGAAGTGTCAAAAACAACTGGAGCAATCTTGTGAATTACATTACCGAGATTGAGTTCGCCTCGGGTGTTACTTCCGTTCCCGAAGGAGCTTTGAGTAAATATCCGAAGCTCACAAAGGTTACTTTCCCGTCAACACTTAAGGAAATTCCAGACAGCTTCTGTGAGGAATGTAAAGAACTTAAAACAGTTGTTATTCCGAAAGGAATTGAAAAAATCGGAAACTCTGCATTTAAAAACTGTGCAAAGCTCGATTTCTTCAGCGACGAAAACAGAAAAGCAAATGCTGTTGCCTATGTATTTCCCGACAGTATTAAGGAAATCGGCAGCTTCGCATTCAACGGTATTTATGATGCTGATGGTACAACATCGGGTATTTCTCTTCCTCTGAATATAGAGAAAATCGGAGAAAGAGCCTTCTGCTTCAAAAACACTTTCATCACCACATACAGTGATGATTGCGAATATGGTGATATGGCGATTGTTGCTAAAACTTTCCATTTTAAATACGATACCGATAGCAATACAAGTAAGTACTTCCGGGAAAGCTATAAAAAGATAAAGACTGAATACGGCTTTAATATGTATCAGACTACAATTTCCGACTTTTCGGTTGAAGGAAATACCGTGTATATCGGCGAAGGCTTCGTTGAGTCCTATTATGACAGTAGTCTTACACCATGGAACAGAGTTTCAGCTGAAAATGTAGTTTTTTGCGGTATGTCAATACTTTCGAAGGGATGCTTCAAAAACAACAGAAACATCAAAACAATTACATTTGATAACTCAAAGAATAATTACATCTGTCGCTATTCTATTCCTCAGGACTGTTTCAGAGATTGTACAAATCTTAAAACAATAAAGATGAGCAAAAATGCGATAATTGTAAGATACGGATTGTCATCGTTCATGAATTGCAATAGTCTTAACTTCGGTCACTCGTTGCCTGACGGAGCAGAGTACATAGATAATTTTGCATTTGATAAGTGCGAAAATCTGTTTTCAAACTATGCAGTATTACCGGAAACACTTACATATATCGGTTCAAGCGCATTCTCGTCAAATAATGCACTGACAATTTCTTTGCCGAGAAGCCTTGAAAAAATCTGCAATTGTGCAATTTATTCGCCGAACTGGACAGTTCTTTTAAACTCACAGAAATGTGAAATGGTTTATCGCTCGATTATTGCAAAAGCAATTTACTCCCCCGAGTATGATAATGTAGTTGCATATTATAATCGAATGAAATCCGGCTCACTGTCAACATCAGCTGTTACAATGGAAATGAAATACATTGCAGACTGGAATTTAGAGGCAGGTATACTAACTATTTCGGGTAACCATGATATGTATAACTATCCGAACAATGCACTTGTTCCGTGGTACGCTATGCGAAACGAAATTGACAAAATTACTATTGAGGAGGGCGTTAGTTCAATCGGAAGCTATGCATTTAATGACATTGAAAAACTGGATTCAATTTCGATTGCTTCATCTGTTTCAAAAATTGAAAAATACAGCCTGTGCAATTTGCCGCTAACATTAATAAGTCTTTATGGTGAAGATGTTACCGCTTCCGGCAATAATATTTTCGGCGATTCAAATGAAGGTTCAGTAACAGTAAAATGTTTGGAAAATTCCAATACATATAACAAATTCAATAAGCTGGGGTATAAGGTCGAAGTTCTCAACTATGAAGCATATTCGATGAATGGTGACGGAATTCTTAAAATTTCTTACTGTGATTCAAAAACATCGGGCGATTGGAAAACAGATGCTTCTACTGTAACAAAAGTTATCTTCGATGATTCAATTACTGAGCTTCCTCGTGCAGCTTTTGCCGATTTCACGAAACTCACAGAAGTAAAACTGCCTTCAAATCTCAAATCAATTTCAAATGAAGCATTTAAAAACTGTACAGCTCTCAAGAGCGTTACGATACCGAAGTCCGTTACATGGATAGGCGATTCGGCATTTGAAAACTGCACTTCGCTTAATCTTTGCGATGAAAATATGTGCTATGCGTTTAACAATGCAATTAAGTATATCGGACAGAGAGCATTTTACGGTGTTATGGAAAACGATGAATGTTACATTTCACTTCCTAAGTCACTTAAAAAGCTCGGAAGCGATGCTTTAAATATGGAATATGCCGAATTCTATATTAACAGTCAATCAACTGTTTTCTCAAATAACGCATTTAATTGCTATATGTTCTTCTGCCCGTTGAATTCGACAGCATGGAATTATTCGGTTGAGCGTGATGAATATATCTGGTGTGCAGAATCGGCAACATGGAGCTTTGAAAACAATACTCTTACAATTTGCGGAAATGGACGAATGCCTAATTATCATAGCAATTCGGTCATTCCATGGCATGAGTATGCGGAAGAAATCGAAAATATTGTTGTTGAAGAGGGAGTAAGCTCTATCGGCGACTATGCATTTAATTCATTGCCGAACCTTAAAACAATTTCACTGCCATCAACCTTGACTTCAATTGGTTCAATGAGCTTGTATAATATCGGAAGTGTTGATACTATTTATCTGAAATCCGATATAATTTCATATGTTGCGTCGGATATGATGTCAACTGATAAAACGGCAATCAAATTTACAAACTCAAATTACAGTTCAAAAACATGGAATACGCTATCTTCAAACGGATATGATATTTCATATGCTTCAAGCGCCGTAGGTACGATTTTTGCAGGAAGTACAAGCTTTGTTATTATTATTGCTTTGATTATTCTTGTGGTTGCTGTAATAATTGCAGTGATTATTAAGAAAAGGCGTTTGAAAAAGAACACTGAATAAAAAGAAACGAGAAAGCGTAATGGTGATATTGGATTTTGTAATATAGAGAACCGATTTTATTACTCTCCTTGAGCACAACATTTTCGTTTGTCCAAGTCATCATCGGTATCCTTGATATCAAACAAAAACAAATCGGTAACAACTCATCAAGATAGCCGAAGGATTGTGTTGGGATATTTCAAGTATCGGTAATGACAGTTTGAAGTTACCTCATGATAAAATCCCTCCTTGCAGATGGGATGAAGCATACAAGGTGTGTAAGAATTGTCCAGAATATTTAGCAATGTCTGAATAAACTATGTGAAAGCAGAGTTTATTATATCGGAAATTAAAGAGATTCAAATATGAAGAAGTAAATTGCCTATTATATCGATAATAAGATTATTGCGAATAAATATTAAAACTAAAAATTCTCGACTTATATAAAAAAGATAGAATTTCCAAGTAGGATTTTCTATCTTTTTTGCAAAAAA
>DCGX01000043.1 GCA_002315505.1 Ruminococcaceae bacterium UBA1767
TCCCCAACTTTCCGTGAAGAGCCAACATATAAAAAATCAGAAGCCACTCATATGAATGGCTTCTTTTTTAATACATACTTTCTCGTTTTTTCTTACGAATAGCTCTGTAAATAATATATGCTATGGAAATCGCGCTGAATGAAATAAGTCCGACATAAATTGACGTTTCGCTGTTTCCCTCAATTTTAAGGTTGTCCCACAACGAGGTCATAATCATCAATGTATCAGCATCAAGATTGTGATAATACTGACATTTCGGCATATCTGCTTCGTCGGGATAGAGATACTTGTTATCTCTCAATGAGTAATCCTCATTAGCAAGCACAGCCGCATTCGGTGTAGCGTAGCACAGATACTCTGCGTTGGCGAGAGCAACATCCTCTCTCAAAAGAAAATTGATGTATGCTTCAGCACCCTCTTTGTTCTGACATCCTGCAGGCACACAGATTGAATCGACAAAAATGTTTGTGCCTTCCTTTGGATAAACAAAATCGAGGTCGGGGTTGTTGTCCATCATAGTAAGACAGTCGCCTGCGTAGTAGGCCGCCATGGCAGCTTCTCCGCTTTCCATTTTATTGAAGACCTCGTCCATAACATACGATTGAACAACGGGCTTTTGAGCCTTGAGCTTGTCATAAGCAATATGCCAGTCGTTTGAATCAACTGTGTTGAGGTCAATTCCGTTAAGAATCTGTGCAATCATGAATGCATCACGGGAGTTGTTGAACATGAGAATCTGTCCTGCGTAATCCTCGTCCCACATAATTTCCCAGCTGTTGGGTTTTTCATTGACCATCTTTGTGTTGTACACAAGACCAACCATACCGACATTGTACGGGACGGAGTATTCATTATTCGGGTCGAAGTACAAATTCTTGTACTTGTCGAGAATGTTTTTGTAATTCGGGATATTTTTAAGGTCAATTTTTTCGAGCAAGCCCTCGTTAATCATACGTTCAACCATATAGTCCGAAGGAATAACGATATCGTAATTTGCTCCGCCGCCCTTGATTTTGTTGTACATATTTTCGTTTGAATCAAAGGTGGTGTAGTTGACCTTGATACCTGTTTCTTTTTCAAACTCCTTGTTAACGTCAAGCGTTCCTTCTGCACCGTCGGAGATGTATTCACCCCAGTTGTAAACATTGATTTCAGTGCCACGCAGGTTTGAATAATCAAGCTCCTTTGCAAAAACTGGGAAAGAAGATGACACGGAAAGTGCAATAATAAAAGTACAGGTGAGAATTGAAATCAGCTTTTTCATCGTCTTGCACCGCCTTTCTTATCTTCGTCATTCTTCTGGAATACGTTAACGAGAATGAGAAGCACAAGAATAACAACAAACATAATTGCAGAAAGTGCATACATATCCGGTGTAACTCTCTTCTTTGTCATTGAGAAAATTCTTATCGGAAGAGTCTGAAATTTTGGACCGCTTACGAAGTAGCTGATTATGAAGTCATCAAGTGAAAGGGTGAAGGACATAATAAGTCCGGCAATAACACCCGGCAAAATTGATGGAAGTACAACCTTGATGAAAGCCTTTGCAGGTGTGCATCCGAGGTCCTGTGCCGCCTCTGCAAGGTGAGCATCGGTCTGCCTGAGCTTCGGCATAACATTAAGAATAACATACGGAATGCAAAATGTAACGTGGGCAATAAATAATGTCCAGAAGCCGAGCACACCGTTAATTCCGAGAAATGAGCCGATGAAAACAAACAGAAGCATCATCGAAACACCCGTAACGATTTCGGGATTCATCATCGGAATGTTAGTGACAGACATAATACTTGACTTGACAACACCCTTTTTCATCTTGAAAATACCTACCGAGGCAAGTGTGCCGATTGCGGTAGCGGTTATTGATGAAGTAACTGCGAGCAAAAGTGTATTGTAAAGTGCAGTGAGTGTAGCTTCGTCACGGAAAAGCTCAATGTACCATTTTATCGAAAAACCCTGCATAACGCTTGTACTGTTTGCAGAGTTGAACGAAAGTACAATAAGCATAAAAATCGGTAAGTATAAAAACAGAAGTACGATAGCTACATAGAGCTTTGACGGAAGTTTCATTTTCGTCATACACCGACACCTCCTGCTTTTTCAGCATCACCGAAACGATTCATAACAGCCATACAGATAAGTATGAGAATCATCAGAACGAGCGACAATGCCGCACCGAAGTTGAAGTTATTGGAAACCTGGAATTGCATTTCGATTATATCACCGATAAGTGCAAAGCTGCCTCCGCCGAGCTTTTGTGAAATATAGAAGGTGCTGACTGACGGAACAAAAACCATAGTTATTCCTGAAATAACGCCCGAGCGGGTGAGAGGGAAAACAACATCCTTGATAACACGGAACTTATTTGCACCGAGGTCATGAGCCGCTTCAACAAGATTTTTGTCCATCTTTGTCATAACTGTGTAAATCGGCAGAATCATATATGGCAGGAAATTGTAAACCATACCGAGGATAACCGCACCCGATGTGTTTATCATGTGAAACGGGCCGATACCGATTTTACCGAGAATTGTATTAATAACGCCTGAATCCTCAAGCAGTGTCATCCACGCATAGGTTCGAAGCAGGAAATTCATCCACATCGGAATCATAACAAGAATAACCATCGTGCTTTGTACCTTCGCCTTTGAGTGCGCAATAATGTAGGCGAGAGGGTAGGCAATTATAAGGCATATTATTGTTGCGACAATACCGAACCACAACGAACGCAAAAACGGAGTAACATAGTCACTAAGACGGGTGATGTTGTCCGTTGTGAATGCACCTGTTCTGTCAGTGATTGCGTAGTAGAGAACCATAATGAGTGGAACAACAACGAAAATTGCCGACCACACAATGTGAGGGGAGGCGCAGAGCTTTTGTTTAAATGCCTGTTTTTTGTTCACTTATCATTCCTCCTCAACGATGTCGGACAGATGCTCCAATTCATCGCTGAAAGAGCTGTAATCGCCGTACAGACCGGAATATTTAGATTTTTTCATAATGTGAATTGCATCAGGCTCGATGAAAAGTCCGATTTCCTTGCCGACCGGCTCGTAATCGGTTGTCTGAATCATCCATTTGAAACCGCCGATGTCAACAATAATTTCAAAGTGAACACCCTTAAAGGTAACCGATGTAACAGTACCTGTGAGCATAGCCTTGTCAAGAGATACAATGTCAACATCTTCGGGACGTACAACAACATCAACCTGCTCACCGCTTGCAAAGCCTTTATCAAGACACTGGAAGGTTGCACCCGAGAAAGAGCATTTGTAATCTTCAAGCATTTTGCCGTCAAGAATATTACTTTCACCGATAAAGTCAGCAACAAAAGCATTTTTCGGTTCGTTGTAAACGTCTTCGGGACGACCGATTTGCTGAATTTCACCGCCGTCCATAACAACAACTGTGTCGGACATAGAAAGTGCTTCTTCCTGGTCATGAGTAACATATATAAAAGTGATACCGAGGCGTTGCTGAATATTCTTCAACTCCACCTGCATATCTTTTCTTAATTTCAAATCAAGTGCACCGAGTGGCTCGTCGAGTAAAAGCACACGAGGCTTAACTGCGAGAGCACGTGCGATAGCGATACGCTGCTGCTGACCGCCCGAAAGAGCATTGATGTTTCGTCTTTCAAAGCCCTTGAGATTAACAAGCTCAAGCATTTCAGTAACAATTTCCTTAATTTCAGCTTCCTTCATCTTTTTAACACGAAGACCGAAAGCGATATTTTCGTAAACATTCAGATGCGGAAAAAGAGCGTAACGCTGAAAAATGGTGTTAACCTGTCTCTTGTGAGGCGGTACACCATTGATTACTTTATCTTCAAATATTACCTCACCGCTGTCAGGCTCAAGAAATCCTGCAATAACTCTTAATGTAGTTGTTTTACCGCAACCCGACGGGCCGAGCAGGGTAATAAACTCTTTGTCACGGATATACATACTCAGATTTTCGAGTACCTTTGTGTCCTTAAAACTAACGGAGATGTTTTTTAAATCAATAATAACGTTGTTTTTCAATTATGCAGCCCCTCTCTTGTACATATATTAAGATAAAATATAGTACAGAATTATGCAAAAGTCAACATTTTTTTGCAAAAAATCATTAAAAAATCAAGACAAAATTTAAGGATAATATAAAAAGCTCTTAAATGCTTGTAAATGCTCGTAAATACTCTCTTTTGCTCACGAAAAGTATAAATGATATTTTTCAAAAAGAAAACTTTTGTTGTTGAGAAAGCGGACTTAAAGTAAGATTAATAAAATTATGTTCGATAATGTGACTTGCAGGGCAGGTGACGAAAAGTCTTAAGCGAAATTTTTCCTGTAGTTGCGACAACCTGTCGCCTGAGGTCTGCACAAATTTCGATTATCACGTAGGGGAAAACTGCGTTATCCCGCTTAACATTGCTGAAATTTTCGGGCGCACACAATGTCCCGTCAATTATGAGCTTCAAAGCTCTTCACTTCATTCAAACGAAAAAAGCAGGCAATAAAATGTCTGCTTTCTTTGCCATATAATAATTTGAGTGAATACTATCTTTTTTTATACAGAATCAGCTCCGGATTTTTACCATCACATTCATATGTGCAAATCATAATAAAATCCATATTTGCGAGGACACCGAAGCATGTGCCTTTGTCAAATTCACATTCAAGCTGGTTTCCGAGATAGGTTGTCTGATCGTTCAGAAACTTGACATAAGCTCCGCTCGGAAGCCGATATTCAAGATTTACATATTGACCGACAAGTGCATTCAGTTTTTCCAATTTCGGCATTCCGTCGATATGCAGTGAATTGATTTCATCTATCAGCTGATGCTTGAATTTTTCAAATTCTCCGTTGTCACTAAGCTCTTCGTATCGCTTCCAGTAATCAAGCTTCGGAAGAATATCTTTCATGTAAGAACGTGCCTGTTCCTCGGTGAAATTATCGTTTACCATATTTTTTACACACACTTCTAAAAGGTCATCCATATTATTATAGGTATATGTTCCGTCTGCATAGCACCACTTACAGTAATCATCGTTGAGTGAGCCATCAGCGTTGTGGCCGATAATCGAGTCCTCCAAAGGCATACCGCAGCATTGACAAATCATCTGATGAGGAGAGCCAAGCAAAGTATTGATGGATACATTGAAAATCTTTGACAGCAGCTTCAGCGTTTCGGAATTCGGAACTGTTACTCCTTTTTCCCAACGTGATATTGCCTGCCTGGTAACAAACACCTTTTCTGCCAATTCATCCTGTGTCATATTATGTTTTGTACGAAGTTCATATAAAATATCTTTTGTTTCCATCGCAAATTCTCCCATAGATTGTTTTGTTACATTATATCATAACATTTTATAAATTGCACGCAACCGGTTGTTGCGCAGTTATATAAAATATATTTCCATCGTTATTCCGTAGAGCAACCGATGAAGAATCTCAAGTAAAATTAATCCCGTAGTGGCGACAACCTGTCGCCTGAGGTCTGAACAAATTTCAATTATCACGCAGGGGAAAACTTCGTTATCCTGCTTAACATTGCTGAAATTTACGGGCGCACACAGTGATGCCACTGCCGAAAGATAGAAATCCTGCGTAGTGGACAATGCCCTACACCCGTCAATCGTGAGGTATTACTGATTAAGAAAAAAGAAAAACAGATGAAAAAATCATCTGTTTCTAATGGTTGCGGGGGTGGGACTTGAACCTCACGGTCTTGCATTTTCGTTGCGACGAAAATGCTGCGGTCGGTTCGACGGCTCTGACAGTCCACCGGACTGTCATTCACTACCGTCTCACCCTCCGTGTTATCATAACCCGTCAATCGTGAGGTTCGGTTTGATGGATAAAAAGAAAAGCAGACACCAAAATGTCTGCTTTCTTTGTTGCGTAATAACTACGGCATTGATA
>DCGX01000004.1:0-430 GCA_002315505.1 Ruminococcaceae bacterium UBA1767
GAATCTAATTGAATTATGCTTCTTTTTTATTTCCGAATATCATTTTTAAAAATATCGGACAAAGTATTGACGAAATTACTATCAACATAATTGTTGCAATCAGCGGATTAATTCCGATTACACTTCCGTCTGATGCTCTTGCAATGAGATGATGTCCTGTTGAGTAAACCGCAAGAGCAACCTCACCTCGTGCAATCATTCCGCAGCCGATTGTTGTTGAATCACGTAAATCGTAGCGACAACATTTTGCAACTGCACCGCAACCGGCAATTTTACCGATAATACCGACAGCAACGAATACAAGACCGAAAAGCAAATCTGTCGGTCTGAAGCTGCTGAAATCAGCACTTATTCCGATAAATGCGAAGAAAATCGGTGTGAAAATCATATAGCCGTTCGTGAGAACTTTTTTGTCAACAAAATCCGTATC
>DCGX01000004.1:442-25038 GCA_002315505.1 Ruminococcaceae bacterium UBA1767
TTAAGACCGCTGAGCATAATTCCTGCGAGGAATGCACCTGTGATTGCGGCAATTCCGAAATAGGTTTCTGCAACATACGAATAAATAAAGCAGACGGCGAGAGCAAAAATACTTGTTCGTCTTGCGTGAGGATATTTCTTGCAAATCCACACGAAGAGCCATTTTATCGGGAAACCTAAGCCGATGCCGACAGCAAAGAATGCAATGGCTTTGACGAGTGTCATACCGACACTGCCGTCTCCGTTAAGACTTGTCAGCAGGCTCAACGCAATAATGCCGATAACGTCATCAATAATTGCGGCGCTGAGAACGGTTGTACCTACCTTTGTTTTCAGCTTGCCTAACTCACGCAGAGTTTCTACTGTGATTCCGACACTCGTTGCCGACAAAATACATCCAACAAACAAAGCATTCATCAGCTTGTTATGGTCTTTAAGTGAGTCAATACCACCCATAAAGAGCGATGTTACCAATGTGCCGAGCACAATAGGAACAATTACACCTGCAAGAGCAATCATAGTTGCGGCAAATCCGCTTTTTTTAAGCTCCTTGGTGTCGGTTTCAAGACCGCTCGAAAACAGAATAAGAACAACACCGATTTGTGAAAATGTTTTGAGGACATCCATTTCCTCTGTTGTGGGATTAAGAAATCCGTTGAATTGAATTGCATCAATCTGTCCGAAAATAGCGGGACCTATCAGCAATCCTGCAAGCACCATTCCGACAACCTGCGGAAGGCCCGTGATTCTTGCAAGAATTCCCATTCCTTTTGTTGCGATTAAAATAATAGCAAGATAGAAAAGAATTCTTAATACATCAAATTGCATTTTTTTCGCCTTCTTTATAATTTCCGCAAAATATTATACTCTTTCATTTAAAAAAGTCAATTAATTTGTGTTGGAAATTTCAATAAATTGTGGTATAATTCATTAGAAACGGAGGAGTTTTTATGAATATTCTGATTGACAAAAATACTAAAGAACTTGTTCCGGGTGTTGTACTCGGTGTAATAAAATATTCAGCTGAAATTGAGAAAAGCAGTGACGAGCTTCTGACATACTTTGATTCGGTAATGGCTGAAATCGGTGAGAATAACGAAACAAAGGATATAGCACTTATGCCTCACATCAAACCGACAAGAGCCGCATACAAGGCACTCGGCAAAGACCCGCATTCCTACCGTGGAGCGGCAGAACAGATGCTTCGACGTGTTATTCTTAAAAAGGGTCTGTACCATGTCAACAACGCAGTTGATATTAATAATATTATTTCGGTAAAATCGGGCTATTCAATCGGCTCGTATGACATTGCACAAATCGAGGGTGATGTCACACTCAAAAAAGCTCCCGAGGGTACACATTATAAGGGTATCGGCAAGGATACATATGAATACAATGTTGAATTCCTGCCTGCTTTGTTTGATAATCTGGGATGCTTCGGCAATCCGTCGAGCGATTCGCAGAGAACTATGCTCAAAAACGGTAATCGTGAGGTGCTGTTTATTTTCTATGCCTTTGACGGAGAAGACGGGCTTGATTACTGGATGGACGAAACCGAAAGACTTCTTTCAATGTACTGCAAAAATTACAATACAATCGAAAAAAAGATTTATAAAGAAATAGGATAAAAATAAGATAAAAAAGTTGCCCGTGAGATTATTCACGGACAACTTTTTCTATGTAATCAAGCCATTGTTTGCTGATAACGTCTATAGAATGTGTATTAAGAAGCATTCTGCCGTTTTTGGAAAGCCTGTTTGCAAAATCGGGATTTTCAATAATTTCATTAATGGCAGTTGCAATTTGTCTTGCGTTTCCGACACGTGTCAGAATTCCGTTTTCACCGTTGACGATAAGCTCATTTGGACCCATATCGCAGTTAGTTGAAACGCACGGAACACCGAGTGCAAGAGCCTCAATAAGTGCATTCGGCATACCTTCCATTTCTGAACTGAGTACAAAAACAGATGCATAATTAACAAGCTCAACAACCCTGTCGGTTGTACCCGGCATAATAACTTTTTTTGCAAGTCCGAGCTTTTTAGCCTGAGCCTCAAGTGCTTTTCTGTCTTCACCTTCACCGAAAATAATCAGCCTGTAATCGGGATGAGCTTCGCTGACAATTTTGAAAGCATCAATCAGCACATCGAAGCGTTTTTGCTTTGTAAGTCTGCCGACACCGCAGATGAATTTTTCTCTTCTGAACGGGGGAGAAAGTCTGTAAATATCTTCGTTGAAAATTGCGTTTGGAATTACAATATCATCGCTTGAATTTTTTCTGAAAAATTTAGCGGATTTTTTTGTCTGAAAAATATATCCGTCTGTAAAATAATAAAATGTTTTTCTCAAAACCGTGTTGAATTTTGAAGCAAGATATGCATAAGGATTGTTGCGTTCTGTGCCGATAACCTTCGTTTCGGTCAGCTCACACGCATACACGGCATACCATGTGAAAGCGAAGCTCATTCCGATTAAAACATCGAGCTTGCGTGACTTGACGAGCTTGCGTAAGCGTGTCATTCTGTCAACGGAACCAAAAAGCCTTTTTACTGATACATTGTGGCTGATTTCGTTGAAGCCTGCACTTATGACAGTTACTTCCTCGTCAACAGGATAAAATGACTCCGTGCCTTCGAAGGTGATAATTTCAACCTGATGACCTGCCTGTGCAAAGCTGTTTGCAAGTGAAACAGTTGTTCTTTCGGCTCCACCCGATGAAAGGTTTCCGATTAAAAAGCCTATTTTCATTTTACACACCTTCTTTAAAAATCTTTGTCTTTTTTATTCCGAAATAAAGCGGAATTCCGAGCAGATAACATACAACCAATTCGCCGAAAGCCACACTCAGAAATGTTGCAAAAAAAAGTGAAAAGCCTGCGTCTTTTTCTACAAAAAAACAGAATTCAAATGCAACAAAAATTCCGTTAAAAATCACAGGAAAAATCGGAGATAAAACAGGTATTTTTTTTACAAAAATATTTCGTGTTTTTCTCGTAAAAATTGCAGAGATTAATGTGGCGGCTGTGCCGAAAAGCATATCAACCGGACCGAGCGAGCTGCCGATATTTGAAATAAGACAGCCTATTGCAAGTCCGGGAATTGCGGCAGGGGTGAACAGCGGGAGAATTGTCATCGCTTCGGAAAAACGAAACTGTGTTATGCCGTAAGACAGCGGAGAAATAATATAAGTCAATGCAGAATACAAAGCGGCTATCGTTGCCGCCTGAACAACATATAAGGTTTTGTTGTTTTGCTTTCTCATCTCTATCTCCAGATTTCACATAAGTCTTTAATCGAGTTAACAACCACATCGGCTTTAATATCGGATTTTTCGTAAATTTCTGTTGTTGTAACCCCCGTTAATACGCAGGCGGTGACCATACCGTGATTCGCACCGAGTGCAATATCGGCGGCAAGTGAATCACCAATCATGCAGATTTCCTCACGCTTGCAGTTGAGCTTTTCGCAAAGATAATCAGCAGTATAAACCTCGGGCTTTCCCATAACGAGTGGCTCCACACCTGTACAGGTTGAAAAAAGTGCCATCATTGAGCCTGCATCGGGCATATAATCATCGCCCATCGGTGCTTTAATGTCGGGATGAGTTACAATAAATTTTGCACCCTTTATTATGTAGTTACAACCCTTGCGGATTTTTTCGTAATTGAGGGTGTCATCAAGTCCGAGCACAACGACATCGGGCATATCATCGGTAAGGCTGATTCCTGCACGATTGAAATCGTAATATAATCGGCTGTTGCCAATCAGATAAACGCTTGCATTGGTGTAATTTTTTTGAATATAATTAATTGCAACGTCGGTGGAAACGATAATTTTTTCCTCGGGAACGGGGAAATTCATCTTAACGAGTTTCTCGAGGCAAACCTTTGAATTGTTCGATGAATTATTAGTCAGAAAATAAAAATCTCTGCCGTTTTCAACAACAAGGTCAAAGAATTCCTTTGCACCGTCAATCAGCTTGTTACCGAGATATACTGTTCCGTCAAGGTCGGCAACATAATATCTTACATTTTTAAAAATTTCTTTGTTTATCATAGACATCCCTCTTAACCTTGTTATTTTAACACATCAACATTTATTTATCAAGAAAAACATAATTCGACAATAAATTATTTTTTATATAATAATATATACAAAAAGCAATATTTGTGTTATTATATACAAAATATGTATTATTCAAGGTTAATTTGGTGAATTTATGGAAAAAGCAACTGACGAAAGGCTCATAATGCTGGGCGAAAGACTTAAAAAGCTCCGTGTCAGGCACGGTCTTACCCAGGATGATGTTGCGTTTCAGCTTTCAATGGACAGAACATCTATTTCAAAATATGAGCATGGTGTTCTTGAACCGCCTATTTCGGTTTCGAGAAAATTTGCAAAGATGTACAACATCGGACTGGATTATCTTATCGGTAACGAGTTAAATTTAATAGTGCTTAACGATGGTGACTCAACCGGGGATGACGATGTTTTGCCGTTTGCAAATCTCACAAAGGAAGAGAAGATGCTTATTTTAAAAATGCGTCTAATGACCAAGGAGCAAAAGGAAGAAATCGAAAACCTGATTAATAATAATTAACGGAGGGACAATAATGAAAATTAACACCTACACCAAAAAAGAAAGGAATATGTACCTTACAGGTCTTGCAGGACAGAATATTATTTATAATGTCATTGCAACAGGTATGGCATATTATTTCCAGAGCGTATTGTTTATTCCTGCGATGGCTGTCAGTGTAATCATGGCAGTTGCACGAGTATGGGATGCAATCAATGACCCGATGATGGGTACAATCGTTGACAAAACGAGAACAAAATGGGGCAAGATGCGTCCGTATCTTATTTTTGTTCCGAGCGTTGTTTTCCTTACAACAATTCTTACATTCATCAATAAGCCTTGTACATTTGAAACAGTAAACGGTGCAAGTCATCTTATTATGAGTCCTGCAAATATTTTCATCATTGCGTGGGCGGCTATTTCATATATCCTTTGGGGTATGTCTTACACGGCAGGTGATATTCCTATCTGGGGTATTACTTCACTTATGACCGAGGACAGAAAAGACAGAGAAAAGCTCTTAAGCCTTGCACGTGTTGCAGGCGGTGTCGGTGCGGTTTCACTTGTCGGATTTATTCCGGGTGCACAGGCAATCGGCCGTATGCTCGAGGATTCAAAGGGCATGAGCGCAAACACAGGTCTTTATTGGGGCTGTATTATTATTGCAATAATTCTTACACTTCTCGGAAGCGGAATGTTCCAGTGTGCTTCGTATGCAAAGGAGCACGTTCCACAGCCTTCGTCAGAGCATAAGACAATCAAGCAGAATTTCAAAATGATGTGGGATTGCAAGCCGTTCAGAAGACTTCTTATTTCAGGTATCATCCGTTCTCCGATGAACATTCTTTCACTTGTGGCAATGACACTTCTTTCATATTATTTCGGTGACAACGGCGGTGACGGACAGGATTACATGAAATTCATGGTTATCCTCGGCGGCGGTATGTTCGCAGGTATGTTCGGTGCAATGGCACTCGCTCCGTCATTTTGTCAGAAATATGAGAAGAAAAAAGTTCATAACATCTGCTGTATTATCAGCTCAATCCCGTTTGTTGCTCTCTTCGTTGCTTATCTTATCGACGGCACACATCTTTATCAGACAAAGTGGCTCATTCCTCTTGCAATTATCTTCACAGTTGCAGGTGCAGGTACGGGTATCATGAACGTTATTCAGTCGATTATGATTGCAGACTGCGTTGACTATGACGAGTACAGAACAGGATATCGTCCCGATGGTGTATTCTTCTCGGGTCAGAGCTTTATCACAAAATTCGGTGCAGGTATTTCTTCACTCATACAGGGTGCTGTTTTCGCCGCAGTAGGATTCTCGGGCGAGGCACTTGCAAAATGTAACGAAGCAATTATGAATTCACCGAAGACAGACTTTATGTTTGCAACAGCTCCGGAATTTGAGCCGTTCAGATTCGGTATGTTCTTCCTTGTTTCAATTCCGTCGGCTATCGGTTTTGCACTTTGCATTATCCCGATGCTCAAGTATGAAATTACAAACGAAGAGCACGAAAGAATTCTTAACGAACTCAACAAAAAACGTAACGCAGAAGAAAAGTAATATGACAGTATTAAATATTCAGAATCTCGCTTGTTATTTCGGCGAACGAGAATTGTTTTCTAAAGTAAATTTTGACATTCAGGATAAAGAAAAGGTAGGTTTTATCGGCTCCAACGGAGTCGGTAAAACTACTATTTTCAAGATAATTCGTGGTGAGCTTGAACCGAGTGAGGGTGCGGCAATTGTCGGCAAGGATGTTTCAATCGGCTACATGGAGCAGCACACCTGTTCTAAAAAAGGTCTGACACTTTATGACGAGCTTATCAGCGTTTTTGATGAGCTTATCGAGCTTGAAAATGAAATCCGTGTTGTCAATAACCGACTTGAAAAAGGTGAGGGAAACCTCGACGAAAATTTAAAATTACAGGACGAACTCAACACCCGATTTAATCGTGACGGAGGACTGACATTCAGAAGCAGAGTAAGGGGTGCGTTAATCGGACTCGGCTTTACGGAAAAAGATTTTTCACTCACAACCGATAAGCTGAGTGGTGGTCAGCGTTCAAAAATCGCACTTGCAAAATTGCTTTTGTCAAAGAGTAATTTACTGCTTCTTGACGAGCCGACAAATCATCTTGACATCAAGAGTGTAGAGTGGCTTGAAGGCTTTTTAAAGTCATACAACGGTGCAGTTTTTGTAATCTCTCATGACCGATATTTTCTCGATAAAATTACCGACAAAACAGTCGAGCTTGAGAACAGAAAGGTTCGTTGCTTTAAGGGTAATTATTCCGAATTTATTATCAAGAAAAAAGCGGAGCAAAAAGCAATCGAAGAAAAATATGATTGCGATATGAAAGAGATTGAAAGACTCGAGAGTATCGTTGCTCAGCAAAGACAGTGGAACAGAGAGAAGAATATCAAGACCGCTGAAAGCAAATTAAAAGTCATTGAAAAAATTAAAGAACAGCTCGTAATTCCCGACAGCAAAGTTGAAAGAATTCGCGTCGATTTTCAGCCTAAATGTGTCAGCGGAAATGATGTTATTATTGCAGAAAATATTTCAAAAAAATTCGGAGAAAAAGAAATTTTTTCTAATGCTTCAATGCACGTTGTTCGTGGCGAAAGAGTTTTTCTTTTGGGCGATAACGGTTGCGGAAAGACGACACTTCTCAAAATATTAATGGGACAGTATCGTGCAGATGACGGCAATTTCACGTTCGGTGAAAATCTTTTCAAGGGATATTTTGACCAGGTGCAGGCAGGGCTTGACCTCAGCAAAACCGCTATCGAAGCGGTGTGGTCTGTCTATCCGAGAATGACGCAGACAGCTGTGCGAAATGCACTTGCCGCTTTTCTTTTCAAGGGCGATGATGTGTTCAAAAAGCTGTCGGAATTGAGCGGTGGTGAGCGTGCAAGAATTGTACTTTTAAATCTTATGCTCGGCGGATATAATCTGCTTTTACTCGACGAGCCGACAAATCACCTTGATGCTTTTTCACGTGAAGAGCTTGAAAACACACTGCTCAATTATGATGGCACAATGCTCATCGTTTCGCATGACCGTTACTTTATAAATAAGCTCGCAACGAGAATTCTTGAGCTTAACAAAAACGGATTAAAAGAGTACCTCGGAAACTACGATTATTATATCGAAAAGAAAGCAAATTCTCCGACAGCTTCCGTGAAAACCGAAACGAAAAAAACTGAAAAAGTTAATGATTATAAATTACAAAAAGAGCAGGCTTCTCTGCTTCGAAAAATGAAAACTCAGCTGACAAAAACCGAAGCGGAAATTGAAGCACTCGAAAAAGAAATTTCAGAAATTCAGGAAATAATTAATCTTCCTGAAACTCAAACCGATTACGAAAAGCTGATTGAATTTACTGATAAACTCAATGAAAAAAATGACGAGCTTTTTGAAAAATATGAGCTGTGGGAAGAACTTCAGCAGAAATTAAGTGAGGAATAAATATGCATCAATATGTCGACACATATCTTGAACTTGAGGACGTAAAAAATAACAATCCGTTTATCGGCAGAGAGCCGGATTTTTCAACTCTTCCGACCTTTGAAGATAATAAAAATAAGTTGCCCGAGCCGATTTGGGAAAATCACGAAAAAAGCATCGAAGCATACTACAAGGCATGGCAGATTGCATTTTCAAATCTCGGCAAACCGACCGAGCAAAATGGTTTTGTTTCTCCGTACATTGATGCCGCATTCAGCCACGATATTTTTATGTGGGATTCGTGCTTTATGCTGATGTTTGGCAAGTACGGTGACAATGTTTTTAAATTCCAGGGAACACTCGACGATTTTTATTGCAAGCAGATGAAGGACGGATTTATTTCCCGTCAGATAAGCGAGGAAACAGGCTATGCTAAATTTCATCGACTTGACCCTGTCAGCACAGGACCCGAAATTCTTGCGTGGTGTGAGTGGCAGTATTATCAGAATTACGGCGATAAGGAGCGACTTCGTGATGTTTATTATCCGTTGCTTTGCTATCACAGATGGATGAAAACATATCACCGCTGGAAGGACGGCTCGTACTGGTCAAGCGGTTGGGGCTGCGGAATGGACAATATGCCACGTCACGATTTGCGGCCTGTTGCGTGTAAAGAGGACTGGCAGCTCGAAACCTTCCATCATAGCTTTATGTCGTGGATTGATGCAAATTGTCAGGCGGTTCTGTCCTGCAAGGAGCTTTTGAAAATGGCGAAGGAGCTTGACATCGAAGACGGTGTTGAGGAGCTTGAAAAGGAAGTTGAGTTTCTCACAAAATTCATTAATGAAAAAATGTGGAATGAGGAAGATAAATTCTACTACGATTTAATGAGTGATGACGAGCATCTGAGAGTAAAAACCGTGGCAGGCTACTGGGCAATGCTCGCTGACGTTGTGCCTGAAGAAAGACTTGATGATTTTACGGCTCATCTTGAAAACGAAAATGAATTCAAAAGAGCGCACAGAGTAAATACACTTTCTGCCGACCACTGCGACTACAACCCGAAGGGCGGTTACTGGAATGGCTCTGTATGGGCACCGACTAACTATATGATTTTAAGCGGACTTACTCAAAAGGGCAAGCACGATTTAGCATACGATATTGCACTCAATCATTATGATTGTATGCTGAAGGTTTACGAAGAAACAGGAACGTTTTGGGAAAACTATGCACCCGATTTTATCGAGAAGGGAATTACCTCAAAAGGAGATTTTGTCGGCTGGACGGGAATAATTCCGATTACCGTTTTCATCGAATATATTCTCGGAATTCAGGTTATGGCGGATAAAAAAGAAATCGTGTGGCGGATACATAACCTTGAAAAGCACGGAATCAAGAAAATTCCCGTCGGCAGAAATGTGTTTGCGGATTTAATCTGTGAAAAGAGAAATTCCGCAGATGAAAAACCGATTGTTACAGTAAATTGTGATGAAAAAATCAAGGTTACTGTAATTTATGACGGAGATAAAATATTTACAATTTAACAAAAGGAGAATGATTATGAAAAAGAAATTCGCAGAGATTTTATGCATTGTTGTTACATTGTGCATAGTGTTCGTGGCAACATTTCCCACGGCATCATCTTTTTTAAAAGGTGATATGAATGGTGATGGAAAAGTAAATTCGTCGGATGCGCTGATAATTCTTCAAATTGCGGTCGGACTTATCGACCAGCCGACGGAAGACGAAACAACAGATAACACAATGGTTCAGGGTGACATTGAGAATTATTCAAAGGCAGAAGTTGTTAACTACTACAACAAGTGCCTTAAAGAGTCATATGCAAAGAAGCTCAAGGCAAAGAAGACAGAAACAATTACAATCGTTCTTGACAGCTCAAGTGCAGGTAGTATTGTAACAAACTTTATAAATAACACAATCATTCCTAAGTATGCAGGAACGAAGGAATATGAAAGAGAATTTATGAACGGAGTAAGTGATGAATGCAAACTCACAGAATTTGCTTTACCATACAGCCTTACAGCTGACGGTGCAAAGGCAGCTAAGATTACAAAGAACGGTTCAAACTATGTAATCACAATCAATGTTGTTGCCGAAACATCAACACTTTCAAATCCGCCGAAGTACAACACAATGTGTGCACATCCGCTTGACCTTGCTACAGTTGACATCAGCCCTGCAACAGTTACAAAGGTAGACTTCTCATATCCGGGAACAACACTTACAGCTACTGTTGATGCAAACGGAAAGGTTCTTTCAACAGCTATTGAGCAGCCTCTCAGCGCTACGGGTGAAGGAAAGCTCGGTATCACAATTTCAGCTGCTCTTCATGGTTCACTTGAACAGACGGTTAACTTTATATATCTTTAATGATTCTTTAATTCTTTGAATAAATTATTATACACGTATTGTAGGGCATGGGCTTTGCTCCTGCTTGTTTTCGAAGCAAATCCTGTTACGCACAATGAGATTCTTTGTTCAGTATGACATTCTTTAATTTTGTACAATTATGTCATTCTGAGGAGCGTGCGACGAAGAATCTCAAGAACAAACAATCCCTCCGTCTTTGACTTCGTCAAATCCACCTCCCTTTACACAAGGAGGCTGAAAGGTATGTCATTCTGAGGAGCAAGGTGACGAAGAATCCCGACAATCGGATTAGTTTTCGCCATCATTTTTGTGAAGAGTCTAAAATCAAAAAATCTTTCTCCTGTCATTTCGGCAGGAGTTTTTTAATGTTCACAAAAAATTAATTTTTACATAAAACTTGCATAATAAAAAAGATGAATAATAATTACAATAAAATGTAACAAAAGTATTTGCAAAAATATTCAGAAGTGCTATAATAGTATAAATTCGGGCATTTTTGTCTGATTCCAATTGAAAGGATTGTTATTATGGCTGAAAAAGTTAATAAACTTAAGCTGAATTACGGCAGAACGATTTTAATCGGCTTCGGTTTTATGGGTTGTATGCTCCTATGGTCAGTGTATAATTCCTACGTTCCCGTAATGCTTCGTGCTAAATTTACTGAGATTTTTGCAGGTGATAATGCATTTATTAATTTCATCAACGACCATTCGTGGCTCAGCTGGGTTTCGGTTGCATTGATTGTTAACGCAGTTATGACCATCGATAATATTTTCGGTGTTATTTTCCAACCGTTCTTCGGTAAGAAGAGCGACCGCACTCGTTCAAAGCTCGGCAAGAGATTACCGTACATTGTGGTTTGTATGCCGATTTGTGCGCTGTTTTTCTCGTTTATTCCTATTGCCGCAACAATTAAGGCGGCAGGACTCAGCATACTTCTTATGATGAGTGTTATTATTTGCTTTAACTTCACTATGTCGATATGGCGTTCACCCGTTGTTTCGGTTATGCCTGACTTCACTCCGTCGGAGCTTCAGTCAGACGCTAATGCCGTTATCAACATCATGGGCGGTGTCGGTCAGATGGTTGGCTTCGTTATCGGTACAATTGCCGCCGCTGTTTCGGGTATCTTAGGCTTTGCCGAAATCAGCAGTGCGTTGAAGGCAAAGACCAATGACCTCGGTCAGATTGTTGACGAGTCGAAGAATCTTATTCTTAAAAACGGTGAGCCTCAGTACGTAAATTATTCACCCGTATTTATCGTTACAGCAGTGATTGCTGTGCTGTGCATCGTTGTTTTGCTCGCATTCTATAAGAAGAATAAGCAGTATGACCTTTCGGCTGAGGTCGGCTTTGACGGAGAAGATGACGGCAAAAAGGCAAAGGTAAAAATCAAGAATCTTCCTATTTCAAAGGCAGAGAAGAAGAGCCTTATGGTTATGCTCGCTTCACTTTTCCTTATTAATAACGCAACAGAAGCTATCATTCCGAACTTTACGAATTTTGCAAATACTACTCTTCACGTTGCTCCGATTTATTCAACCCTGATGATGGCTGTTTTTGCCGTTTCACTCGCATTGTTCGGAATTCCTGCAGGTGTTCTCGGAAGAAAGCTCGGCAGAAAAAAGACAATCATGCTCGGACTTGCCGTTATTGTCGTAATGTTTGCAATTTACATCACGGTTTCTCAGGTGCTTCCTGCAAACGCTGACGGCAGTGTTAATAAATTTACATGGATTGCCCTGTGGGTAGCTCTTGTTATCGGCGGTGCGGCAATCGGCTGCATCAACATCAACACACTTCCGCTTGTACTTGCAATCGGCGGCAGAGAGTATGTTGGTACTTTCACAGGCTATTATTACACGGCAACATTCTCGGCAGCTGTTACAGGCCCGATTCTTTGCGGTCTTGTAATCGGTTTGTTCAACGAGGATTATAACTATATGTTCCTGTTCTGCGCAATTATGTTCGCAATCGGTCTTGCAGTTGTATCTCAGGTTAAGCATGGCGAAACAACTGACATCACTGAAGAAGAAATGAAGCAGGCGGCAATGAATGACTAATTTTCCCGAAGACGGGATTGGAGGATTAATTAATGGAGACTTTGCTTAAGGTCAAAAACTTGCAGAAAAGTTATGGTGACCACGCAGTTTTAAAGGGTGTTTCTTACGAAATTCCACGTGGTAAAATCATCGGACTTCTCGGTCCTAACGGATGCGGAAAGACATCAATGATTAAGTCGATTGTCGGACTTATCAACGATTACAAGGGTTCAATTCTTATTAACGGTCAGAACCCCGGTGTTGAATCAAAAAAGATTATCGCTTATCTTCCCGAAAAGAGCTTCCTCGCTCCGTGGATGACACCGAAGAGTGCTATTAACTATATGGCGGATTTCTATAAGAATTTCGATAAGGAAAAGGCTATTCACATGGCTGAAACCTTCCAGCTTCCTATGAAGCAGAAAATCAAGACTATGTCAAAGGGTCAGCAGGAAAAATTACAGCTTCTGCTTGTTATGAGCAGAAAGGCTGATTTGTACATTCTTGACGAGCCTCTCGGCGGTGTTGACCTTGTTTCGAGAGAATTTATTCTTGATACAATTATGAAAAATCATGCAGAGAACTCAACAATTCTACTTTCAACACATCTTATTTATGATATTGAAAAGGTGCTTGACAGAGTTATGATGATTAAGGACGGACTTCTTGTTGTCAATACTGATGTTGAGAAAATCACTAATGACGGAAAGACCGTTGAAGATTTGTTCAGGGAGGTGTTCAGATATGTTGGGTAAGCTCTTAAAAAATGAATTCATCGCAACAGGCAGAATTATGGGCGTTGTGTACGGCGTTATCGGAATACTTCTTGCTTATATTTTAGGCTCATATGCAATTAATCGTGACGAGGCAACTACGGCACAGGCTCTGGGCATTACGGTTTTGATTCTTATTGCATCGTGCAACATCTTCTTTACGGCTATTATAATGATTATGAATTTTCAGAAGTCGCTTTACAGTGACCAGGGATATCTGAGCTTCACGCTTCCTGTCAAAGGCTCAACGCTTCTTCATTCAAAGGTTATTACATCGGTTGTATGGTTTGTAGTATCTGTTCTTGTTCTTGTCGGAAGCAGTGTTATCGTTTTCCTTACATTTAAAGAGGACATTCTCGGTGAAGAAACCTACAGTATGGTTGAAACCTTTGCTCCGATGCTTCTTCAGGGCAAGTCAATCGCAACAATTATCACAACAGTTCTTATTATGATTATTTCATATTTCATTAAAATGACAATGATTACTGTTGAGCTTTATTTTGCAATTTCACTTGCAAATACAAGATTGTTCCAGAAGCATTATCTCATCTGGACAATTGTATTTATTCTCGTAATTACATTTATCACAGGTCAGCTTTCAACTTTGTTTGCATCAAATGTTGACTTCGGATTTGAGGTTCTCGATAAGGGATTCTCACTTGTTACAAGTGCTGAGGACAGAACTACAGGCTCAGGCTTTGTTGATTTGACATCTGTTATTATTTCACTCATATTCGGTGCAGGCTTCTATTTCGGAACATTCTATGTAATGAACAAGAAGGTTAACATCAGCTGATGCGTATCGGAATTTTCGGCGGAACCTTTGACCCGCCTCATTCAGGTCACAAAAAATACGCCTGCGAATTTATCGACAGATTGTCTGTTGACAAATTGCTTGTAATTCCGACCTGCATACCACCGCATAAGGAATATGACGGGGTGTCGGGTGAGGACAGGTTTAATATGACGAAATTGCTCTTTTCCGATGTGGAAAAGGCGGTTGTCAGCGATATGGAAATTCGCAGAAACGGGAAGAGCTATACCTGTGACACGGTTAAGGAATTGTCACAGTTGTATCCCGATGACGAGCTGATATTTCTCATTGGCTCGGATATGCTTCTGAGCTTTCACACGTGGCGTGAGCCTCTGACGATTTTGAAATACGTTAAAATCTGTGCGGTCAGCCGTGAAAGTGATATTACAAAAGAAATGCTTTGCAGATATGTTGATGAATATTTCAGCGAGAATGCGGACAGATTTATTATCTGCGATTTTTCTCCGATTGAAATCAGCTCAACCGAGGTACGCAATGCAATTAAGGACAAAAAAGGCACGGACTTCATTTCAGATGAGGTTATGCAATACATTAAAGAAAAGGGGCTGTATCTTTGAACGGATGGACAGACGAAAAGATAATAGAGCTTATACGTTCAAGATTGAAGCCTGACCGCTTTGAGCACAGCTTGAATGTTGCAGTCAGCGCAAGAGAGCTGGCACAGCGCTTCGGCGGTGACGAGGATAAAGCATACACAGCAGGACTTCTTCACGATGTGATGAAAAATGCAAGCCATATCCAACAGCTTGAAGTAATGCAAAAAGCGGGAATCATTCCGACTAAAACAGAGCTTGCCAACACCAAGCTGTGGCACGCAATGGCAGGTGCGGCATACATCAAAACCGAAATGGGTATTGATGACGAGGAGATTATTCTTGCCGTACGTTATCACACTACGGGCAGAGCAGGTATGACCTTGCTTGAAAAGATAGTTTACCTTGCTGATTTTATTTCAGCTGAGAGAAATTATCCCGGTGTTGAGGAAATGCGTAAGCTATGTGAAAAGTCAATGGATGATGCAATTATTTATGCTCTTGATTTCTGTATACCGAATCTTGTTAAGAGCAGAAGAGTTGTACATCCCGACAGTATAGATTTATACAATGAGAAAATAATTAACCAAGGAGGACAAAGTATATGACAACACTTGAAAAAGCAAAAAGCATAGTTAAAATTCTTGACAATAAAAAGGCTGAGGACATCATTGTAATTGACACAAGAAAGCTGACAGTTGAGTCAGACTATTTTGTCATTGCTTCGGGTACATCAAACACTCACGTTCGTGCATTGGCGGACGAGGTTGATGATGAAATGAAAAAGCAGTATTCGGTCGAGGTTGACCACATTGAAGGCAGGGCTACAGGCTGGATTTTGCTTGATTATAACGATGTACTCGTACACGTTTTTGAACCGCAGGCAAGAGAATATTACAATATTGAGAGATTGTGGAGCGATGCCGACAGGGTTGACATCTCAGATATTGTTATCGACTAAGGATTTTTCGGAGGAATTTTTGAAATGGGTTATGATTTTAAATCGGCAGAGAAAAAATGGCAGGACAAATGGGAAGAAGCAGGAGTTTTTCACGCAGAGGATTGCAGTGAAAAGCCTAAGTTTTACGGACTTGTAGAGTTCCCTTATCCGAGTGGTGCAGGTATGCACGTAGGACACATCAAGGCATATTCGGGTCTTGAGGTTGTTTCAAGAAAAAGAAGAATGCAGGGCTACAATGTTTTGTTCCCTATCGGTTTTGATGCTTACGGACTTCCTACCGAAAACTATGCTATTAAAACAGGTATTCATCCACGTAAGGTTACCGATATGAATATCGAAAAATTCTCAAGTCAGCTTAAGAGAGTCGGTTTCTCTTTCGACTGGACAAGAGTAATTGATACAACACAGGAAAATTATTATAAATGGACACAGTGGATTTTCCTTAAAATGTTTGAAAAGGGACTTGCTTTCCGTGACAAGACACTTGTAAACTATTGTCCGTCATGTAAGGTTGTTCTTTCAAATGAGGATTCGCAGGGCGGTAAGTGTGACATCTGCCATAGCGATATCGTTCAGAAGTCAAAGGATGTATGGTATCTTCGTATCACAGAATATGCCGACAAGCTCCTTGAGGGACTTAACGGACTTGACTATCTTCCGAATGTTATTCTTCAGCAGAAAAACTGGATTGGTAAGTCAACAGGTGCTTTCGTTGATTTCGACGTTAAAGGCTCGGATGACGAAAAGCTCCGTATTTATACAACAAGACCTGATACACTTTTCGGTGTAACATTTATGGTTATTGCTCCCGAGCATCCGATTATTGATAAGTACGCAGACAGAATTGCAAACATGGATGCTGTTGAGGGCTACCGTAAGGAATGCGCAAAGAAGACGGAATTCGAGAGGACTCAGCTCGTTAAGGATAAGACAGGTGTCAGAATTGACGGTCTTTCGGGAATCAATCCTGTTAACGGCAAGGAGATTCCTATTTACATTTCCGATTACGTTATGATGGGCTACGGTACAGGTGCTATTATGGCTGTACCTGCACACGATGAACGTGACTATGACTTCGCAAAGAAGTTCGGTATCGACATTATCGAGGTTCTTAAGGGCGGAGATATCGAAAAGGAAGCATACACAGGCGAAGGCGAGCACGTAAATTCAGAATTCCTCAATGGACTCAACAAGGCTGATGCAATCGAAAAGATTATCGAATTCCTCGCAGAAAAGGGTATCGGTGAAAAGGGTGTTCAGTATAAGATGAAGGATTGGGCATTCAACCGTCAGCGCTACTGGGGAGAGCCTATCCCAATCGTTCATTGTGAGCATTGCGGAATGGTTGCTGTTCCTTATGAGGAGCTTCCGCTTAAATTGCCTAAGGTTGAGAATTTTGCACCGGGTTCAGATGGTGAAAGTCCGCTTGCAAAGATTGATTCTTACGTAAACTGCACTTGTCCTAAGTGCGGTGCTCCCGCAAAGAGAGAAACCGATACAATGCCGCAGTGGGCTGGCTCATCGTGGTATTATTTAAGATATATTGACCCGAATAACGACAAGGCCTTTGCAGACAGAGAAAAGCTCAATTACTGGGGCAGAGTTGACTGGTACAACGGTGGTATGGAGCACGTTACACGTCATATGATTTATTCCCGTTTCTGGCATAAATTCCTCTATGACCTCGGTGAAGTACCATACGATGAGCCGTATGCAAAGAGAACAGCTCAGGGACTTATCCTCGGACCTGACGGCGAGAAGATGAGTAAGTCAAAGGGCAATGTTGTTGACCCGAATGAGGTTGTTGACGAGTACGGCGCAGATGTTCTTCGTACATACGTATTGTTTATGGGTGACTATGAGAAGGCCGCTCCGTGGTCAAAGTCATCAGTTAAGGGCTGTAAGAGATTTATCGACAGAGTATGGGGTCTTCAGGATATTCTTGTTGACGGCGATACATATTCAAAGGAGCTTGAATCCTCAATCCATAAGACAATCAAGAAGGTAACCGAGGATATCGAAAATATGAAGTTCAACACAGCTATTGCCGCTATGATGACACTTCTTAATGTTATTTACGATAACGGCAAAATTAACAAGGCAGAGCTTAAGGCATTCATTACAATTCTCAATCCGTTTGCACCTCACGTAACTGAGGAAATGTGGGAGAAAAACAACTTCGGCGGAATGCTTGCAAACGGCAAGTGGGTTGATTTTGACGAAGCTAAATGTGTTGACGATGAAATTGAAATCGTTGTACAGATTAACGGCAAGGTTAAGACAAAGCTCATGGTTGCGGCTGATATTGAAGCTGATGAGGCTATCGCAATTGCAAAGGCTGACGAGGTTATTGCGGCTGCAATCGCAGGCAAAAATGTTGTTAAGGAGCTCTATGTTAAGGGCAGACTTGTAAACATTGTTGCAAAATAATAAAAAAATAATAAAATGCTGTTGACATATGAAAAAATATATGTTAAAATATAGCGAATATTAGAAATTTGCCCCTGCAAGTTTGCGGAGGGAGGGAACATACATGAGTCAGGTAAAAGTTAAAGAAGGCGAGTCATTGGACAACGCTCTCAGAAGATTCAAAAGACAGACTTCAAGAGATGGTGTTATCCAGGAAGTTCGTAAAAGAGAACACTACGAAAAGCCGTCTGTAAAGCGTAAGAAGAAGTCTGAGGCTGCTCGTAAAAGAAAGTTCAAATAAGCAAACATTGAAGGCTACCTGTGAGGTGGCCTTTTTTGTGCTTATATAGGAGGATAGACCATGGAAATTATTAAAGAATTGCTCCCGTCAGATGTTGACGGATTACTTATTGTGTCACAAGTGAATCGTCTGTTTTTTACAGGCTTTGACTCCTCCGACGGATTTTTATTGATTACAAAAAACGGGTCTGTCTTTTTGACGGACAGCAGATATATTGAGGAAGCGAAGAATAAAATTTCCCTCTGCGAGGTTGAGGAATTGACTTCGTTTTCAAAGCAGATGCCTGCTCTTTGCGAAAAGCTCGGCTGCAGAGTGCTTGGCGTCGAGGCTGACCGACTTACTGTCAGCGAATTAAAGCAATACCGAAAGCTATTGCCGAATGTGAAGCTCACAACTGTCGGTACGGATAAAATTATCGACCGTCTTCGTGCGGTGAAATCTGAGAGCGAGATTGGAAAAATCGAAAAAGCTCAGCGTGTTGCGGAAAATGCGTTCGAACATATTCTCGGATTTATCAAAAAGGGTATGACGGAAAAACAAATTGCGCTCGAGCTTGACTATTTTATGTTAAGTCACGGAGCTGACGCACTTTCATTTGAAACTATAGCTATCAGCGGTGCGAATACATCGAAGCCTCACGGAGTTCCGACCGACAAGAAAATCGAAAGCGGTGATTTCATCACAATGGACTTCGGTGCTGTTGTTGACGGCTATCATTCCGATATGACACGAACAGTTGCCGTCGGCTCGGTCAGTGATGAACAGATTAAAATATACACTACGGTTCTTGATGCACAGCTTTGTACTTTGTCTAAGCTGAAGGCAGGTCTTAAATGCTCGGATGCCGACAAATTTGCACGTGATGTTATCACAAATGCAGGCTATGGCGATTATTTCCGCCATTCAACAGGTCACGGAGTCGGTGTTGAAATTCACGAAAAGCCGAACCTGTCGCCGAAATCAGCTGCAAAGCTCGAGGTCGGAAATATTGTTACCGTTGAGCCTGGAATTTATATTCCGGGGAAATTCGGTGTAAGGATAGAGGATATGGCACTTATCACCGAAAACGGACATAAAAATTTAACACTTGTCGACAAGCGTCTACTTGTATTGAACGGATAATTATGCTATAATGAATTAATATTTAAAGAATAGAGGACTACTATGGAAAACAATGCCAAAGAACCGAGAGAAGACCTTATTATCGGCAGAAATGCCGTAAGCGAGGCTTTGAAAAGCTCAAGAGCGATTGACACACTTCTTATAGCAAGAGGTGACAGAAACGGCTCAATCGGACAGATTATTGCAAAATGCCGTGGGCTCGGTGTTGTAATAAAGGAAGTTGACAGAAAAAAGCTCGATTTTATGTGCGGCTCTGCTTCACATCAGGGTGTTGCCGCTTATGCCGCATCGCACGAATATTCAAGTGTTGATGATATTCTTGCTTTGGCTGAGGAGCGAGGCGAGAAGCCGTTTATTATTATCTGCGATGAGCTTGAGGACCCGCACAATTTGGGTGCTGTTCTTCGTTCTGCTGAGGCAACGGGTGCTCACGGGGTTATTATCCCGAAGAGAAGAAATGCTTCGCTGAGCTATGTTGTGGGTAAGGCTTCTGCAGGTGCAGTTGAATATGTGCCGGTGGCACGTGTTGCAAATATTGCACAGACAATGGACGAGCTTAAGGAAAAGGGAATATGGTTCTATGGCGCAGATATGGATGGAGAAAATTGGTGCTCTGTTGATTATGACGGCGGAGTCGGTCTTGTAATCGGCTCAGAGGGTAAGGGAATCAGCCGTCTTGTTAAGGAAAAATGCGACTTTGTTGTGTCGATGCCTATGAAGGGACACATCAATTCTCTCAATGCTTCTGTCGCCGCAGGTGTACTTATGTATGAGGTTGCACGTCAGAGAGCAGGTATTAAAGCAATATCAAAAAAATAAGGGGTGACCAGAATGTCTGATGACAATTTTGACATTAACGAGCTTCTTGAAAAGATTAAATCAACGGAAAATCCATATACGGACGATGAGCCTGAGCAGAAATGGAACAAGGAAGATATAGATAAGCTGTTCTCACAGGACGAGCCGGATGTCAGGGAACCTGAGCCTGCTGTTGTTGAGGACGAACCGCAGAAAAAGAGCTTTTTTAAGTCTGCAAAGAGTGCGTTTGACTCGATAGCAAGCTCAATAAGGAAGAAAAGCTCAGAGTTTATCGAAAACATACATATTGAAGCTGAGGAAAAGTGCATCGTACCCGAAGAAAACGAATATGACGATGATGAAGACGAGGAATTAGCCGAAGAAGAAGAACTCGAGTCCGATGACGGAAAAACGAAAAAGATTTTTATCGAGAAGCCGGGCTATGTAATTAAAAAAGGTCAGGCTGATGACAGCGAGCTTGAAGGTGCACCGACGATTATGTCGGCGGATACCGTCCGTGAGGAGGAGCTTGAAAAATCTAAGGGTGAGCAAAAAAGTATACCCGAGGATGAATCAATAGAAGGTCAGATTTTTTTCAACGGCTTTGATAAAAATGATGAGGATGTAAATCACATCAGTGAAGAGGATGCCGAAAAGGAGCTTTTTAAAAGAAGAAAAGCACGAATGGATCAGTTTATCGTCTTTAAAGAAAAGGATTCCGACCTGCTCAACGATGAAAAGAGTGAGAAAATCGGTGAATTGTTCGAGCAGAATAAGGAAAGACCTCGAAAAAAGGACAGCGATAAATTCGACGGAGTTGAATATACAAAAACCGAAGACGAACATCGTGTGTTAAGATACCTCCGTATGCAGCAGAAAAAGTCGAAAACACGTCTTACTGCACTCGGAGCGATTCTCGGATTAACGATAATTATTGCGATACTTTCGTCAATCAGCACAACCGTCGGCGGTGACAGAATTCTCACGATTTTTTCGAGCCTTGTTACGATTTCACTTGCACTGATTGTGTCAAGCCAGTCAATAGTTGATACTTTTGAAAAGCTGAAAAAGAAAGAAATTACGCTCAATACCGCAGTTTTTGCGGCGGCAATATTGTGTTTTTTCCAGAATTTGCTGATGTTCATACTTTACTTCACCGATAAAAACACCGTAAGTGTATTTTCGGGAATGGGCGTTGTAATGCTGTTTCTGAGTGAGCTGAATAAATACGTTGTACTCGGACGAACAATCGACACAATGGAGATGTGCACAGGCAAAAATTCGGATAAGCTGTTCAGCATTGAGGGAATTAATGACGATAAGGATACTGTTGAGCTTGCGAAAAATGTGAAGCATCCGAGTCCGAGAATTCGTTATTCATGTAAGACGCGTTTCCCTGCACATCTGATTGAACTTTGCACAGGCGAAACGGCGGCAGATAAATTTGTTAAGCTCGCAATTCCCATAGGTGCAGTTTTCGGATTGATTAATCTGATTATTTCGTGGGTTAAGCAGGGTGATTTTTCAACAGGCTTTGCCGCATTTGTTATTACCTTCTCGCTTTGTATTCCTGCTTACGGAGCATTGCTTTATCAGTTCCCACTTCGTTGGATAAACAATAAATTCAACAAGGACGGCGGAATGATTTCGTGTCAGACGGCAGTCGAGGAGCTTTGCAGAACAAATGTAATTATGCTCGACAGTAAGGATTTGTTTGACCGTGAAGAATGTACAATGCGTGGCTTCAAGGATTTCAAGAATGTGCGTATTGAGGACTCAATGCTCTATGCAGCGGCGCTTGTTATTCGTTCGGGCGGTCCGCTTGTCGGTGTGTTTGACGGAATGGTAAACAGCCGAAGAGAGATTCTTCCTGCGGTTAAATCCTTCAGCTATGAGGAAAGACTCGGGATTTCGGGATGGATTAACGAACAGAAGACAATTCTCGGCACACGTGCGATGATGCTTACTCACGATATTCAGATTCCCGAAACCGTTGACGAGGAAAAATATCTTATCAGCGGACAGGAAGTGCTTTATCTTGCCATTGCCCATAAGCTGGCGGCAATGATAGTTGTAAACTATGCTCCCGACGAAAAAATTGCTCCGCTTCTTAAAACAATGCGTGACAGCGGTGTTACAATTCTCGTGAATAACTGCGACCCGAATGTTACTGAGGAAATGATTTCAAGCTGCTATGATATGCGACTTAATAACATTAAGATTCTCAATTCCACTTCAGGCAGAGTGTTCAAGAAATACAACACTCGTCCTAAGATGGCGGCTAAGGCAATGTCAATTCACGATGGCTCGGCATATTCATTTATGAAGAGTCTTTGTGTTGCCTCTTCGCTTCGCAGAACATTTAAAATCTCCGATTTACTGATGATTATCGGCACATTGATGAGCTTTGTGATAATGCTTGTTATGTCCTGTCTGCAGGCTGTGTGCGACCTGCCTGCAATTTTTGCGATAATGCTTCAGCTGTTGCTCTCGTGCGCATTCTTCGGAGTTATTAAACTTGTTGATACTAAATAAATTGACTTGAAACTCAATTTATGGTATTATATAAAAAAATCTATGGAGGTTGTTTTATGAAAAAGGTTTTATCTCTTGTATTGGCAGTTATTATGATGCTCTCTTGCGTTGTAGTTTCTTATGCTAAAATTGACGGACCGCTTAAGTTTAACTCAAACGGTAAATTCAAGGTACTCGCTTTTGCGGATATTCAGTCAGGATATCCTGTAGGCGATGCTCTTAAGACATTTATGTCAGAGGCTATTGACAAGACTCAGCCTGACCTCGTTGTTTTCGTAGGCGATAACATTATGTCACCTGAGGACGGCTCAGTTGAAAGCTACTGGAAGGGCTACGACGAGGTTTTCCCGATTCTCGAGGAAAAAGGCGTTAAGTTCACATTTGTTTTCGGTAACCATGATGATGAGTCAGCTCCGACAATCACAAAGGAGCAGATGCTTTTGAAATATCAGAGCTATGACGGATGTCTTGCATACGATGCTGACCCGTCACTCCACGGCTGTGCAACACATAATCTTCCGATTATGAGCAGCGACGGAACTAAGATTGCATATAACATTTGGCTCATGGATAGCGGTGACTATGCAACAGCTGAGGATGGCACAGAGTATTATGACTGTGTTCGTAAGGATCAGATTGATTGGTATGAGAGAGTCAGCAAAGAGCTTCAGACACTCAATGGTGGCAGCGTAGTTCCTTCAATTATGTTCCAGCACATTGTTCCGCAGGAAGTTGCACAGAAGGCTATGTTCTCTCTTCCGATTCAGCTCGGTAAGGCTACAAAGAACTTTGCTGATGGTTCTTCAATGACATATCTTCCGAACTATTTCGCATTTGACGGTGTTCTTGCAGAAGCTCCTTGTCCGTCATATTTCAATGAAGGTCAGTGGGATTCACTCGTTGCAAGAGGCGATGTAAATGCTATGTTCTTCGGTCACGACCATCAGAATTCATACAAGATTAATGTTGGCGGTATCGATGCTATCAACGTTCCGGGCGCAACATTCAAGTCTTACTCAAGCTACATTGACCATGGTGCAATGCTCATCACACTTGATGAGAACAACCCGAACACATACGAAACAGAAATGATTTACGTAAGTGACCTTGCACTTGAGAGTGGTTCAAACATCGCAGGTCTTGACAAGGCAGAGTCAAAGGCAGGCTATGTATTCTCAGTAATCACAAGATATCTTGTTTACTATCTTCTCAAGGGTGTAAGAGCTATCGGCGGTTCAATCGTTCTTTAATAACATTTTACGGCGGTCGGCGAAAGCCGGCTGCCGATTTTTTGAGGTAGATTATGTTTAATTATATCTGGCCCGTGGCACTTGTTGTTCTTTCAAATGTGTTTTATCACATAATTGCAAAATCCACACCGAATGAGTCAAATGCATTTCTGTCGCTGACAGTAACTTATATCGTTGCCGCGATAGTATCGTTTGTGATGTTTCTCTTTCAGGGAGGACTTCATAAGAGTATTATCGAGGAGGCGGGTAAGCTCAACTGGACGGCACTCGTTCTCGGAGTATGCATTATCGGACTTGAGCTGGGCAATATTTTAGCCTACAGAGCGGGATGGAAGATAAGCAACGCATCCTTGATTGCGAATATCGTGCTTGCCTGCATTCTTGTTTTTGTCGGTAAATTTGCGTATATGGAAACGGTTACGGTAAAGCAGATTATCGGTGTGATAACCTGTATAGTCGGTCTTGTACTTATCAATATATAAAAAATCAGAAGCCACTCATATGAATGGCTTCTTTTTTGAGTCTTCATGGAAACT
Organism: Ruminococcaceae bacterium UBA1767; assembly: GCA_002315505.1. Classification (GTDB taxonomy): domain Bacteria; phylum Bacillota; class Clostridia; order Oscillospirales; family Acutalibacteraceae; genus CAG-488. The sequence goes on from DCGX01000004.1 coordinate 24,968, forward strand.
TGTGAACAAACAAATTGATTGGTGAGATTATTTGTCACTTTGTTCATTAGAATGACAAGGCTTAGTATATT
>DCGX01000062.1:0-27962 GCA_002315505.1 Ruminococcaceae bacterium UBA1767
AAGGATGCCCCGTCAAAGGAGGGCAAGCTCGGTGTCGAGGGCGTACCTGTTGAAATAATTGAAGAATCTTTGAAAAAAGCAGGTGTCGGCTTTGAAAAAAATACCGATATCACAGCCCGTAAAATCACTCTTAACGATTTTTATGATGACGGTTTGACGGGCGGTGCAGACAGTAAGGCGAAGAGAAAGAGACTGTTGAAAGTCCTCGATTTGCCCGAAAGATTAACTACGAAAAATATGATTGATATACTCAATTCATTTGTAACCTTTGAAGAATATAAAAAGGCGGTGGAACAATGCGAATAGGACATGGATACGATGTTCATCAGCTTGTCGAGGGCAGAAAGCTGATTCTCGGAGGAGTTGAAATCGAACATGAAAAAGGACTTCTTGGACATTCTGATGCGGATGTTCTTCTTCACGCAATCAGCGATTCGTTGCTCGGTGCGGCGGCGGCAGGGGATATAGGATGTCTTTTCCCTGACAATGACCCGCAGTATGAGGGTGCGGATAGCCTTGTTTTACTGAAAAAGGTGAATGAGCATATTGACAAAATGGGATATAAGGTGATAAATCTCGATGCAACGATTATTGCACAGGCACCGAAGATGAAGCCGCATATTGAAAAAATGCGTGAGAATATCGCAAGAGCCGTTTGTATTGATGTTTCCTGCGTCAGCGTAAAAGCTACAACAGAGGAGCATCTCGGCTTTACAGGCCGCAAGGAGGGCATTTCCGCCCATTGCGTATGTCTGATTGAGAATAAATGATGAGTAAACTTAAGGGAGGAAATCCATGAGCAGTTTAATAGAAAATATCAGTGTCCTGTGGGACAGATTGCTTGCACTGTTTTCATCATACAATATTATAACTGATACTCTTGATATTGCACTTGTTGCATTCATAATTTTCAGCGCAATAAAGATGCTCAAGGAAACAAGAGGAATTCAGATTGTAAAGGGACTTCTGCTTGTCGGAGCACTTTATCTGATTATTAATCTTTTAAATATGCAGGCGAGTACATATCTTTTCAAGACAATACTCGGTGATTTTATCATCGTGCTTGTTATCCTTTTCTCGCCCGAGATTCGACACGCACTTGAAACAATGGGAAGAAGCCGTCTTGGATTTCTTAACTATTTCGGTGCTCAGCAGGGTGATGCACTGTATGAGAGAAAGAAAAAAGCTCTGCTCGAAATCTGTAAAGCCTGCATGAGCATGAGTGATAAAAAAATAGGTGCACTCATTGTATTTGAACGTGATACAATGCTCGGTGATGTTGTGAAGACAGGTACAAGTGTCGATGCAAAGGTAACTCGTGAGCTTATCGGCTCGTTGTTCTTCCCAAATTCACCGCTTCATGACGGCGGTGTTGTAATTCGTGATGGCAGGGTTTGTGCGGCAGGATGTATTCTTCCGCTGACTGATAATAACAATATCAGCAGTGACCTCGGCACAAGACACAGAGCTTCGCTCGGTATCACCGAAAAAAGCGATGCTGTGGTTGTGGTTGTTTCTGAGGAAACGGGTGCAATTTCCATTGCCTGTGAAGGAAATCTCGAAAGAGGAGTTTCTGACGGTGTGTTGATTGATAGACTTATGTCATATCTTCTTCCCGATAACAGCAAGAAGGAAAAGCAAAATCCGATTACTGTTGTAATAAATAAAATAAAGGAGAGGTCTAAGAATGAGTAAGAAAAAATTAACCCTCAGAGGTCTCTTCTCCAACACAAGATTTGTTGCATTATTCTCGATTGTTGTAGCGTTTGTTTTCTGGATAGTTGTAGCACTGGAGTATGCTCCTGTTATAGAAAATGCAGTTGAGGCAGTTCCTGTTAAAATTAATCTCGAAAACAGTGTTCCTGATAAATTAGGCTTACAGATTTTCGGTGAAAGCGAATTTACGGTTGACGTGACAGTTAAGGGAAGCCGTTATATTGTCGGAGGCAATCTTATTTCAGCCGATGATTTTGAGGTTACGGCACAGACAGCATACGTTAATTCTGCAGGAAATCACAATCTTCCGCTGAAGGTAACCACAAAGGATACGGATGCTGATTACGAAATAATCGGACTGTCCGCTGATTATATTGACGTATTTTTTGATACCTATGAGGAAAAGGAAATTGAGGTTACACCGAGAATTATTTCAGAGGACGGTGTTGTCGAAAAGGAATATTCCTTTGATGAAAATGATATTATTCTCACTCATCAGAAGGTTACTCTTACGGGTGCAAAAACTGAAATTGACAGGATTAACAACGTATATGCTGATATTGTAATAGAAGACCGATTATCACAGAGCACTACGCTCGATGCTACCTTATCCTTTGACACAAATGACATTTCACACGTTAGTGTTAAGGAAGAGCCGGAAATGAAAATGCCAGTTACTCTTCCTGTGTACAAGGTTCAGACGCTTAATACTTCAATAGCATTCAAGAATGCTCCGACGAGTCTTCTTAATAAACTTCCGTCATATACGATTTCACCCGAAAGTGTGAAGGTTGCTGTGCTTCAGAATGGCACAGAAGAAACTACATCACTTGAGGTTGGCACATTGGATTTCAATAAGCTGACAACAGGAGAGCAGAGCTTTACGTTCAAGTCGAATGAAATTAAGGATGTAAAAGTTCTTGACGGCACAAAGGAATTTAAAGCTGAGGTCAATGTTGAAGGCTATTCTCTTAAATCGATTACTATTGACGAAAACAGTATTCTTGTCGGAGGAACAACAAATCAGAATCTTGACATTGACTATTCGGCAGTCGGTGAAATTACAATTGTCGGAGCAAGTGATAGTCTTGCAAAGCTCGATACTTCATCTGTTGCGGCTAAAATCGACCTGAGTGATATCAAGCTCACGTCAGAATATCAGAATGTGCCGATGACAGTTTATCTCAAAAATTCAGATGATTGCTGGATTTACGGCGAATACTTCGCAAGGATTAAGACAAAATAAAAACAAAGAAGAATTTCAAGGTGTTATCAGATAAGATTTGCCTGAAATTCTTCTTTTATTATTTCTATTCTATTTTGTAAGCATAACAGCTTTATACTGCCGCAAAAATATTCAGATTCCGAATACCCGAATCAGCAATTTTATCGTTGACGGAATATGCGTGCCTCTCAAGGTCATTGCATACCGCTTCGGTAAGCTGCTGATTTTTTAATTCCTCGATGATTATTAACACAATGTCCTCAATAACGAGTGCTTTCGTTTTCGAGGTTTCCTCATCGTTTTCGCTCATCAGCAGGAATTCAAGCGTGTCAGCAAGAGCACTGAATTTGTCGAGCTGTCGCATAGCTCTAAAGCTCCATTTATAATATGGCTGATACTTTTTGTTAAGCAGGAAAATAACAGCCATAGCACCTTTTACAAACTCACAGACGGCTAATTGTGCCGCACCTGTTTCGCTGTGAGAAAGACATCTTGAATAATTGTATTGTCCTGCCTGTGCCATTGTTATCAGATTTCCTGCAAGTCTTTTTAGTCTGACATCCTCGGGCATATTTGAAAGAGAAGCTCTTATTCTGCTGAATTCACCGTATCCGTCGAAAAAGATTTTACCGTTTGTAGCCTCAAGAAGATAGCTTTCGGGAATTGTAAGCCAGTCACGTGATGTGAGTCTGCCGTCGGAGCATCCGACCTTTCCGATGAGAAATTCGTCAATGCGGATTACTCCGTGACGATTTCCGCCGACGGGACTTAAATTGCTTCTTTTGAGTCCCATAAATTCCTTCGGCAGCCCCGAGTAAGCTCTTTCGAGCTGAAATGCAGTTTTCCTGTCTACAATATCTTCGCTGGGGATAAAGATGCAAAAGCCGGGTTCAAAATCGTGGTCGGTAGAAATTTCATCATCGAAGCCTAAGCATTCCGAACCGCTTCCGACTAAACCGACGGCAATTTTTGTCAGCAAATCGGGAAATTGTTCACTGAGCATAGGTCTGCCGAATTCTTCATAGAATTTTTCGGCAATTTCAATTCCTTTCATAAATCCTCCTTGCACGTTCCTTCAGCTCTTTTTCATACATAAAATACCCGTAGTAGCCGAAGGTCGGGGCACATTTTTCGCATACAAATGCATAGTTTCCGTCCTGAGGAAGAGCAGGCGTGTCCAATAATTCAACAGCCTTTTCAATATAGCTCTGTATTTCTTTTTCTGCATTTTCAAAGCCTTTTTCTCTTTCGGCGCAGTCAGCCATATTAAGGTAAGAAATTGCCTGCTCAGGCTCACTGTTTTTAAGTGCAGAAAGCGATTCTATTGCTTTTTTGTAGTACATCTCAGCTTCAGCGAATCTGTCTAAATCGGTCAGAGCAAGCGCCATATTGTTGTAAAGTCCTGCATAAAGAGTGTCATCCGGCTTTAAATTTGCGTCGTAAATTCCAAGTGCTTTTTCAAAAATCGGCATCGCTTTTTCAGCCATTGAGAAAGCCTTGTAAACTGTAGCACAGTTGAGATAAATTGTTCCGGAGCTGACATACTCCGTCAATTCAAGCTCGTCAATAAGCTCGAGCGATTTTTCTGCATTTTCGATTGCAAGCTCCTTTTTGCCCAACTTTCTGTAAAGTCCCATAAGCTCGTTTCTTACCGAAAGCTCACCACGTTTATCTCTGCCGTTAATAGCCTCCGTCAGCCAGTAGGAGAGTGTTCTCTCGGCAGATTCGTAATCGTTTTTGCTCAGCAATTCATCGAGCTTAGAAATAATCCTGCCCACAGGAATACTGCGGACAGGAGGTTCTTTTGCATACTGGTCAGTACAAAACGGACATTGTGGGTCTGTATAATCGTCCCTTGTCAATTCTATTTTATCCATTTTGACCTCTCACTTTATTTGTTGAAATATGACTTTTTACCCATTACCTTGTAGAGAACCTTGTTTGCCGTATTAAGGACATCGTTAAGAATATCCTTTGCATGGTCCTCAGCTGTCGGCTCCTCGTAAACACCGATTTCAACGAGCATATCGTAGAATTCAGCTACAAGAGCATCGTCGGCTTCACGATTGTTAACTGTGTTGTTCTTCATTGCGATAACTTCATCGTAGAGCTTCTGCTCGTCCGCTGTAAGAACATAGCCGGTGTTTTTAATGTACTTTTCAAGGTCGGGGAGATATGACTTGATGAGCTTCTTAAGGTCTCTTGAATCGTTAAACTGCGGGAAGTAATAGCCGTCTTCCTCGAGATTATCGCAATCCTGAACGGTTTTTATATTACCGAGAGCCAGTTCAATAGCAAGTCTTAATGCGTTGTTGTTGTAGTCAAGCTGATGCTTCTGACCCTTGAAATACCAACAGCAGTCAGGATAGTAGGCTGTTGAAGCATCAATTGAGCCGTCGGGAGAAAGTCTTCTACCTTCGGTGTCGGTAAATTTCTGATTGTATGGAACACAGCTTGTACCGGGAGCGGTCGAGCCGATGTTGATAATTTCGTCGCTGTTTGTAGTTTCAGCTGATGCGAAGAACTTGAAGAAAGGATACTCAAATGCGCCGTATTCAGCACCGTAGCCTGAAATGAATGAGAATGTCATTCCCTGTGCTTCGAGCTTTGCGAGTCTTTCCTTGAGTGTGGACTGAGCAAGATAATATGCCTGAACATCGTTGTAAACCGATTCTTTTGTAATCATGGAAACGAAGTCATCGTGTAAGTAATCGGGGATAAGAACAAGCAATGACGGAGTGTTGAGGAAAACGTCATTTACAAGGCTCTCCATAAACTGATGAACAAGATTTGAAAGCATATACTGCGGGAACAATCTCATTACAAACATGGCAATATCACCATAAGGCGGCTGAGCCATTGTATTAATTGTGTCAGCGAAAAGACCACTGTAGAAAAGCTCCTGTGAATTTTCAGCATAGTTGATGTTGAGAAGGTCACTTACAATGTCACTTCCGTTCCAGCAACCAACGATACTTACAACTCTGCGAACGTGATTGTCTGCAACATCCGGATATTTTGCAAGGTAAGCACTTACCATAGCACCACCCATGCTCATCGGAACAAGAACAACCTTCTTTGCACCAACCTTGTTGTTTGCAAGGATTGTTTCGATGAATTCATGAAGCTCAGTTGCGTTTCTCTGTGTATATGAGAAAGCAGGGTAGTTGAAGCAATAGAGGAAATCCTCGTAATTCTCGCCGAACTTGTCTTTTGCGATATCTTCGCACGGGATTGAGCTGAAGAAACGACGTCTTGCTTCGCTGTAATATGTGCCGTCATCTCTTGTGATACCCGGATACTCTGAAACAGGCATTGCATATCTCGGAGTAACAACATTAATCGGAGCGTTTCCGTTTTCATCAATGATGTTGTTTGTAACTGCCTTCGAGAACATATTGCTCATTTCTTCACTTGTAATGAGATATGTGCCGAGAATTGCACTCAAAGCGAGCTTTGCAACAATGATAACAAGCTCGGGGATAACTGACTCAATGTTGAAATCAATGAGATTCCATACACGTTCAAACTGTCCGTTTGCAATGAGCGGAGCGTAGTTTTCATAATCGTGAAGTGTGCCGTTTTCAAAAGCACCGTCTTCAAGATATTTGTCCTCGAACAAATAAGAGTATGACTGACCGATACCTGTTACGAAAACAACAAGGCTGTTTTCATCCTCTGCAAAAGCAGATTCCATTGTTCCCTCTGTAACAAGAATTTCATCGCCTGCGCTTGCAGGGAGAATTACAACGGAAAGAAGCATTGCAATGCAAAGGATAAACGAAATTATTTTTTTCATAAAATCGCCCTTTCTTTTTTATTGAAAAAATTATATCAAACATAAGCAATCAAATCAATAGAACAGCAAAATCTTGGATATACTGCCTATTGACAGAATGGTTATTTATGCTTTTTGCACAACGAAATCAAAGTCTTTCAACAATTTCGGGATGCTGAGTTAAATCGTAACGCTTGTAGCCGTCTTCAGCATCAAAGAACCATACTCTCGCATCCGGTGAATCGTTGGCGATAATCAATTCACATTTACCGTCAATGAAGCTCACTGCGGCATCGTTTTCACAGCAGATAGCGGACTCTTTACGAGTGGATGCAACTGCGTTGAAGGTCTGCCAGTTTTTGCCTTCATAATGCGGAACGTTTACATACGGAATAAGGTCAAGACAATCCACGAACATAAAGTCACCCTCAGGACCGCAATCGTCATAGCCCTCTCTGAACCAGCACATACTGCCCGAGGATGTGCCGAAAAGAACCTTGCCCTCGTCAAATGCTTCTTTGAGATATTTGTCTGCATTCATTTTCTTCCATTTGTCCATAAGGAACTTTAAGTTTCCACCCGAAACCTGTATAACATCTGCATTTCTGATCTGCTTTGCAACAAGCTCCTCTGTCATATATGCGTGTGTGACATAGAGCACATCAACATCACAGCCAAGACGTGAAAACATACAAATTGTTGAGCCGTCAGCAAAGTCATAGCCTGCTGTCGGAATGTGAAGCACATTCGGATACTCCTTGCCTGAAAGCTTAATAATATAGCGTGCGAGGTCAAGTGCGTCCTGACCGCCGAAGCCGCCACCGATACCGATAATTTTACCCATAATAACCCTCCGTAAATGTTTTCTTAATTTTACCATATTCGCAAAGCTCATTCAATAATTTCTGCATAAATTTTCTTAATTTGCCAACACTTTTTGCGGGTGATATTATGCTTGTGACCTTGTGCCGTGCAGTAATTCTGTATGTATTGATTATTTTTTGTATGAGAATTATGGGAAAACGTCAGCTCGGCGAATTGCAGCATACCGAGCTTGTAATAACGATACTTTTGTCCGAGATTGCCGCTATTCCGATGCAGGATAACGGACTTCCGCTTGGTAATTCAATTGTTGCGGTGATGCTTCTCGTTGCCTTTGAGATTATTAATTCTTATGTCAGCCTTAAAAGTACAAAAATGAGGAGCTTGCTTCAAGGTAATTCACTTGTTGTGATTCGTGACGGAAAAATAGACCAGAAGCAGATGAAACGACTTCGCTTTTCAATGGATGACCTGCTCGACCAGCTTCGGCAGAAGGATGTTTTTGACATTGAGGATGTGCGTTATGCCGTGGTTGAAACTAACGGACAGTTGAGTGTAATGCTCAAGCCCGAAAAGCAGAACGTGACCGCAGAAATGATTGATTTTCCGAATGAAACAAAGGGCCTCATGTGTATGGTTATTAATGACGGAAAATTCTTAATAAGAGCTATGAAGGAAAGTAATATTTCAAAGGAAGAAATAGCAAAAATACTTAATAAAAATAATATTTCACAAAATGATGTGATGTTTATGCTTTGTGACAAATATAAGAATTATACAATTGTGAAAAGGGAGAGGTAGAATGAAAAGAATTGTTGCGGCGATACTTTTGATTGCGCTGAGTGTAGGAGGCAGTGTGCTTGTAGTTTGTTGTATACAGGAAAAAAGTGATAAGATTCTTAAACTTATGGAGCAGGACAGGGAGCTTGTAATAACAAGTCAGACAACTGACAAAAATCGTGCAAATGAAATCAAAGAGGAGTGGGAGAGTGTTGAGAGCTTTATGTCGGCATTTCTTCCGCACAGTGAAATAGATTCTGTTGAAATCGGAATAAGGTGCCTTGAAAATTACGATGAGCAGGGGCTTTGCGACGAGTATCTCGAAACGCTGAATGATTGCATTAACACCCTTAATCACGTTAAGGAAAGTGAGAAAATTTTACTTAAAAATATTTTTTAAAAAGATATTGACAAAAAATTAACAGTGTGCTACAATCCGAAAAAAGAGGTGATAGTATGCTGTGGGTATGGATTGCGTTGACTGTTGTTCTTGTAATAATTGAGGCGGTAACTGTTCAGCTTGTAACCATATGGTTTGCGCTCGGAGCGGTGGGCGGACTAATTGCCTGTGCTTTCGGGTCGCCGATATGGGTGCAGATATTGATTTTTGCGGTTATTTCAACAATTGTTCTTGCAGCAACACGACCTTTTGTAAAAAGATTTACAAGGGCAGAGAAATCTCCGACAAATGCTGACAGACATATTGGTCAAATCGCAATAGTGACCGAGGACATTGATAATGAACTCGGTAAAGGTGCGGCAAGGGTCGGCGGTCTTGAATGGACGGCAAGGACTGTTGATGGACAGAAAATAGAAAAGGATGAAAAGGTAAAAATCGAGGCTATTGAGGGCGCAAAGCTCCTCGTCAAGAAAGGATAAGGTGTTATTATGGGACCTGTAGGTGTAACTGTACTTGTTATTTTATTATTAATTGTTTTGTTTTTGATTGTTGCCAACATCAAAATTGTTCCGCAGTCGAGAGCCTATGTTGTTGAGCGACTCGGTGCGTACAAGGAAACATGGGACACGGGACTTCACGTTAAATTACCGTTTTTTGAGAGAATTTCAAAGAATGTATCGTTAAAGGAGCAGGTTGTAGATTTCCCGCCACAGCCTGTTATCACAAAGGATAATGTTACAATGCAGATTGATACGGTTGTTTTCTACCAGATTACAGACCCGAAGCTCTACGCTTACGGCGTTGAAAGACCGATTTCGGCTATCGAAAATCTTTCTGCAACAACACTTCGTAATATTATCGGTGAGCTTGAGCTTGACCACACACTTACGTCAAGAGATACAATCAATTCAAAGATTCGCGGTATTCTTGATGAGGCGACCGACCCGTGGGGAATTAAAATCAATCGAGTTGAATTGAAAAATATTCTTCCTCCTCCCGAAATTCAGGATGCGATGGAAAAGCAGATGAAGGCAGAACGTCAGCGCCGTGAAGCAATTCTTCGTGCTGAGGGTGAAAAGGCAAGTAAGGTTCTCGTTGCAGAAGGTCAGAAGGAATCACAGATTCTCGCCGCAGAAGGTGAAAAGCAGGCCGCAATTCTCCACGCAGAGGCTATCAGAGAGTCGAAAATACGTGAGGCTGAGGGTGAAGCTGAAGCAATTCTCAAAATCCAGGAGGCCGAAGCAAAGGCAATCGAGCTTATCAATGCGGCTAAGCCGGGCGACGGATATCTTACTATACAGAGCCTTGAGGCATTTAAAAAGGCCGCTGACGGTCAGGCAACAAAGATTATTATTCCTTCGGAAATACAGGGTGTTGCAGGACTTGCAAGCGGAATTATTGAGGCTGTGAAAAAAGACTGATGAAAAGAATAATACTTGAAACCGACTGGTGGACGGATTGCGACGATGCGGCGGCACTTAAGCTACTCATAGAAAAGCACAAGAAAAAGGAAATAGAATTGCTCGGTGTCAGCATTAATACTTTCACAGAGTATTCTGTCCGTTCTGTAGATGCTGTTCTTATTGCGGACGGAATTCAAAATATGCCAATCGGTATAAATGAAAAGGTTGTCCATAAGGGTGAACCGAAATATCAGAAGCCAAGCTCACGTTATTCGGACAGAACCGAGTATGAAAATCCTGTAAAAATGTATCGACGCTTGCTTAGTGAAAGTGATGAACCTGTTGAAATTATTTCAATCGGATTTCTTAATAATCTTAAGTGGTTGCTTGAGAGCAAGGCGGACGAGCTTTCACCGCTTGACGGAACTCAGCTTGTAAAATCTAAGGTAAAAAAGCTGTGGATAATGGGCGGAAAATGGGACGAAGACGGCAAGAAGGAATACAATTTGAGTGCAAGTGAGCTTGCTGTAGAATCGGCAATATTTGTTTGTGAAAGCTGGCCGACACCGATTGTTTTTTCGGGCTTTGAAAACGGAATCAACACGATAAGCGGAAAGAATTTTCCGAAGTATTCTATTATTTACGAAATTTTCAGTGTTAACGGACATCCCGAAGGACGTTGCTCGTGGGACCCGATGGTGTCATTGCTTGCTGTAACTGATGATTTTGAAAAAGCAGGGTACACACCTGTTTACGGAAAAGCAACAATAGATAAAGACGGAGGAAGCCATTTTACCGAAGATAGTGACGGACGGCATTGCTATGTAAAAATGAACTATCCGCCCGAGTATTACGGTGAACTGATTGACAACATAATATGTAAATAAAAATGACCTTGTTCAATTTTAAAGAACAAGGTCATTTGAATTCAGTGTTTATTTTGCGTTTGCGTAGTGATGCGAGAAGCTTGCTTCTCCGTCAGAATTGATTGAGAGAATCGAACCGCCGATTTTGTCCTCATCCCAGTATGAGCCGTAGCCACCCTTGAGAGAATATGCAAGGTTAATTCCCTTGTAATTGAGGGCAAGGTCATTTGTGTGGTCGTGACCGGCAATCATTGTCTTTGTTGAGCCGAGCTCGAGGCATACATCAAAGAAGCCGTTGTTGCCCTCAGGTGAGCAGATGCCCTCACGAAGTGAACCGAAAACATCCATGCTTTCAACTGTCGGGAAGAACTCTGTTGAACCGCTCTCGGTGGTAGTTGTGTAACACATAAGATCTCTTGCGGTTCTGTACTCGTAAACAGGAATGTGGAAGAATACCGTACTTTCAACGGTGCGACCAGCAACACTCTTTATACCGTTAACAGCCCACTTGTACCATTCAATCTGATTTGCCCAGAGGTGGTCATAACCGATTAAATCAGAACCGTCAGCACCTTTACCGTAATTTATTTTACCTGCGTCAGTATCACCGGCGCCTGAATGAGTATCAACCATAAACAATGAGTGAATGATTTTTCCGTTTTCTGTAATGTTTATAATGTAGTTACCGTAACCCATATCCTTAGGACCGAATTTAAAAAGACAGTATTCAGCATTGGTAAGCTGCTTCGAGTCCCAGCCCTCATGGTGATAATTTCCGTTGTCACCATCGTGATTACCCATAACGGGAGCCCATGGAATCTCAAATGAATCGAAAAGCTCGATAAGCTCAAGATATCCGACCTTGCTTGATGAGTTGTCACCTGTAAGAGTAATAAGGTCAGGCTTAACCTCAGCAACAGTCTTTTTAATCATTTCGTATGTCATTTCACCATATTCGCTGTAAACATTTTGCGGATTGAGCTGAATGTCAGAGAAGTTAAGAACAACAAAATCTTTGTTCGGGTCTTTCTCAAGCTCAACAGCATAATCCTCTGCGAATGTGTCAGTTGCCGACCAATCCTCAAAGAATTTGTCAATTCCGCCATTGAATGCAAATTGACAATAAGGTGTGAGAATCTGCGTTAATGAGAGTAAAAACGCAAAAACAAGTTTTACAATAGCCATAATATTACCTCCATATAATTTCATCTTATTATACCAAATTACATAAAAATAGTAAACTGTAAAATCTTACTAAATTGTTCTGTAATTATTGACGAATAAGTACAATAAATATATAATTAAAGCAATAATTTTTGCAGGTGATATATATGGGTAATTCAAAATATGTTGATGTGTTTTTCGGAAATGGTGAAATTAATCTGCCAAAGCCGCAGGGCATTGCGAATAAATGGTGCTTTCTGAAGGCTTGCTGTGGAAATACAACTCCGGCGGCTTGTCTGCCGTTTGGTGCAATGAGTGTTGCTCCGTATTCGGGCGGATATCCCACAGGCTATGGTAATCACCTGCCTAATACCTATTCGACTCCTGTAAAATTTGAAAACGGAGAGAAAATTTACGGCTTTGCACATATTCAGCAGACGGGTGTCGGCACAATCGGATTTTACTACAATTACTGTCTTGTAGCACCGGTGTATGACAGCAGTGAAGAGATTCGACTTCCGTCAGATGAAAAAGCCGGACCCGGATATTATTCCTGCAGGCTCGATGATATTTTCTGTGAGTTAACTGCAAATCGTAAGGTTGCACTGCACAGATATATCTTTGATAAGGATAACGGCAGGGTTGAAATTGATTTTTCAAATAACGGTCTTCATTATGACGAAGAGCATCGTGGTACTGTTGAAGAGCTGAAGGTTGAAAAAACAGGAAATATTATTCTTGCATCGGCAAATATTGAGGGCATTGCAGTTTATTTTGCTGTTGAGGGAGATGGAGAATTTTCTGTTGACGGAGGAAAGGCAATCTGCGCAGGCTTCGGCAAAGAATGTAAGCTCAAGGTTGCGATTTCACTTGTAAGCTGTGAAAGGGCACTTGCAGACATCGAAAATACAGCCGATTTTGATATTGAGAAGAAAAATGCAGAAGCTAAATGGGATGAAATGCTTGATGCAATCTCAATTGAAACAAAGGACGAGAAGCTAAGAGAGCTTTTCTATTCCTGCTTTTACCACTCAATCACAAAGCCGTCAAATTGGACGGGTGAGAGCTTTATTTATGACAAGGATAAGCCGTTTTATGCCGATTTTGCGACACTTTGGGATATGTACAAAACTCAGCTTCCGCTTGTTTTTATACTTTACAAGGACGAGTCGGAGGAAATCTGTGAAACAATTCTTTCTGTCGGCGAGAAGCTCGGACATATTCCGAACAGTCTTGGACTTTGTGACAGATTTGTTGAGCACGATACACAGGCAAGAACACTTGGTTGTTATGTTTTACTTACAGCATATCGCTATGGTGTGAAAATTGATGCTCGCAGAATGCTTAAAATGATTGACACCGACATCTTTGCACCGAATAAAACAGATTTTACTATTGACGGGCGATGCAAGTCGCACACCTTTATGCTTGATATGGCTGACTGTTGTGCATTGGCTTCACAGGTTGCAAAGGAAATCGGTGAAGACGAAATATATAACCGACTTTATCCACTGTCACAAAGGTGGAAAAATTGCTTTTCAACCGAAACAGGTCTGCTTAAAACAGACAGCGAATATTATGAGGGTACACTATATAATTATTCCTTCCGTCAGATGGTCGATATGGATGAAAGAATTAATATTGCAGGCGGTCGGGAAAAATTCATTAAGCTCCTTGACGATTTCTTCGGCTACGGAAAGCCCGACACGGTTCAGCCGTCAATTCCGCTTGATTATGAGCCTATCCGAATCGGCTTTACTCTCGGAAGGTTTGAGGGCTTTAACAACGAATCCGATACCGAAGCTCCGTACACCTATGTTCTTGCAGGCCGTCATGACAGAACTTGCGAGGTGATTCGTGCAGGAATGAAATATATGTTCACAAACGGCAGGGGAGGACTACCGGGAAATAACGACACAGGTGCATTGTCTTCTTATTATCTGCTGTCTGCACTCGGATTATTTCCTGTTGCAGGACAGAATCTCTTTATTATCGGCTCTCCGATTGTGGATAAGGCAGAAATAAAGCTATTTAATTCAAACAAAATCACCATTATTGTAAATAATAATTCGGATAGCAATATTTACGTGAAATCAGTTACTTTTAACGGAAAAGAGCTTGATTCTTATACAATTTCTGCATCTGAGCTTCTCAGCGGCGGTGAGCTTGTATTTAATATGAGCAATGAAAATTCATAAAACCGTAACACATTGCGCAGTAAAATCGTATATAATAGTGATACTAAAATATTAAAAGGTAGCATTATGAGAAACATTATTGAAAAATTCAGAACATTTATGTATGGCAGATATGGCTATGATAAGTTGAATTTTGCGTTGGTAATAGCATATCTTCTTATTAACGGAATAGGAACAATGCTGTTCAGGTATACAAGAATACGACTAATTGTGTTAGCAGTTGCCCTTGTCTTTCTCGGATTCGCTTTGTTCAGATTTTTGTCAAAGGATACCTTCAAACGCCAACAGGAAGAAATGAAATTCGAAAGAATTCTGTACTCATTGAGATTGAATGAGAGAATTGATTCGATTAAAAAGCGTAGCAAAAGACGAAAGCTGAAAATTCAGTACCGTAAAACACACAGATTTCGCACCTGCCCGAATTGCGGGGAAAATTTAAGACTTTCAAAAAAACGGGGAAAGCGAAATATAACCTGTCCGAAATGCGGACATCACTTCACTACAAGAATAATATTTTGAGGTAAATTTGTGATAGGTTACGTCAGGGCATACAAGCCGGAAATGAAATTTAAGGATTACGAATATTATAAGGGTGTCTATTGTTCACTTTGTAAACAGCTCGGAAAAAGATACGGCTTGCTTGCGAGAATGATATTGTCATATGACTTTACTTTTTTTGCAGTTGTACGTATGGCTGTGCGTGACGGATGTCCCGATGTTACTGCGTCAAGGTGCACATTCAATCCTGCCAAAAAATGCCTGAGCTTTGAAAAAAACAACGAAGACCTTGAATATACGGCGGATATTTCAATTCTGACGATGTATTATAAGCTTCTTGACAATATTGCAGACAGCGGTTTTTTCAAAAGCTTGCTTTGTAAAATTTTGTTGCCGTATGCTAAATCAAAATTCAAAAAAGCACGTGCATATCAGCCTGAAATGGCAAAAATGATGGCTGAGCAGATGGCAAGACAGACTGAAATTGAAAAAAGGACCTGCTCAATTGATGAGGCGGCTGACCCGAGTGCAAGAATGCTCGGAGAGCTTCTTAAATATAATATCGAATGCAGTGATTTTGATAAAATGTACAGATTCGGGTATTTAATCGGCAGATGGGTTTATCTTATTGATGCGGTCGATGATGTCAGAGATGATATAAAAAAAGGCGGCTTTAATCCGCTTAAAGAAAAGTATTCACAGGATAATTTTAAGGAATACGCAAAGGAAATGCTTACACACACTGTAAATGAGGCAGTAATAAGCTATAATATGTTGAAATTTTATAAATTTGATGATATTATTTCTAATGTACTGATTTATGGTACAAGGTCGGTAATGAAAAAGGTATTAAATGAGGAGGATAATAAATGAGAAGTCCTTATGAGGTGCTCGGTGTTTCACCTGCAGCGTCGATGGATGACATAAAATGTGCGTACAGAGATAAAGCACGTATGTACAGCGATGACCAGGCAAAAATGGATGAACTGAACAACGCATATGATGCGATTATCATGAATAACGGTAATCGGAATAATAACAGTACAAATAATTCAAACGGAAATGATACGTACTATTCGACAAACGCATCCTCTGAGTTTGGTGATATTAAGGCAACGCTCGATTCGGGCAGAATTGATGATGCCGAGATGTTGCTTGACGGAATACCATATCAGAGAAGAAGTGCAGAATGGTATTATCTTAAGGGTACAATTCAGCACAGACGCGGCTGGCTTGAAAGTGCTGTTGAGAGCTTTAAAAGAGCTCACGAAATGGAGCCGCAGAATCCCGAATATGATGCCGCATACAAACAGCTTAACAGAGAGCGAAAGGGCAATTTTAACCCGAATCGTGAAGAAAAAAGCGGCTGCGGAGACCCGTGCAATATTTGTTCAACACTTCTGTGTGCAGATTGCTGTTGCGAGTGTATGGGCGGAGATTTAATTCGTTGTTGCTGATAGGTGAGTGAATGAAAAACACAGTTAAAACAGCTCTCGGCGGAATGCTGATTGCGATGTCGGTTGCAATTATGATGATGTCGTCACTGATTCCGTTTCTGACCTATTCAATTCCTGCGATTGCGGCTTTGTTTGTAATGTTTATGAGAATTGAATGCAACTGGAAATGGGCGATGGCGGTTTACGTCGGCACATCAATCGTGTCTGCATTCGTTGCTCCCGAGAAGGAAGCTGTAGCGATATATATTGCGGTAGTCGGCTATTATCCGATATTAAAGGTGCCGCTTGATAAGCTGAATAAAATAGTTTCCATTATAGTAAAGGGGTCAATTTTTGTTGTTGTGATTGTAGCCTCATATGTTGTTATGATGAGAGTTTTCTCTATTTCAACGGAGCTTCTTGAAGAAACGAACAAGTTTATGATTCCGCTTCTCGTGGTGCTTGGCTTGATAACATTTCTCCTTTATGATTACGCACTCGGCAATCTTGAAATAGTGTATTACCGAAAGTGGCAAAGAAACATCAGAAAGATATTAAGAAAGTAAAAAACAGTCCCGCGGGACTGTTTTTTGTTATTTACTGATTTGTTTATACAGCGCATTTCTGTACTTTTCAAACACCTTAATATCATTTGAGTAGGTATGAAAATCAATGTCGCCGAGATAATTCTTAATGAATTTAAGAGCATTTTCTCTCGAAGTGAGTTTTTCAAGTGTCTTCAATGCCGCATAATCCTGAAATCCGTCGTAGAACACCTTCTGACGAAGTGACGGCATAGGCTTACCGCTTTCGCCCGGATATACAACAAACGCATCGCCTGCAGGGAATGAACCACCTGCATCGGTTACCTCAAACGGGTTAATAGGAGCGATTGAATACTGCGAAAAATAAAAGTTGTAGCCCCAATGCAAGAAGCCGACACAATTATATTTGTACAGAAGTGTTCCGAGCATTCTGTTACGTATTGACGGCTGTGCAAACAATCTGTTCGGCAAATTCCTCGGGAAATGTCCGCAGCAGTAATATGTCCATAAATTCGGAACCTTTCCGACAAATTTCTCAATATTTCCCTCCTCGGGAACAGGAGTTTTTACAAGACCTTCGCTGTAGAATTCAAAATGCGAAAGTGCATCTAACTGCTCAAAGCCTTTAAAATTCTTCTGAACGATTTCGGACGCATTTCTGTAAGAATCAATGTTTTCTGTACTCGGTTCGTCAGATGTGTGAATATAGCAAAGCTCAGTAATATTATTTCTGTCTGTAAAGCGTCTGAATGCCTTTGCAAACTGACGGATGAACTCTCTGTATTCATCACATGATGCATCTGTTTCCCATCCGAAAATCCTGCGATAACCGTCTTTAGTTTCAGCCATGATTTTAGGTGCGGCTTTAGCACCCCATTGGGTGAAAAGATGAGAAATTTCAAAGTATTTCACACCGCATTTAAGGGCGAGATTAACCCATTTTTTGAGCTTCGTAAATCTGAACGAATACTTTCCGTCAATGACCTTAACGTCAACGAGCTGAACTGTCGGTCGCTCACCGCCGACCTGCGTGTCAAGCGGAGGAGTGAAAATCGGTGTCAGAAGCATATTAACGCCGTGCTTTACGGCATTGAGCATATAGCTTTCGACGATTTGCCAGTATTTCTTGCTGAACACCTCAACACCATAATAGGTAGACAGACAATCTGTATGAAACCAGTCAGTATGAATAAGTGTCTGCGGTTCGATTTCTTTTTCGGAAACATTGATTGTCAGCTTTTCTCCGTTGATGTTCAATGTATGCTTTCCGCTCTCAACTGCCTCTATTTCAATCCATAATACAGTATTTTCACCGCTTTTAACCTCGATGATTTCGTCTGTTTCACGGAGCAAATCGGGATAGAATCCGCTTTCACCGCCATTGAGATATTCCGACGAACGTCTGTCCTCGGGTATGGCATTTCCTGCATAGATTTCTTCTACATGGTAAATTGTATAAGGTAACTCAAGCCCCATACGGAGCTCGAGTGTTTCGTTTTTATCGCTGTTAATAACAATCTGAAAGTCAGCTCTTTCGTTCTTTAAAACAGAAACAGAGCTTGTCTTTTCAGGAACAGGGGAATGCTTGAAAACCTTTTCAAGCGAGGAGCAAATTGTGATGCTTACTGACATAGGCTCACCTTATTTTTCGATAAATTTCTTTATAAGACCTGGTCCGAAATCAACATAATTTCCTGTTGCTTTTGCGGTTTCCTCGTTGATTGAGTCAACACCGCTGTCTTTTTCATCTGACTTGTGATAAATCATGTACGGAACAGGGTCACCTGCATGAGTCTTTGTAACGATTGGAGTCGGATGGTCGGGGAGAATCATAATCTTGTAATCCTCGCCGATTTCCTCAAGACCTTTAATAACGATAGGAAGAACACGGTTGTCAATCATTTCGATTGACTTAACCTTGTTTTCAGGCTCGCCTCTGTGACCACATTCGTCGGGAGCTTCAAAATGAATGTATGCAAAATCACAACCGTTTTTGAGCTCCTCAATTGCGGCATTTGCCTTGCCTTCAAAGTTTGTATCAATGTAACCTGTTGAGCCTTCCACATCGGGAACTGACATACCTGCGGCAAGACCGATACCCTTGAGAAGGTCAACTGCTGAAATAACAGCACCCTTGATGCCGAATTCCTCTTCAAAGTTCGGGAGCATCGGCTTTTTGCCTTCACCCCAGAGCCAGATTGAGTTAGCAGGACGTTTGCCCTCTGCGATTCTTCTCTTGTTTGTCGGATGGTCTTTAAGGAATTCGTAGCTCTCACGCATCATAGCTGTGAGCTTTTCTGCATTCTTGTGAGTTGAAATGTATGGACCTACAACCCTGTCAGAAATATCGTGCGGAGGAGTCATGTTGCCAAGCTCAACTGTACCGCCGTGGTGGATAAGACAGTGACGATAGCTTACACCACTGTAAAAATCAAATTCACCGCCGCCGAAATGTTCCTGAACTGATTTAATGATTTCTGCGGCATCTTCGCTTGAGATATCACCTGCGGAGTAATCAATCATTGTTTTGTCATCATAATTTTCTTCGTCTGAAAGTGTAACAACATTGCAGCGAAGAGCAATGTCATCATCAGCCATTTTAACGCCGATGCTTACAGCTTCAAGAGGGGAACGACCTGTGTAATATTTTTTCGGGTCATAACCCATAACGCTTAAGTTTGCAACGTCGCTGCCCGGCTTCAAGCCCTCAGCAACTGTGCGCACAAGACCTACTTCACCCTTTTGTGCGAGTGAATCGAAAATAGGCTTGTTTGCGACCATCATCGGCGTTTTACCGTCGAGTGCGGGAACGGGATAGTCAGCCATTCCGTCATAAAGTACAACTACATATTTCATAATATCACCTGATTTATAATTTTCTGAAAAGTGCAAGAGCATTTGCTCCGGCTTCCTCGAAGGTCATACCATCGGGAATGCCTGCTTCAAAGCTGAGTCTGCCTGTGTAACCGATTTCACGAAGAAGATTGATGTATTCTGCGTAAGGGTCTTTGTCGGTTTCTGCAGGGAGTTTTCTGTCGGTTGTTGTGCTTGCAAAATGAGTATGAACGATATAATCCTTAGCCTTACGAATTGAATCAAGATTATCGTCGTTTCTCTGAAAATGGTAGAAATCAACAAGAATTCTGACCCATTCGCTGTTGCAGGCCTCAACAACTCTCAATGATTCGTCTATATAATTTAAAATGTTGCTTTCTCTTTTTGAAAGATTTTCAAGAGCGCAAACAATATTGTATTTTTTACAAACAGGAATAAGATGCTCGTTAAGGAAATAAACAAGTCTGTAAAAGCCCTGTTCATAAGTAACTCCCTCGGGATAGCTTCTGGCACCCGATGAGCCGAGAACGGCGATTTTAACACCCAATTTATTAAGTCTTGAAAAGGCTTTTTCAAGATATTCGTCAAGCTCCTCAAAATTCGGATTGTCAATAGCAAACTGCATTTCGCCCGGAATCATATTCTTTGCAACCTCAACCGAAACACCTTCAGCTTTGATTTTTGCAAGGAATTCGTCAAATTCCTCGTCAGTCATATCGTGTGTTGCATTAACATTCAATTCGTGATAATCGGCACCAAGCTGTTTTCCGATAAAGGCTCTTTCAAAGATTTTTTCGGCAAAGCCGATTCTGTAATTATTCATTGTAACAACTCCTTATTCCGGCAGTTTGCAAACATCAACCCAACCGGTAAAATTCTGCGAGTATTTTTCAAGCTCTTCGATGCTCAGCTCAATTGCACTGTTTGAACTGCCGACAGCAGGAAAGACGGTGGTGAATCTTCTGAGTGATTCGTCAAGATAAGTCTTAACTCCGTCATTTATTCCAAACGGACAAACACCGCCGATTGAATGACCGATAAGAGAGTCAACCTCATCGGGTGTGAGCATTTTTGCTTTTGTGGCAAAGGTCGCCTTGAATTTTTTGTTATCTATTTTGACATCACCTGCGGCGAGGATAAGAATTGCCTTGTCATCAATTTTAAACGAAAGTGACTTTGCGATTCGCTGACCTTCAACGCCTAATGCCTGTGCGGCGAGCTCAACTGTCGCACTTGACACGTCGAACTCCTGCACACGGTCGGCGATGCCGAATTGTTCGAAATATTTTTTTCCTTTTTCGATAGCCATTTTTATTTCCTCTTAGAAAATGATTTTTGAATTTGTCTGCTCAACAACAAGCTCAACAAATTCGTCAACGCTCATGTTGCTAACTTCCTCACAACCACGCTTACGTACTGCAACCGAGCCGTTTTCGATATCTTTGTCACCCATAACGAGCATATAAGGAACCTTTTCAAGTCTTGCTTCACGAACCTTGTAGCCGATTTTTTCACTTCTGCCGTCAACCTCGCAGCGAATGCCCTTTGCTTCGAGCTTTGCTTTGATTTCATAAGCATAGTCGTGGTGTCTGTCGGCAATCGGAAGGAGCTTAACCTGTGTCGGAGCGAGCCATACAGGGAATGCTCCTGCATATTTTTCAATGAGAAGAGCAAGAGTTCTCTCGTAGCAACCGATAGAAGTTCTGTGAATAATATACGGGTTCTTCTTTGTGCCGTCAGCATCTGTGTATTCCATACCGAATTTCTCGGCAAGCATCTGGTCAATCTGAATTGTGATAAGAGTATCTTCCTTGCCGAAAACATTTTTAATCTGAATGTCGAGCTTCGGACCGTAGAATGCAGCTTCACCGATACCGATTTTGTATGGGATTTCAAGGTGGTCAAGAATTTTCTTCATGATGCCCTGAGCCTCATCCCACTGCTCGGGTGTACCGATATACTTGGCTGTATCCGCAGGATCCCACTGTGAAAATCTGTATGAAACATCTTCATAAAGTCCGAGTGTTTTAAGCATATATATTGCAAGTTCAAGACAATTCTTGAATTCATCTTCGAGCTGTTCCGGAAGGCACATAAGATGACCTTCTGAAATTGTGAACTGACGAACGCGGATAAGTCCGTGCATTTCGCCCGAAGCTTCATTTCTGAAAAGAGTAGAGGTTTCATTATATCTTAACGGCAAATCACGATACGAACGAGGTCTGTTAAGAAATGCCTGATACTGGAACGGACAAGTCATAGGACGAAGTGCGAAAACCTCATCGTCCTTACCTTCTTCACCCATTACGAACATACCGTCCTGGTAGTGGTCCCAGTGACCTGAAATTTTGTAAAGGTCGCTCTTTGCCATGTAAGGAGTCTTTGTGAGCAACCAACCACGCTTCTGCTCTTCATCCTCAACGAATCTCTGAAGAAGCTGAATGATTCTTGCACCCTTCGGGAGCATGATAGGAAGTCCCTGTCCGATGTAGTCGCAGGTTGTGAAAAGCTCAAGCTCACGACCGAGCTTGTTGTGGTCACGCTTCTTTGCTTCCTCAACTGACTCAAGATATGCTTCCATTTCTTCCTTCTTTGTGAAGGCTGTAGCATAAAGTCGCTGAAGCATCTTCTTTGTTGAATCTCCACGCCAGTAAGCACCTGTGCATGAGGTGATTTTGTATGCCTTTATTCTGCCTGTGTCGGGGAGGTGAGGACCTGCGCAAAGCTCAACGAAGTCACCCTGCTTGAAGAACGAAATCTTTTCGCCCTTGCCTGCGTGTTCCTTGATAAGCTCAACCTTGTATATTTCGCCCTTTTCCTCCATCATTTTAATAGCTTCGTCAGCATCAAGCTCGAATTTTTCAAGACGAAGATTTTCCTTCACGATTTTCTTCATCTCGGCTTCGATTTTCAAAAGGTCATCGGGAGTGAACGGCTTTTCCACGTCAAAATCATAGTAAAAACCATTGTCGATTGCAGGACCAATAGCGAGCTTTGCCTCGGGGAAAAGTCTTTTAACAGCCTGAGCCATAACATGAGAAGCTGTGTGACGGAATGTCTTTTTTGCTTCGTCGTCATCATCAAATGTGAGAATTTCAAGCTCACAATCCTTGGTGATTGGTGTGCGGAGGTCTGCATATTCTCCGTCTATTTTGCAAAGGCAGGCAGCCTTGAAAAGACCCATACCGAGCTCCTTTGCAACATCCATAGCCATAATGCCGTCATCGAATTCTTTAACGACACCGCCTTTTAAAGTTACATTAACCATAATATCCTCCTAAAAAATAAAAGCTTCATCCCTGAAAAATCAGGGATGAAGCATAATTTACTACTCCACGGTTCCACCCGTATTGCGATTAAAAAATCGCCACTTGAACACCTTAACGCGGTAAACGGCGAACCTTATGTCGGAACGCACTCGGCAGTGGTAGTTGAAATCTGAACAATACCTCAATTTCACCAAATATGAGGCTCTCTGAAAAGCTCTCTGATAGCAACCGTCTGCGTCAACGATTTATCAAATATATTTTATTACTAATTTTATAAAATGTCAACTATAAAATTTTCTCAATTTCTTTGAGCGAATCCACAGTATAATCGGCGTTGATTTTGCCGTCATTTTCTGCTTTGAAATGGTTGTACCACAGTGTTTTCATACCGCAGTCTATACCGCCCTTGATATCAGCGGTGAGTGAGTCGCCGATAATCATTACTTCCTCGGATCTGACATCGCCAAGACGAGCAAAGCATACATTGAAAAATTCCCTGCTCGGCTTTGAAAAACCGATTTCCTCGGAAACGAAAATTTCCTTGAAATTGTCAATCATTCCTGCACTTGTCAATCTGTTTACCTGCTGCTTGTATGGACCGTTGCTTGCCGCACAAAGCGTGTATTTTGCTGCAAGATACTCAACAAGCTCCTTTGCATAGTCGACGGGAATGGCAATTTCAGTAAGATTGTTAAAGAAAATCGACTCAAATTTCAATCCGTCATAGTCGATTCCGAGCTCGTTGAAAATAGTGTGCCATCTTTCGTTGTAGAGCTGTTCCTTTGTGA
Source organism: Ruminococcaceae bacterium UBA1767 (assembly GCA_002315505.1). Classification (GTDB taxonomy): domain Bacteria; phylum Bacillota; class Clostridia; order Oscillospirales; family Acutalibacteraceae; genus CAG-488. The sequence continues at coordinate 23,724 of DCGX01000062.1, forward strand.
TCGTTCCTTTCTCGATTTCAAGCCACAATTCGTCATTGATACGTGTAAAGGTGTCGAATATTACTTCTTCGTATTCCATGCCGATGCTCTCGATACCGTATTTTATTGCAAGACGGGAGCACTTGCTGAAATCAATCAAAGTATTGTCAATGTCGAGAAAAACAACCTTAATCATTTTTGTCTAATCCTTTCGGCTTGAGGATTGTGTTAAAAAACGGCTCAAAAAATTTCATAGAGAAGAACAACGTTGTGACTAATGCGAATGGGAATATTACCCATGAATGGACGGCAATATATGATTTTGAACTGATAAATCCGTATAACAGATAAATAACTGTATAATGAAGAGCATAAACCTGAATCGAACGACTGCCTAATTTTGCGATAGTACCGTTCCCGAGCTTGTTCGGTGTAAGACTTATCACGGCTGAGCCCATCAAAAATGCAACTGCATAATAGGCAAGTCGGTCAAGTCCTCCGTAAATCCTTGCTTCTTGCAACTTTGAATACGACCTTGCACTTGTCAAAAGAGGTCGAAGCCAATAAATTGAATTAATTTTAAAAATAACTATAAGTGCGGCTGTCAGAAGGATAATAGCCGAGGCAATTTTGAATGGCTTTTTTGATAGAAAGTCTGCAACCTTCTGTTGCTTTAAAACATAACCTGCATAGAAAAACGGGTAGAATGTTATTATTCTCGCAAGAGAAAATTTTGTTGCAATGTCATTGTCGTATCCGACAACGGCTGCGAGAACTACAGAGAATACAAGAACATATTTCGGTGAAATTTTTCTGAAAAGAATCGTGGCAAGAGAATAAATGCAAATTGCCAACGCATACCATGGTGCACCGCCTTCGTTGAGCATGGAAAAAGTAATTTCGCCGCTTATAATTACTCTTGAAATCATGTCTACAATCTTGATAAAAAGATAAAGTGTAAAGAATGAAAAAATATTTTTATATCTTTTTTCTGATATATTTTTTTTGCTGAAAAGACCGGAAACAAAAATAAACAAAGGCATATGAAATGAATATACATAAATAAATATCATTTTCGCCATGTTGGATGTATCGACATATTGATCCGCAAAATGTCCCAGCACCACAAGAAAAATAAGACCAAACTTTAAAATATCCCATTTTTCCACTCGCTTTTTTTGAGTTTCCATTTTAAAATCCCCTAAGTTATCATTATTCAAATAACGGTGTTGAAAAATATCTCTCTGCTGTGTCGGGGAGAACAGTAACAACTGTTTTGCCCTTGCCGAGCTTTTTCGCAAGAGCTAATGCGGCGGCAACGTTTGTACCACTGCTTATTCCGCACATAATACCTTCCTTTGATGCAAGCTCCTTTGAAACACGGATAGCGTCTTCATCCTTGATAATATATGTATCGTCATAAATATCAGTATTGAGAATATCGGGAATTACCCCGTCACCGATACCCATCTGAACATGAGTTCCGATTGAACCGCCGGAAAGAATTGCGGCATTTTCAGGCTCAACTGCCCAGATTATCATGTCGGGATTGTGCTCCTTGAGAGCTTCGCCGATACCTGTGATTGTACCGCCTGTACCGATGCCCGAGCAGAATCCGTGAATAGGACCATCAACCTGTTCGAGTATTTCCTTTGCGGTCTGAGTTCTCTGAATTGCACTGTTGGCAGGATTTTCAAACTGTTGCGGAACGAAAACATTCGGGTCCTCGTCACGCATTTTAAGTGCGGTTTCAAGGCACTTTTCGATACATTCACCGATGTTTCCTGCATCGTGAACGAGAATAACCTCTGCTCCATAGTGGTTGACTAATTTTCTTCTTTCCTCGCTGACCGAGTCGGGCATAATGATTTTAACTTTGTATCCTCTGACTGCACCGACAAGAGCAAGTCCGATACCCTGGTTACCGCTTGTCGGCTCAACGATTACTGTGTTTTCATTGATAATGCCCTTTGCCTCAGCATCTAATATCATATTGTATGCTGTTCTTGTTTTGATAGAACCACCGACATTAAGTCCTTCAAACTTGACGAGAATATCAGCACAATCCCCGGTGGGAAGGTGCTGTAATTTAATCATCGGGGTGTTACCCATTGCCTCTAAAATGTTGTTGAATATCATTTAATCTACCCTTTGCAATAATTATTTATATTTGTAAATTGTTTTACCTACGTTAATAAAGTGGTCGGCAATTCTTTCAAGATTTGATGCGAGTGAGATGTACTGTGCACCGACATTAGGTGAGCAGGTGCCTTCACCGAGTCTTAAAATGTGATTGCCTGACATACGTTCTGTGAGCTTGTCAACCTTATCCTCAATGATGTTTGCTTCAAGGAAAGGTTTTTCGTCAACGAGTGTGTATGCTTCGATAACCTTGCTGAAAAGCTCGCCTATAAGAGCCTCAACCTCATATATTTCCTTCTGAGCTTCTTTTGAAAAGCCTGCGTTTTCTTCCTTGAGAATGTCGGAATATTCAATAATATTCTCAGCATAGTCACCGATACGTTCAATGTCATTGATTGAATGGAATGCGGTGGAAAGATAAACGATATCACGAATGTTCAGATTATTCTGCGGAACCTTAACAATGAAGTTAACAAGCTGGCTGTTAATGTAATTCAGTTCCTCTTCATTTTCTCTGAACTGCTCAATGTTGTGATAGTTTCTCGTGCAGATAACATCGAGGGAGAGCACAAGATTTCGCATGGCAATGTCAGCCATATTGATGATTTCGTTTTTAATCTGCTGAACGGCAATTGCGGGAGTTGCGAGCATATGCTCATCAATATAATAAAGATGCGGCTGTACAACCTCGCTTTTTTCCTGATTCTCGGGAATGATTTTTTCAACGAGAGAAACAAGATGCTTCGTAAGAGGAAGAATAAGAATAACAGTAGTAATATTAAAAATTGTGTGGAACATAGCGAGCTGAGTCTGCGGAGCGTCCGGGAAAATGCCTGCCAGAATGGAACCGAAGCTTACTCCGGCGCCTGTAAAGAGCTTCAACAATCCGCTCACAATCATAAATAAAATAACACCGCTGACATTGAAAATAAAGTGAATGAGAGCGGTACGCTTTGCACTTTTACTGCTCGTGATACCTGCAATGATAGCAACCACGCACGAACCGATATTTGAACCCATTGTAAGATATATGCCCTGGTCAAGTGAAATAAGACCACTTACAACCATCGTGATTGCAACGGATGTCATAACCGACGAGCTTTGTACAATCGCAGTGAGAACTGTACCGATAATTACAAGTAAAACGGCATTCTTGATAAGAGCAAGGAAATTCTTTACAGAGTCAAGCTCTGCAAAGCTCTCCATTGAAGAGCTCATCATGCTGAGACCTACAAAAAGCATACCGAAGCCGGCAATAATACCGCCGACCTTTTTGAGAGTGTCGTTTTTAGAAAATGATGCAATAAAAGCACCTACACCTGCAAAGGCGGAGAAAATAATAGTTGTCGAAATTGCGTTAGAGCCGAACATACCGAGTGCAACAATCTGACCTGTGATTGTTGTACCGATGTTAGCACCGTAAATAATCGTTGCGGCCTGCGTCAGTGACATGATACCTGCGTTAACGAAACCGATGACCATAACAGTTGTAGCACCCGAGCTTTGAATAGCGGCAGTTGCAACCGTACCGATACCTACACCGAGCATTTTGCTGCCGGATGCTTTTGAAAACAATGCTTTTAATTTATTACTGCTTACGGATTCGAGATTTGAACTCATCATAGAGCAGGCAAGAAGGAAAATTCCGATACCTGCAAGAAGGGATAATACAGCAGTAATAACCGAATTAGCATCCATATAAATCACCTCTGAAAACCAACTTTTCACAAGTATTATTATATGTATTTTCTTGTCAAATTTCAAGACCTAAAATAAAAAAATAGGTTATTCATAAAAACTTGTGGGACTAAAAAGCTGACGCAATAAGAACAATGCACAATAAAGACTCTTTCTAACAGAGTATTGCAGAGAAAATATCAAGAAAAATCATTTCGTGGTGGCGACAATCTGTCGCCTGAGGTCTGCACAAGCTTCGATTATCACGTAGGGAAAACTGTGTTTACACGCAAAAAAGTGAGCTCTTCACGGAAAGTTGGGGAATAAAAAAGAATGCATTAAATAATGATGCAAACTTCACTATGAGATACTTCGCTTCGCTCGGTATGACATCTTTTAAGTGTGTTCCTTTTTCTGTATGTAGGGCAGGGGCTCTGCTCC
>DCGX01000062.1:27995-28137 GCA_002315505.1 Ruminococcaceae bacterium UBA1767
AAGGAATTTATGTGTACTAAACCGTAAATAATATTTATTAGAATAAAAAATCATAATTTCATAATAAGAATTTTTCATTTGAAAAATTCCGGCAGGAGCAGAGCCCCTGCCCTACAAAATATACTAAGCCTTGTCATTCTAA
>DCGX01000069.1 GCA_002315505.1 Ruminococcaceae bacterium UBA1767
CATATTTTTTTACGTTTGTGTTAACAATTTGCTAATTTTTCATATATAATATGCAAGATGCACTTTTAAAAACCACTTTTATAGATGGTTTTTATTATTTTATTCATTATATCAACTATAAAGTAATACAGAGCCTAATTTTACTGTTTTGTCTTTTCAAAATATGCCTTCGTGTTACTCTGCATTTTATCAATATTTTCCTGCGAAGCATACACATTCATTTCAAAGAAATCTGTTGGTGCATAGTGGTTATTTATCAAATCTATAACATTCTTAATGGTGTTAATTGTGTCAACATCATCATTATAGTTTTTACTTAAACATTTGTAATCATAGCCGTAATCAGTGTTTTCAAGGAAAATGCTGTCATAATAACTTGGGTATGATACAACAACAGTAATATCATCCGTGTCAGTCACAACATATTTATACCGCTCGTCCGTTGTGGCAAACGGGAAGAAATTTTCTGCACTGTCAATCTTCATTGTATATGTTTTTACATACTGCGTTGTGCCCGGTGTGACCTTTTGAAGTCCCATTGTGCCTATCACCCCGACACCGACACCTGCTCCCGTAAGTGCAAGCGAGCAGGCAAACACGATTGCCAGTACAGATTTTCGGAATTTGTGGTTAAACAATATTGAATACACGCACATTAAAACGATTACAGTTGCCACAACCACCCCGAGAAGAGCCATGATTATTCCGGCAAACAAAAATCCCGATTTACCGATACAGAACGAAAGCACAATGCCGACAACCTCTGCAATAAGTAAAAGACACACACCAATTCCAAACATTCCAACGAAAATTTTAAAAATCACAAACAGAATTTTTACAAGTCCGGAAATGAATTTATATTCGGAATGATTCGGGTCACGTATAATTATTTTTTCACGCTGAAAAATCTTCTTACCAACAGTTTTTGATTCTTCTTTTGTTTCAATTTCAAGATTTTTATTCTTTTCGGATTTGGGATTTTCGGCAATTTCGCAATAGTTGAGATAACGAATTTTGAAAATCAAAAACATCAATGTTGTTCCGGCAAACATACATACTGCAATATAAATACTTTCAAGTACATCTATTATATGCCACGAGTCAAAAATGCTGTCCAAAATATTTCTGCATACCGCACCGACAATTCCAAAAACCGCGGTAAGCACAAGCACATAAATTGCCTGCTCAACAAGACACTTGAATCTCTGCAAATGAGTCATACTTGAAATAATATCAATTGTTTTATTAATATAATTCAAAAAACTTTCAATATGCTTTGCAAGATTCTTACTTTCTTCTTTCGTTTCATTGACTACCGATACATTCTGATTGAGAAGCTCGTCCAATGTAATATCAAACAGGTCGCAGATTTGTATCATTTTCTCCATTTCGGGATAGGCCTGCTCTGATTCCCATTTCGAAACTGATTGTCTTGAAACTCCTAATTTTTCCGCAAGCTGTTCTTGTGAAAGATTATTTTCCTTGCGGATTTTTCTTAAATTGTTTGCTAAATTCATAATTTAACAACCTCCTTTTGGGCACATTTTATCAAATCAACCGGTTGCACTCTACCAATTCAAGGTTGTTTTTTGTCAATTTTCGGTTGCAAATGATATTATACCACAAAAATGAGGTTGTTTTCGTTATTTTTTATTATTGAGATTCTTCGTCACTTTGTTCCTCAGAATGACATATGCAGTTTTTCGTAGGGGACGATGCCCACTACGAAGAATTGAAATTTCTATTGTTTCGCTTTCACCTATTATACGATAAAAAGAGAAAACCTCACACTTCATTTAAAAAATGCCCAACTAGTTGAGCATTTTTTTATATCTTTATTTTGTTTAGCACCTTGAACTTCGAAAGAACAAACTGTGCGAAAAGAAATTCAACAGCAATCATAATTCCGATTTGCGGAAGTCGTGTTACCAAAAGCCCTGTAAACGGCGAACCGTAAAGAACTGAAATAAACCACGAATTAAGAAGCAAGCCGCACACCAACTGAGTTGAAACAACTGCAAGAATTATTCTCGGCAGATTTATTTTTTTGTAAAAACACAAGCCGAACACAAGTCCCGTCAATGCCGCCGTTGCGGTAAATCCCGGAAAATATGCATCAATCGGGAACAGAATTGCACCGAGAAAATCGGAAAGTCCGCCTACAATCAATCCACCGACAGGACCGACAAGATATGCCGCAAGCATTACGGGAATAAATGCAAGTCCGATTTTCATATTCCACACGGAAAATGAAAGAAATCGGGAAATGACAATCTCAATTGCCGTGAACAATGCCAGCAGAGTTATTTGTTTAGTTGTTTTATTTTTTAACATAAAAATACCTCCTTACATCCGTAGTGAATAATAAGGAGGTCAATCGCATATTACCCAGCGGGATGCGACAGCCAAATCGCAGAAAATCTTTCGTCTGACGGACAACTCCCCGTTCCGTCAGCACTTAACGTATGACTGTCTACTCTGAAATTTTAATATAATATATTACTATTTTTTCAGTTTGTCAAGCTATTTATTAAAGCCTTCAACCTTCATAAATGATTTCGACTTCGATTTAATGAATACTGTCAGCAATGCACCGAACGGAATTGAGAGAATTGTCAGCAATTTTTTCGGTGATTCTTTAATAAAATGTTTATTTTTACTCAGAATCGAACTCGATACATAATGAATATTATTTCTTATCAAATCCTTGGGCTGTGGAAATGCCGTCATATCAAATTTCCGCAAAAACGCAAAGCCCTTCGGGTTTCTGAGATACTGACGATACATATTTGTACTCGAGCCGTCAGCAAGATATTCAACAACACAGACAGGCTCGTTCATGATAATCAATGTGTATTCGAGGTCGGCAAGTGTATATTTGTATGAAAGCGGCATATATTTTTCGCCCTCAAAAGTCGGATAAGGCGGATATTTTTTCATAATGTCCGTGCGATAAATTATTTTTTTATCTCCCCTGCCACCTCGCTGGTAATAGGAATAAAAGGTCGTATCAAAGCGGTCTGTTTCAAGCTCCTTGCCGACAACCCTGCCGTTTTCGAAAATATCAAGTGCAAGAATTCCTGCATATTTTTCACTTCCGTATTTTTTCCAGCAGGCAACTATTTTTTCGACAGCATCGTCGGTCATATAGTCATCGGAGTCAATGCAGGTGTTAAGCTCGGTATCAATATTTTCATAGGCGGTGTTGTGTGCGGTGTGCATTCCGCCGTTTTCCTTAAAGACGTAACGAATTTCAAAGTCATTGTCCTCGTTCTGCCATTTTTTTACAAGCTCGGCAGTGTCATCCGTTGAGCCGTCATCGACTACGAGCCACAAAAAATCCTTACTCGTCTGTCTTCTAAGACTTTCGTAGCATTTATGAAGGCAGTATGCACGATTATACGCAGGTGTAAACACCGTCAAGGTTTTATCCGACATAGCTGCCCTCCTCTTTATTCCACGCTGACAACCGTCAGCTCGTTTTCATTCACTTTAAATTTAATCTCAAAGCCTGCAAAGCCAAATCCATACACTCTTTCAGGCTCATTCTGATACGATGGTCTCGGGTCAAGCTCAAGCACCCTGATTATTGCAGTTCTTTTGTTTTCGGGAATTTTCTCAAGCAATTCATCACCGAAGCTGACGTTCAGCTTATCTGTCTGAGCCTTTGAAAAACCCGAAAGTGCATCAGTGTGACAATCGGCATACGGCACATATGGTTTAATATCGACGATTTCAGTACCATCCATCAGGTCAGCACCCGAAACAATCAGCACATTGCCTTGCTCCGTCTTCTTTATTTCTTCGAGTCTTACACAGGAAAGCCCGATTGAATTAGGTCTGAACGGTGAACGTGTCGCAAAGACACCCATTCTCGTATTGCCCCCGAGCTTCGGAGGTCGGACAGTCGGAGACCATTCTCTGTTATCTGTATTGAATTTCCATAGCAGCCATATGTGTGAAAATCCGTCAAGTCCACGAAGAGCCTGCTCATTACGAAATTCGGGTTCAAAAACAATTTCACCCTTCAGTTCTTCAACAAGTCCGCTCTGACGTGGAATTCCGAATTTTGTAGAAAAATCCGTTTTTATTTTTGCGATTACCTTCATTTTATACCTTTTCAAGCACGATTGCCTGCTTGCCGAGAAGATTCCATCTGTCCTCAAATGTACTCTTTGAGAAATTAAGAACTCCGTTGTCATACGGGTCAACAGTAACAACCTCGCTGTCTGAGAATCCTGAAAGAATCATAACATGTGTTCCTCTCGGATATGAGAAGTATTTATCTGTGCCCTCAATATACCACGCATTTTTCTCGGTAGGTGTCTTCATCTTATATGTAGCCCATACAATAGCAGGCTGTCCGTTGCTGATATGACCGAGAAGCTCCTGGAATGTACAACCGCTGATTTTAACAGCCTTGTATCCGCCGCCCTTCTGGTCAATAACCTTCTGAAGAGACTTTGTAACTGCGGGTGAAAATACGCCGTAGCCCGGTGTGTCACTTGTATAATAGCATCTCGGGTCACCGACAAACATTTCGTTAATATCAGGACCATAGGTTTTTCCGTTCTTTCTGTAAAGATTCTTTCTCGGAATTGCTTCAACCATTTCATCAATAGTGACATTGAACTTATAGTATTTCAAAAGCATACAGCAGGATGCAGCCTCACAGCCTGTAGGATATTTCGGAAGCTGGCTTACATAAGGAATGCTCATCGCATTAATTGTAATCTCACAGCTTGCAGTTTTATTTGAGCCATCAGATGTTTTACAGGTAATCGTTGTTTTTCCTATTTTATGACCTGTTATTCTGCCGTCAATTTCAACAGATGCAACATCCGGATTTGAAGAAGACCATGTAACCTTCTTGTTATACGCATTTTCAGGCAAAACTGTCGGCACAAGGAAATACGAATTCCCCTGAGAAAATGAAAATGAAGACTTATTTAGTGAAACTGATGTTGCTTTCACACCGACATTAAGAGAAAACGATGCCTTTGCTGAGCCAACTCTGGCAGCGGCTGTAATTACAGCCTGTCCCATACCTACAGTTTCAACATTTCCGTCCTGGTCAACAGTTGCAACAGCTGTGTTTGATGAAGACCATACTATCTCATTATTGTCACAGATAATCGGTGAATAAGAAACAATATTCACCTTCAGCTTGGCACCGACATCAACCGTTGTATCGCCCTGTGAAATTTTGATTGACGCGATATTAATATCAAGTCCTACGCTCTTTTGCAAAACGAGCAAAGCATCAACGGAATTAATTACACCGTCAACATTTATATCTCCGTAAGTGAGAATACCTTCCTCTGCCTCCTTTGCTCCAACGGCAATTTCAAGAATCTCCAATGCATCACTGGAATTAATCTTGCCGTCACCGTTTAAATCACCCGGCAGATTGTCTTTTGCATGGGCAACTGATGATGAACTGAGCATCATAGCCGCCATAACAAGACAAGTGGCTTTTTTCAAAAACTTTTTCATTTTGAGTTTCCCCTTTTATTATATATTTTACAAATCGCCATTAAAGCGATTGCATTACGATTTTTTATTTGTCTGTCAACAAGACTGTCGTATCTGCTCTGAAAATTATCATATCCCTCTTTTTCATAGAGCGAAATAAACAAATCATCGTTAAGCATATTTCTGAGCTTATTAACTCCGGATATAAATTTCTTCTTTCCGATAGCGGAGACTGCCATCCAACTTTTATAGACAAAATTAGATTCTATCATCCGCTGACATTTTTCATGGTCACAATCAACCGACTTAAAATATTCACAAAGCCATAAATAAAGTGACCTGTAAATTTCATATTCATTTACTATGTTATTGGTAGTGCTGTTTTCGTTAACATTATAAAAATACAACGGCTCACGAATAAATGAAAACGTATTCATCACCTTTATATATTCGTACACGAATTTCATATCCTCGCCGTATTTCAGCCCCGGCTCAAACCGAAGACCGTACTTATCGATTATGTCCTTTTTATAAATCTTATTCCAGCAGTTAAAAAATGCATCTGACAAGGCCATCGCCGGATAAAGTGTATCTTTAAAAGTGTCCCTTTGTGTAAAGTCGAAATTAACAAATTCCGAAATACATCCGCCATTGCCTTTTGAAAAGTCAAAGCATATCATATCAGCATCGTACTGACCGAATTTTTCAAACGCATCCGGCATAAAATAATCATCCGCATCGAGAAATGCAATTCTGTCCTTCGATGCCATTTTCAATCCGTTATTTCTCGCAACCGAAACACCGCTGTTTTTTTGATGAACAGTGATAATATTGTCATATTTTTCCGAAAAGCTGTCACAAATACCTGCCGAAGCATCCGTAGAGCCATCATCAACCAAAATAATTTCACAATCTCTGAAATTTCTTTGATTTATAATAGATAATATTGCATTTTGTAAATATGCTTCGCCATTATATACAGGTATTATTACTGACAGGAAAAATGCCAATGATTTCACCTCGTTTTTTGATCTTATTTGACTATAATACACCTTTTTTTCCGAATGTCAAGTACCCTTAAGCATTGACTTTTCGGGCTTTTGGTGGTATTTTAAACGTGAGGTGATTTTTATGAAAATTAAAAAATTTATTGCCGAATTCATAGGCACTGCCGTACTTGTGTTTTTCGGCTGCGGTACTGCTGTTGTAGGCACATATCTTTCCGGTGCAATGAATGATAAAAGCATCGGTACGGTTGCTATCGCTCTTGCATTCGGTCTTTCACTGACAGCTATGTGTTACGCAATCGGAAAGGTTTCGGGCTGTCACGTTAATCCTGCAGTTTCACTTGCAGTTCTCATCAACGGAAAGATGTCCGTTTCTGAATTTTTCGGCTATGTGATTTCACAGTGTGCAGGTAGCTTTGCGGGCTGTTTATTGCTTTCGATTGTCAATAAATCGCTTGATATCGGTGGCTATGGTGCAAACGGATACGGTAATCTCAGTTCACTCAACATTTCACTTTCGGGTGCTATCGTGGTTGAAATTGTCCTTACCTTCACTTTTGTACTCACGGTTCTCGGTGCAACAACAAGTAAAAAATACAGCGGTGCGGCAGGTGTAGTTGTCGGTGCTGCGCTTACACTCGTTCACATCATCGGTATTCCTCTTACAGGAACATCGGTTAACCCCGCAAGAAGCCTTATGCCGGCTCTCTTCACACGTGGCGAAGCTCTCAGCCAGGTATGGGTATTCATTCTCGCTCCGCTCGCAGGTGCGGCAATAGCAGGTGTTGTATTCAAGCTCATTTCAGATAGCAAGGATACCGATTGATAATCACGTGAACCGATACTTTTAAATTTAATAAATGCAAAGAAGAATTTTACGGTTTTATTGTATACGATTTAACCTTAAATTCTTCTTTTTATTGTCAGAAAAGTAAAATCAGCAACCTTTATTTTTGTTAATATTACAATAAAGATTGTTAATTTTTTAATTAATTATATTTCTATTGAATAAATATTTATTTTGTATTATAATTTGATGGATAAGATAAAATATTATGCAGGTGAATATTTTGAGCGATAATTTGTTTTCAAAAGTAAATATTAAGTCTGTAATTGCATTCTCCTTATGTGCAGTTATTGCCTTCGGTGTTGTCGCCTATGATTGCTTTTTCGCCGCAAAGGAAAGTAACAAGTCCTTCGTTGCAATGGGTACTGTTATAACTTCAAGTATATGGACAAAAAATAACCCCGAAATACAACAGCAAATCAATGACGAAATCAATGCACTTGAAAAATCCCTGCTTTCAAAGAATGTCGACACATCTGAGGTCGGCAGACTGAATAAAGAAAAAAGTGCCTCAGTTTCTGAAGATTTAGCCGATATTCTTCTTGACTGCAAGGAAGTTTCAAAGGACAGCAACGGTGCATTCGACGTCACCATCTGCCCTGTTTCAACACTGTGGGATTTCGGTGGTGAGAATCAGCGTCTTCCATCTGAGAATGAAATTGAAGCTGCCTTGTCGAAAATCAATTATGAATCAATCAATGTCAAGGGTACAAACGTCACAATCGGTAATGAGCAGTCAATCGACCTCGGTGCAGTAGGCAAGGGCTATACCTGTGACAAAATAAAGGCGCTTCTTGAGGAATGCAGAGCGCAGAAGGCTATTATTTCCGTCGGCGGAAGTCTTCTTCTGTACGGAAACCACAAATTTACAATCGGTGTTGCCAATCCAAGCGGTAACAAGCTCGCTATGGGCACGATTGATTTAAAGGATTGTTTTATTTCGACCTCCGGCGACTATGAGAAATACTTCGAGCAGGACGGCAAAAAATATCATCACATACTTGATGCAAGAACAGGCTACCCTGCTGACGGATATCTCTCAAGTGTTACCGTTATCTGTGATTCGGGTCTTCTCAGCGATGCACTTTCCACTGCCTGCTTCATCATGGGCTACAACGAAAGTCTTGATTTACTTAAAAAATACGATGCCGAAGCTATTTTTATTTTCAAAGATAAAACAGTTAAATGTACAGATGGCGTTGCAGATAAATTCAAAATCACCAACAACACCTTTAAAATGGAAAAATGAAGCTACTGAAAAAAAACGATATTCTTGTAATTTCTGCTGTTCTTATTTTGTGCCTTGTCCTGCTGATTCCGTCGTTTAAAAAAAGTGACAGGCTGATTGCCACTGTTACAGTTGACGGAGTTCAGACATATGTGATTGACCTTTCATCGGTCGAAAAGGCGTATTCCTTTGACACAAACACAACTCCGAAGGCTGAAATTACCGTTGAAAAAAACGCAATTTATTTTTCGTATGCGGACTGTCCGGACAAGCTCTGCGTCAACACAGGAAAGCTCACTAAAAACGGACAGACTGCGGCTTGCCTGCCTGCAAAGGTGGTTGTAAGTCTTAAATCGGCAAAATCTGATTTTGATGTGTTGACCTATTAATGTTATGAAGAATAAAAATATTACCAAAAAAATCGCACTTATAGGTGTTATGGGTGCATTGGCGGTGGGGCTGTCCTATCTTGAATCCCTCATCCCTGCCTTTCCCGGGTTTCCTCCCGGTGCAAAACCCGGACTCTCGAACATCGCAACGATGTTTCTTGCGTCCTCATGCGGTATTGCCGATGCATTTTTTATCACAATTCTCAAGGGGATTTTTGCAGGAATCACTCGTGGATTCACTGCAATGCTCATGAGTCTTTCGGGTGGTATACTCAGCACTGCAATGGCTTGTATTCTGCTCAGAGGCAAAAAATCCAATTTCGGATATATCGGCGTAGGTATTATCTGTGCCGTTTGTCATAATATCGGACAGCTTATCACAGCTTGTATCCTTTCGGGCACATGGTCGCTCGTTTTCGGATATGGTCCGTTACTGTTGATTTTCGCAATGCTGACAGGTTTTATTACAGGTTCAATATTAAAGCTTGTTATGCCTGCATTAAAACGATTTTCTAATTAAAGAAAGGGGTTGAATTATGGGTAAAATTCATATTAACGGTGTTGTCAATGCGGTTAAAAAGGTCCGTGGCGGTGTAAAAGTAAGTCACCACAAGAACACAGCAAACCTTGAAGTAGTCCGTATGCCAATACCTGAACAGGTTATTTTGCCTATGCAACAACACATCGGCGCTCCGTGTATGCCCACAGTAAATGTCGGAGATACGGTTAAGGTCGGTCAGGTTATCGGAGACACGGATAAATTTGTCAGTGCTCCAATTCACGCTTCTGTTTCGGGTACTGTTAAGGCTATCGGTAACATCAAGCTCGCTAACGGTACAATGGTTCAGGGTGTTACTATTGAATCAGACGGAGAAATGACTCCTTACGAGGGAATAGAAGCTCCGACAGTTAACAACAAGGATGACTTTATTAAGGCAGTTCGTGCTTCAGGCCTTGTCGGTCTGGGCGGTGCAGGCTTTCCTACACACGTAAAGCTCAATGTTCCTGCTGACAAGAACATCGACACTCTTGTTATAAATGCCGCAGAGTGTGAGCCATACATAACAGTTGACTATCGTGAGTGCATTGACAACTCATGGGATATTTATTCAGGTATCAAGACAGTTCAGGAATTCCTTAACATTCCTAATGCGGTTATTGCCGTTGAGGACAACAAGCCCGAAGCGTTCAAGGTTCTCACACAGATGATTGAAAATGACAAGGATTCTGCAAAAACAATCAAGGTTATGCAGCTTGAATCACGTTACCCTCAGGGTGCTGAAAAGATGATGGTTCAATCGGCTACAGGCAGACAGGTTCCTCCGGGCAAGCTCCCTGCTGATGTCGGATGTATTGTTATCAACGTCGCGTCAATCGCTTTCATTGCAAGATATTTAAAAACAGGTAAGCCATTGGTAAGCCGTTCACTTACTGTTGACGGTATGGCAATCGCAGAGCCGAAGAACATCCGTGTTCCAATCGGTACAAGCATCAGTGATGTTGTTGAGTTCTGCGGCGGATTCAAGGCAGATCCTGTCAAGATTATTGCAGGCGGTCCGATGATGGGTATGGCCATCACAGACCTCGACCATCCACTCGCAAAGAGCAACAATGCTTTGCTTTGCTTCTCAAAGGATGATGCAAAAATCTTCCGTGAAACAGATTGTATCCGTTGCGGTAAATGTGCCGCAGCCTGTCCTATGAGCCTTGCACCGACAAAGATTGTTCGTGACACAAAGGCTAAGGATGCAGACGCACTTTTAAAGGACGGCGTTATGGTTTGTATGGAGTGCGGTAGCTGTGCTTACTCGTGTCCTGCAAAGAAGCCACTTGTTCAGCATATGCGTCTTGCAAAGCAAGTTATAAGAGAGGCAGGTACAAACAAATGACATTAAATAATAAACTTGTAGTCAGTGCTTCTCCGCACGACCGTTCAGTCAGAACGGTTAAGAGCATAATGCTTGACGTTATTATTGCTCTTGTTCCGGCTCTTGTTGCTTCCGTAATTTACTACGGACCCAGAGCATTGCTCATTGAAGCAGTTGCAGTTGCAACCTGTGTAATCTTTGAGGCGTTCAGCCGTGTTATTATGAAAAGAGAGCAGACAATCGGTGACTTCAGTGCAGTTATCACAGGTCTTTTGCTCGCATTCAATCTCCCCGCTTCAATTCCTTTATGGATGGTTGTTATCGGCTCAGCTGTTGCAATCATCGTTGTGAAGCAGTTCTTCGGCGGTATAGGTCAGAACTTCGTTAACCCTGCTTTGGTAGGTCGAATCGTTCTCCTCGCCTCATTCCCGACAGCAATGTCAAGCTGGGTTGAGCCTCTTTCTTGGAAAAACGGTTCTATCGACGGAATTACCTCCGCTTCACCTCTTGCAGATATCCACAATATGATTAAGAGTACCGGCACTTCGGCAGATATTCCAAATCTCAAGGAAATGCTCCTCGGATGGCGTGAGGGCTGTCTTGGTGAAACCTGTGCAATCGCACTCATCATCGGTGGTCTTTACCTTGTGGCAAGAAAGGTTATCAAGCCTACAATTCCTCTTGTATACATCGGCACAGTTGCTGTTATCATGTTTATCGCAGGCAAGGGCAATTTACAGTTCGTTGCTTATGAGCTTCTCGGCGGTGGTCTTATGCTCGGTGCTATCTTTATGGCTACAGACTACACAACATCACCGATTACCTTCAAAGGCAAGATTATTTTCGGTATCGGCTGCGGTATCTTCACTTCGCTCATCCGTATATTCGGCAATCTCCCCGAAGGTGTTTCATACTCAATTGTTATTATGAACATTCTTGTTCCCCTTATTGAGCAGGCTACACTTCCAAAGCCTTTCGGTACTCCTAAAAAAGAAAAGGAGGAGAAGGCAAAATGATTAAAAAACAGATTATTATTCCTACCATTGCATTGTTCATAATCTGTCTTGTGGCAACAACCTTGCTTGCATTCGCAAATCAGGTTACAGAGCCGAAGATTGAACAGCTTGCAAAGGATACTGAAATTTCTTCAAGACAGGATGTCCTTTCTGATGCAAAATCCTTCGAGGACAAGAATGACGGCAATCTTTCATATGCAATCGCACTCGATGCAGACGGTAATGAAGTCGGCTACATCTTCACCACAACAGAAAAGAGCTACGGTGGTGAAATCCTTGTCATGACAGGTGTTGATATGGAAGGCAAGGTTACAGGTGTCAAGCTCCTTAATATCAACGATACAGCAGGTCTTGGTATGAAAGCAAAGGACAAGTCCTTCCGAGACCAGTTCATCGGACTTGTTAAAGGAATCGTAGTTCAAAAGAACTCTTCAAATCACGACAACAATGAAATCACAGCACTTACAGGTGCTACTATTACTTCAAACGCAGTTACATCAGCCGTTAATCAGGCTCTTGCGAACTACGAAGCTGTAAACGGAGGTGCAAACTGATGGCAGAGAAAAAATCACTCGGTAAAGAGCTTACCAAAGGCATTATCCTCGAAAACCCTGTTCTCAGACTTGTACTCGGTACCTGCCCGACATTGGCAACCACCACTTCCGTTACAAGTGCTCTCGGTATGGGTGTTTCGGCATCAATCGTTCTTATCTGCTCAAACATCGTTATCTCAGCTTTGAGAAAGGTTATTCCGCAGAAGGTTCGTATTCCTGCTTATATCGTTATTATCGCATCATTCGTTACTATTGTTCAGATGCTCGTTAAGGCATTCGTTCCTGTTCTTGACGAACAGCTCGGTGTTTATCTTCCGCTTATCGTTGTTAACTGTATCATTCTCGGACGTGCAGAAGCATTCGCAAGTAAAAACGGAGTGCTGTCCTCTGCCGTCGACGGACTCGGTATGGGCATCGGCTTTACCGCTGCATTGTTCGTCATGGGTACAGTCCGTGAAATCCTCGGTGCAGGTACATTTATGGCAGGCATCAAGGACCTTATCGGAGGTACATTCAACGGCTTCGATATTCCGTTCCTCAACGAAAATCCGATGTTGATTTTCGTTCTCGCTCCGGGCGGATTCTTTGTATTCGGTATGGTTATGGCTGTAGCTAACAAGCTCGCTGAATCCAAGGGTCAGCCGAAAGCAGTTCTTCACGGCTGTGAAAACTGCCCGATGGCAAAGACCTGTTCAATCAAGGATACACACGAAGGCTGCAACACAAAGGAGGCTGAAGCATAATGGCAAAGGAATTAGTATTCATCTTCCTTACGATGATTTTTGCTCAGAACTTCATTTTGCAGAAGTTCCTCGGTATCTGTCCGTTCCTCGGTGTTTCGAAGAAGCTCAACACAGCAGTCGGTATGTCACTTGCCGTTATCTTCGTTATGGCTCTCTCAACTGCAGTTACCTACCCTATCAACAAGTACCTGCTCGTTAAAAACGACCTTGAATATTTGCAGACAATCGTATTCATTCTCGTTATTGCGGCACTTGTTCAGATGGTTGAAATTATACTTAAAAAGTATATCCCTTCGCTTTATAATTCGCTCGGAATTTACCTTCCGCTTATCACCACAAACTGTGCAGTTCTCGGTGTTGTTACTCTCAATATCGACAATGGCTACAACTTTATGCAGTCACTTATCTGTGCTGTCGGCGGTGGCGTGGGCTTTATGGTTGCTATGGTTATGTTCGCAGGTGTTCGTTCAAGACTTGAATCCTGCGATATTCCGAAGTTCCTCAAGGGTCTTCCGATTACACTTATTGCTGCTTCACTCGTTTCGCTTTCCTTCCTCGGATTTGCAGGCGTAGTTGACAACATCTTTGCATAAGGAGGGCTTGAAATGAATCCAATTATTTTAGCAGTTATTATTGTTGCCGCTATCGGACTTATTGCAGGTCTTGCTCTTGCGGTTGCTTCAATTGTTATGGCTGTTCCCGTTGACAAAAAGGCTGAGGCTATCCGTGAATGTCTTCCCGGCGCTAACTGCGGTGCCTGCGGATTTTCAGGTTGTGACGGCTATGCAGCTGCTCTTTCAAAGGGTATCACAACAAACACAGCTCTCTGTGCTCCGGGTGGTAACGACGCTTCTGCCGCTATTGCAGAGGTTACCGGACTTTCAGCAGGAAGTGTTGTTCCGTCAGCCGCTGTAGTTCTTTGTCAGGGCTTCTGTGAGAAGGCTAACACAAAGATGCAGTACAATGGTGTTGAATCATGTCAGATGGCCAAACAGCTCTTCGGCGGTCCGAAGGAATGTATCTACGGATGTATCGGTCTTGGCGACTGTGTTAAGAAATGTCCGTATGATGCCATTAATATCTGTGACGGCGTTGCACGTGTTAATCCTGCAATGTGCAAAGCTTGTAAAATGTGCGTTAAGACCTGTCCTAACCACCTTATCAAGATGGTTCCGCTCGATGTTCCTAAGGCTAACGTATTCTGCATGAATCACGACAAGGGAGCAGTTACCCGTAAAGAGTGTTCACTCGGTTGTATCGGTTGTATGAAGTGCGTTAAGGCTTGTGAAGTCGGTGCAGTTGAGGTCAAGGACTTCTGCGCAAAGGTTGATAACACAAAATGCACAGGCTGCGGTAAGTGTACCGAGGCTTGTCCTGTTAAGTGCATTAACCTTGTTACGGTTACAAAATAAAAATAATATAGTTAAAGTGTCACGATGAATTTCACCGTGACGCTTGTTTTTTTGCATGTAAATTGATTTTCACTTCTTTTTCATGGTATAATCGTGATTGACAAAGAAAACATGATATTGTATAATTATTATAATTATGAGAATGAATAGAGGTAATTTTATGAATATAGGTGTTGTTCTTGCAGGCGGTTCAGGTAGCCGTATGGGAATCGTTGACAGACCGAAGCAGTTTATTGAAATTTACGGCAAGCCCGTTATCATTCACACGCTCGAAGCATTTGAAATAAATGAAAAGATTGATGCAATCTGTGTTGTTTGTGTTAAGGACTGGCAGGAAGACCTTGGCCTTTGGCTCAAGGAATATGACATCCGCAAGGTAAAATGGATTGCAAACGCAGGTTCATCCCGTCAGGAATCCTCTCTCAATGCACTCGATGCCATCAAAGACAGCTGTACAGGTGACGATTATGTTCTTATTCACGATGCTGCAAGACCTTTGATTTCACAGAAAATTATCAACGAAAACATTGAAAAGGTTAAGGAGTACGGCGCTTGTGACACAGTAATTCCTGCACACGATACTGTTATTCGCAGTGTTGATGGTGCTTCTCTTGAGTCAATCCCCGTTCGTAAGGAATTGTACCTTGGTCAGACTCCTCAGTCATTCAAATATTCTATTGTAAGAAAAGCATACGACGATTATTTCGCATTGCCCGAGGACAAGCGTCCGGAAATGACCGACGACTGCGGACTTGTTCTTCACAGCGGAATTAAAATCGGTATGGCTATGGGTGACAAGCTCAATATGAAAATTACAACAATGGAAGACCTTTTGCTTGTTAAATCAATCGTTAGAGCAGGAAGATAAGGGTGATTTATTTTGTTCGCAAAAAGTTATAAAATTACTGAACCGAAAAGATTCGAAATCTTCGTTGAGGATATTCAGAATCAGGATGTTCTTGTCAGACCCGATTATCTTGCAGTCTGCAAGGCTGATATAAGATATTATCTCGGCAACAGAAGTCGCACTGTTCTCAAAAGAAAGTTTCCGATGGCTCTCATTCACGAAGCAACAGGTGTTGTTGTCCGTGACAAAAAAGGTAAATTCAAAGCAGGACAGCGTGTTGTTCTTCTCCCCTGCAGAAAAGCTGAATGCGACGGAACAAAGTGCACCGAGTGTGTAAGAAGCGATCCGCATCTGCTCGACAATTATTGTCCTGAATCGAAATTCTGCTCAAGCAATTATGACGGTTTTTCAAAGGAGCTTATGGACATCGAGGATGAATACCTTGTTCCAATCCCCGATTGTGTCGGCAGTGAGGCTGTTTTCAGCGAGCTTCTTTCAGTTGGCTTCTGTGCATTAAGACGTGCCGGTCTTACTAAAGAGAACGCTCCCGACAACATTGCAATATGGGGCGACGGAATTATGGGCTACATCATCGCCCTCGTTGCAAAATATCAGCTCGGCTGTGAGGTTAATGTTATTGGTCTTGCACCCGAAAAGCTCGCAATGTTCGACTTTGCAAACACATATTTTTCAAACGATATTGATTCTCTTCCGAGAATGACAGTTGCAATTGAAGCCGTCGGTGGAAACGCATCCGGTATTGCCGCAAATCAGGCTATTGATAAGCTGTATTCAGGCGGTCGGCTTGTATTAAGCGGTGTTGCGAATGACAATGTTCCGCTCAACACAAGAATGATTCTTGAGCACGGACTTTCTGTTAGAGGAACTACTCGAAGCACAAGATGTGACTTTGAAAACGCAATTGAACTTCTGAGTGATGAATACTACAGAGAGCGTGTAAAAAAATTGCTTTTAAGCACTGTTGATGTAACTGACATCAAGGACTATTACGCAGTATTTGAAAAGGAGTCTAAATCAACAGCTCTCGGTAAAAATATAATGAAAATTGAATTTTAATTTCTGCTCCCGACTATGATGGTCGGGAGTTTTTTGTATGATCATCTTCACTTAAAATAACAGTTTTTTATATTGTATAATAGAGGTCAATGGCTCTGCTCCTGCAATTCACATAATCTGACAAGTTACAATCACGTCGTTAAAAAAGTTGTCATTGTCATAAAAATATATTGTTAAACTATTGACAAGTTATCATGCTTGTGTTATATTACAGTTGTTACGTAACAGGGAGATGATAAAATGCCACCAAAACCGAAATTTACGAGGGATGAAATTCTCAGCTGTGCTCTTGAAATCGCAGAAACCAGCGGTATTGAATGCGTCGTTGCACGTGAAATTGCAAAGAAGCTCGGCACTACAACAAGTCCGATATTTACCTTCTACAACTCTATGGATGAGTTGAAAAGCGAGGTTTATAACACAGCAAGACAACAGTACATTGACTACCTTAAGGAAAGTATCAACTACTTCCCTGCATTCAAGGAGTTCGGCTTCCGATTTATCGACTATGCCAAAAAGCACCCGAAAATTTATCAGATGATTTTCGCCACCGACAATTCCTATGACAATTCACCTATCGGCATCGGCAAGGCCTTTGAAGAAATTTCAGACCTTATCCTAAATGAAATACAGGTAAAATTTGAGCTTTCTTTGCAGAATGCAAATGAATTGTTCGAGCAAATGCTTATTTTCGGAAACGGAATTGCTTCGCTTATAATAAGCGGTTCAGGTCATTTCAGCCGTGAACAGATTTCCAGATTTTTAGGCGAGGCCTGCAACGGAATTGTAATTGTAATGAAAATCAAGGACGGAACATATAATCAGGAAATGTTCAGAAAAATGGTGGGAGCTCTTGATATTATCCCGGAGAAAATCAATGCTGATTAACGAAAATACACACATTAATATCTCAGTGTTATTCGAAGACCCATTCTGGGTTGCCATATACGAGAGAAACAACAACGGCAGGTATGAGGTCTGCAAAATCACCTTCGGAGCTGAACCAAAGGACTATGAGGTGTACGAATTCCTTGAGAGAAACTACAAAAGTATGAAATTCAGTCCGCCCGTCAAAACGGACAAAATCGAGGTCAAGCATAAGAACCCTAAAACGGTTCAACGAAAAGCTAAAAAAGCAATTGAAGACTCCGCTACAATCGGTACAAAGGCTCAGCAGGCACTCAAACTGATGCAGGAGCAGAACAAAACCGAGAGAAAAATAAAAACAAAAGCTCAAAAGGAAGCAGAAATTCAGAAAAAATACGAGCTTCAACGGCAAAAGAAAAAACAAAAGCATAAAGGAAGGTAACATAATGCTTAAAATTAACAATTTAACAAAAAATTTCGGCGACAAAAAGGCCGTCGATAATCTTTCGCTTCAAATCAATTCGGGCGAAATATACGGCTTCATCGGTCACAACGGTGCAGGCAAAACAACCACTCTCAAAAGTGCTGTCGGCATTCTTCAGTTTGACGAGGGTGAAATATTAATCAACGGAAAATCAATCAAGGAAAATCCGCTCGAATGCAAAAAAGAGCTTGCATACATACCCGACAACCCCGATTTATATGATTTTATGACAGGAATTCAGTATCTCAATTTTATTGCGGATATCTTTGAAATCAGTGCAGGCGAAAGACAGGAAAGAATCAAGAAATATGCTGATATTTTCTCACTTACGCCTGACCTTGCAGAGTCAATTTCATCCTATTCGCATGGTATGAAGCAAAAGCTCGCTATTATTTCAGCGTGGATTCATTCACCTA
Source organism: Ruminococcaceae bacterium UBA1767 (assembly GCA_002315505.1). Classification (GTDB taxonomy): domain Bacteria; phylum Bacillota; class Clostridia; order Oscillospirales; family Acutalibacteraceae; genus CAG-488. The sequence goes on from DCGX01000069.1 coordinate 18,231, forward strand.
AGCTCATTCTTATGGACGAGCCGTTTGTCGGACTTGACCCGAAGGCTTCCCACCTGCTCAAAGGTATGATGAGAGAGCATTGTGACAACGGTGGTGCAATTTTCTTCTCAACTCACGTGCTTGAGGTTGCGGAAAAGCTCTGCGACAAGGTTGCTATAATCAAAAACGGCAGACTCATCAAGTCAGGCACTATGGAAGAAGTTAAGGGTGATGACAGCCTTGAAGAAGTTTTCCTTGAACTGGAGGGTTGATTATGCTCAAAGCACTACTCAAGAAGCAGTTCATTGAACTATTTAAAAGCTACTTTGTAAACCGAAAAACAGGCAAGGCCCGTTCTCGCGGCGGTGTTATCGGATATTTTATTCTGTTCGCCGTTTTAATGCTGTTACTGGCGATTTCCTTCTACGGAATGTCAATGATGCTCGTTGAATCATTCTGCACAATGGAGCTTGACTGGCTGTATTTCGCACTCATTGGTCTTATGTCAACACTGCTCGGCACATTCGGAAGCGTATTTAACACCTATACGGGTATTTATCAGTCTAAGGACAATGAAATGCTCCTTTCAATGCCGATTAAGCCGTCTTATATTCTCTTTTCGAGAATTGCAGGCGTGTATGTTTTAGGCTTGCTTTATGAAGCTCTGATGCTTGTCCCCTCAACACTTTGCTACTGGATTAACTGTCCGGCAATAACGTCCGCAAAAATTATTTCCCCGATTATTCTTATTTTTGTGCTTGCGTTCTTTATTTCCGCACTCACCTGTCTGCTCGGATGGATTGTCGCCCTCATTTCAGGTAAAATCAAGAGCAAAAACAAAAATGTTGTTACAATAATAACTTCGCTTGTTTTCTTTGCTTTTTATTATTTCGTTTGTATGCGATTCAGCAGTATTCTAACTTCAATCGTTGAAAATGCAACATTAATCGGAGAGAAAATCAAGTACGTTTTCCCTGCATATGCATTCGGTATGGCAAGTATCGGAAGTCCGATATATCTGCTCTTGTTCATTCTTTTCAGTGCGGTTTGCTTCGGTGCGACATATTTCGTTATGTCGAAGAGCTTCATCAAAATTGCAACAGGCTCAAAAAGTGCAAAGAAAACTGTCTACACGGAAAAGAAGGTCAGCCAGCAAAGCTCATCAAAGGCTCTGCTCATGAAGGAATTCAAGCGTTTTACTTCGAGTCCGACCTACTTTATGAACTGCGGTATAGGATTATTTATCATGCCCGTAGTTGGTATTATTGCGTTAGTTAAGGGCAATTTAATCATAGGATATTTTGATATTATCCCGCCCGAATTAAAGCAGCTGCTCCCTGTAGCTGTTGCCGTAACACTCGGATTAATCGGCAATCTCAACAACATCACATCGCCGTCAATTTCGCTTGAGGGCAAAAATTTGTGGATTTTGCAATCACTCCCCGTTGACCTGTACAAGGTGCTTCAGTCGAAGATTTACCTTCACACCTATCTTAATAGTATTTCTGCAATAATTTCGGCAGTTATGGTCTCAATTGCGTTTAAACTTGGTATAGTTGATACAATACTGATTTGCGCCATGTTGTACATCTACACTTATTTCGGAGGCACGATGGGATTAATTCTCAACCTCAAAATGCCTAATCTCACCTGGACAAACGAGGTTGTACCAATCAAACAAGGTATGCCTGTAATGATATGTGTTTTAGGCGGATGGTTTGTTTCGGCTGCTATCGGAGGTGTGGCTTATCTGTTAAAGGACTTGCTCACTCCGACTTCATATCTCGCAATCTGCACTGTTTTCTTCTCGGTAGTTTCGTCAATACTCGACAAATGGCTGAAGAAAAAAGGTACGGAAATTTTAAAAACATTATAAGGAGTAATTATTTATGGCTAAAAAACTTTACAAAAGCTCAATTGATAAAAAGCTTTGCGTAGTATGCGGCGGTATCGCAGAATACTTCGACATTGATTCCACTATCGTAAGACTTGCACTCGTTGCGTTCTGTCTTCTCGGCGGAAGCGGAATTCTTGCTTACATCATTGCCGCATTGGTAATGCCCGACAGACCGGATGATTTTAACCAATAACATGATAATGTTAATATAAAACTTCACCCTTGAAATCATAAGACTTCAAGGGTGATTTTTCAGCCTGATATTAAATTCATATTAATAAACAAGGTTGCAAAGCTGAAATAAATAAGAAGTGTTACAGCATCAACGATTGTTGTAATCATCGGTCCTGCCATCAACGCAGGGTCAATGTGAATGAGCTTTGCCACAATAGGAAGTGTACAACCGATTGCCTTCGCAACAATAACAGCACACATCATAGCAAGGCACACAACGAAGAATGTGTTCGTTTCAACAGTGTTGTGTGTTACGAGCTTGATAATCCACATTCTGCCGTAATTGACGGTCGCAAGTGTAAGTCCGCAAAGCAAGGCAACACGAATTTCTTTCCACAAAACAATCAGATAATCCTTCGGTCGTATATCGCCAAGTGCAAGTCCACGGATAACAAGTGTTGAAACCTGGTTACCGCAGTTTCCGCCTGTGTCCATAAGCATCGGAATTGATGCCGTAAGTCCGACAATCATTGCGAGCTTATCTTCGAAATTTTCAATAATCTGTCCTGTAAACGTTGCAGAAACCATAAGTATGAGCAACCACACAATTCTGTTTTTGAAAAGCGAGAACACTCCCGTTTTCATATAGTTATCCTCAGACGGAAGAAGCAAAGCCATCTTCTCAAAGTCCTCGGTGTTCTCTTCTTCGATAACGTCAACGATATCATCGATTGTGATGATACCTACAAGTCTGTCTTCCTTGTCAACAACAGGGATTGACAAAAGGTCATATTTCTTTGCAATCTGCGCAACCTCTTCCTGGTCATCCATTGTGTTAACAAAAATCAACTGATCATCGTCGTACATTATATCCTTTACAAGTGCATCCTCCTTCGACACAATCAATCTGCGAAGGGGTATTGTTCCGACGAGCTTTCGCTTTCCGTCAGTACAATAGCACGTGTAAATCGTTTCCTTATCAAGAGCATTCTTTCTTATCTGCTCAATAGCCTGCTTTACAGTATAATTCTGCGGAAACGAAACCATTTCGATTGTCATAATGCTTCCCGCTGAATTTTCAGGATACTGAAGAAATTTATTAATAAGATTTCTTGTTTCGCTGTTGGTATGTGCAAGCACACGAGTTACAACATTCGCAGGTACTTCCTCAAGAAAGTCAACTGCATCATCAAGGAACATATCCTCCATGAGGAATTTAAGCTCCGAGTTAGTGATTGCATCAACGATATTCCCCTGTATGTCGCTGTCCAGATAAGAAAAAATATCGGCCGATGATGTCTTTGGCAACAAACGGAATATCCTTACCTGGTCTTCCGGTTCCATTTCCGCCATCATTGATGCAATGTCAACATCGTTCATTTCACAAAGCATTTCTTTGATAGCCGAAAATTTGTTGTTACTGAGCATTCTGCCGATAACTTCAAACATTGTTTCCAATTTAACGCATCTCCCGTCAATCGACGCAGAGCGAAAACGCGTGGATCAATTCTCATGAGCCGACACGTCAAGGACATCAACGTCGATTATTTTATTTTTTATAAGTCGTTGCCCGTAGCTACTGTCGCCGCTCACAGAAAATCCACCTCACTTATTGGAAAATTAAATTTTAAAAAGCGATAAAAGCCGCATTAGCATAAATAATTTTACTCTAACTACGGCTTTTTGTCAATGTATTTTATTGATGAAAAAAGATTAAATTACCATCTCAATTTTGTTCAAATCGAGACCTTTATAATAGCTTTGCAAATCGTACGGAGTGAAGATTCCCAAATCGGTAACAACTCCGCTTACAAGCTCGGGTGGTGTAATATCGAATGCAGGATAATAGCCCTTCAGACCATCTGCGGCAGTCTTCACACCCATTGCCTGCAATACAAAATCGGGGTCTCTGTTCTCGATTTTTACCGTGTCGATTGTCGGATGTCCGAAATCGGGTGAGCCTGTTACAAAATAAGGTATTCCCGTGTACTTTGCCGCAATTGCAATCTGATATGTACCAACCTTATTTACAACGTAGCCATCCATACAAATCGCATCAGCCGCAGAAGTGAAAACGTCAACATTTTCCTTTTTCATTACGTAAGCAGGCATATTGTCGGTAATGACAGTGGTATCAAAGCCCATTTCGTGGCATACAGTTGCGGTAAGCCTTGCTCCCTGAAAATAAGGTCTTGTTTCGGGACAGAAAATACGAAGATTCTTTTCTCTCTGCTTTGCGACCTTCAGCATCATTCCGACGATTGTTTCGCCGAAGCACTGTGTCATAACCGTTCCGTTTTGCGGGAACATATCAACAAGATGCTCTGCCATTTTTTCGACCTTAAAATATCTTGAATTGTTCGAATTCACTGTATGCTCTACTATTTTTTCGCTGACATTTTCTCCGCTCTCAAGTGCTTTTTCAGCCGCATCAAGGCATCCGTTTACAATGAGCGTCATTCTTGCAACCGTTGTCGGACGTGCGTGAGAGATTGTGTATGCGGCTTTTTTAAGGTATTCAAGCTGCTTGTCCTTCGATTCGTTTCGGCACTCATAGGCTGCGAGAGCCATTCCCATTGCCGCAGCGGTATACGGACCTGCGGACTGTGTTACCATATCCTTTAAAGCCTGCGTTACCTCAAGATGTGTCCTGCAGCGAACAAATTCAACCTTGCGTGGATAAATTCTTCTGTCGAGAATTCTTACCTCTCCGTTTTCATACCACGCAATATTCTCATACTGAAGCATAAAAGCCAAGTCTTTATCTGCTCTTATCATTTTATCACCTGTAAATTTCTGATACTATTTTGTTGACATCGTAGAAAATCTTTTCTCTGTCAAGTGTCTTGTACTCGCCGTTTTCGTAAAGAATTTTTCCGTCAACCATTGTCATACAAACATCGCTGTCCTGTGCAGAATATGTGATGAGTGCTTTCTTATCGAGTGCAGGGAAAAGATGCGGTTTATCCATATCAATTGCAATAATATCAGCCTTATTTCCGACCTTGATTTCACCGCACTCTGCTCTGCCCTGCGACTTTGCTCCGTTGAGTGTTGCCATTTTAATTACTTCATCGGCCTTCATAAGCTCTGCATCATTGTTGAATCCATTGTGAATGATTGATGCAAGATGCATTTCCTCAAACATATTAAGGTTATTATTACTTGCCGTGCCGTCAGTACCGAGAGTTACGTTGATGCCCATATCAAGCATTTTCGGTATTCTTGCAAAGCCGCTTGCGAGCTTCATATTGCTCGTAGGATTATGAGAAACCGTTGCATTATACTTTTTGATAATTTCCATATCGTTATCATCAAGTGCAACACAATGAGCCATGTTTACATTCAAGCTAAATGCACCGAGCTTTTCAAGCCATTGTGTCGGTGTCATACCGTGGCGCTCTATACATTCAAGATGCTCACTCTTTGTTTCGGAAACGTGAATGTGCATATTTCCTTTAAGCTCGTTGCAACGGTCAATATAATACTTAGCAATGTGCTCGGCAGTAGTATATTCGGCATGAATACTGAAATCAACCTTAACTCTGCCGTCAGCTGAATTGTTATATCTATTGTAATAATCAAGCGATTCTTTTATTCTGAAATTATCCTCAGGATTTTCATTCGGGTCAAAGCACTGAACGCATCTCGAAATATTCGCTTTCATACCCGAATTGATAACCTTCTCATATTCATCGTCGAGCAGGAAATACATATCCGTAAAGCTGACCGTACCGCCTGCGAGCATTTCAAGCATTGCAAGCTCACTGCCAACACCGACCCTGTAATTGTCGAGCTTATCCTCAATCGGGAAAACCGTATCAAAAAGCCATTTCTGAAGCGGTAAATCACTGCCGACACCACGAAGAAGAGTCATTGCAACGTGAGTATGATTATTGTAAAGACCCGGCATAAGGAGCTTGCCACTCATGTCTTTTTCTATGTCATATTTTTCTATCGGCTTTTCGGCTCCGATGTAGTCGATTTTATCGTCATTCACTCCGACAAAGGCTCCATCAAGCACCTCGTATTTGTCGTCATTTCTGAGCAAAACATCTGCATTTTTAAAAAGAATTTTCATCATCATTCTCCGTTATGCTAAAATTTTAAAAACAATTTTCAATACGCTTTCAACCTTCTCATAATTACAGTTAGGCATATGTGCATCATTTTCAAAAAGAATTGTGCACTGGTCACCGCCGAGAGTCACACTTGAAAGTGCTTCGCCTTTATAAAAAGAGCAATCTCCGCCGTCGGAAAATCCGTCCTTTGTCATTGTGAGAGTGTCAACAGGTGCCCAGTAAAGCTCCTCTTTTCCGTCAAGAACAATCTGCAAATCAATATACTTGCGATGATTTTCAAACTCACGTTCTTCCTTAGGTTGTGTATCATATCTGCTGACAGCGGCAAAGAGATTGTCACCGTGGATATCATATCTTCCTGTCTGCATATCCGTCTTTTTAAAATCAGCAATGAACTTTTTAATGTCCTCTGCATACGGAATGTCCTTGTAGTCTGTAAGTCTGTCAATTGTTGTTACTATCATAATAATCTCCCTTTACAAAATAATTTCGGAAATAATTGTATTTGAAACAAGAAATCCCTTGCGTGTTAAGTGCATTGAATTTTCATCAAGCACAGCATATCCGTCTTTTATAAACGGCTGTGCTTTTTCAAGGTATCCCTTGTCAAACGGCTTGTTAAATCTTTTCTCAAATTCGTCAAAATTCACTCCGTCAATAAGCCTTAACCGAAGCATAATATACTCTTCCTCGTCACCGCCGTCACAATCAAATATCGGTTCATCGCCGTTTTTAAATGACAGAATATCTCTCGGATAGAAAAATCTTTTTCCGTCAATAAAGCTATGTGCTGACGGACCTATACCGAGATATTCCTCACAATTCCAGTATTTTAAATTATGCTTTCCCTCAAATCCCGGCTTCGCAAAATTCGAAATTTCATAATTGCGGTAACCGTTTTTCTCAAGAATATCTCCGAGCAGAGAGTACATATCCGCCACGGTATCTTCGTCGGGCAAATTCAGCTTTTCGCTGTTTTTATAAAAATATGTTCCCTCTTCGAGCTTAAGCATATACGCACTGATGTGAGGCACACCTGTATCAATGCAATAATCAATTGTTGACTTAAGTGAGTCAAACGTCTGGTTCGGTACACCGAGCATAACATCAAGGGTGATATTATTTATGCCCGATTTTCTTGCATCGTCAATGCATTTTAAAATAGTTTTTCTGTCGGCCTTTCTGCCGAGCCTTTTTCTCTCGTCATCAACAGCCGACTGAACTCCGAGCGAAATTCTGTTCACTCCGGCATCGTGGAGCGTCTGAAAAAATCCATTTTCTATCGTTGACGGATTGCATTCAACCGTGATTTCGTCATCAACCGTGAACAGTTTCTTTGCCCTTTCTGTAATCAGTGCAAGATTATCCGCACCGAGCACCGACGGAGTACCGCCTCCGAAGTAAAGTGTATTCGCTTTTCTTCCGAGCTTCTGCTCCCAATCCTGCATACTTTCAAGTACACACATTGTGTAATCATCAAAATCGCATTCGTCACCACGCATCGAATAGAAATCACAATACGGGCATTTTGAGACGCAAAACGGAACGTGAATATATAATCCAATATCTTTCATAGCATATAAAAAAAGGGTTGCCTGAATCAGACAACCCTTTGTAATTAAGCTTCAGATTCAGCAGATTCGTTTGCTGACATTTCATTGAGTGTCTTTGCAGTTTCTGCACGACGCTCAGCAAGCTCTTTGTACATTCTTTCTTTTGTTTCAGCATCAATGTTGTAGAACAACTTAGGAACGATACCGATAAGACCTGTTGCACCCGGAAGAAGAGTAGTCATTGTAAACAGAAGTCTTTCTGTTCTTGCTGACTGCTGACCCGGTTTAAGTCCCTGTTTATAACCGATAAGACCAAGGAGAATTGAGCTGAAGCCGGTCATAACTGTAGAAACCATCTTTCTTGCAAGTCCCTTAACAACACCTGCCATAGCCTCTGTACGATAACCATTCTGCCACTCACCATAGTCAATAGCCTCGTTACGGATTTCCTCAGGAACAACCTTACGCATAGCATATACGAAATTCCAGAGTGTTTCACGAGCCATAAATGCAAGAAGCATAGGAACTGTCTTCTTATAGTTCTTACCGATTGAACCGAAGAGATAAACACCGATGTAAAGCATATCGCCCCAGTGTGAACCAACTGTCCACAAAGCCTTTGTAGAGAATCTCTCACGGAGCTTACCAACGTAAGCATATGATGCGTATGTTACGAACATACCCGGAATACCAACGATAAGCTCTGCTGAACTGAGGTTAAGAACGTTAGTATAATACAATGAAACGTTTGTACTAACTGTGAACTGACCAAGGAAGTCAGATACCATCAAAAGCATAAGAGGACGAGATTTGAATACCGAACCGAATGCATTCTTGAAGGATGGCTTCTCAACCGACTGAAGAACACGCTCCTTAACTCTGAAGGAGAAGAACAATGCAAGAATACCTGCACAGAATGCTGTACCAACACCCATGTAAACGAAGAGTGTCTGCATCTTAATCTTCATAACACCGTGGTTAACAAGGTCAATGAAGATTGTGCAAAGCTGTTTTGGAATGTTCTCAACAAGGCTTGAGAAAAGGTTAGCCTGGTTAATAAGTCTTGTTCTGTCAAGAATATCGGGTGTAATTGTTGAAATAATACCGGTCTTTGAAATTTCGTAAAGTGATGACGCCAGGTTTTGCAGCATTTGCAGTACGAAATAGACGACAATCTTAGGCATAAACGTGCCTGATGTTTCAGGGAACATTACAGGTAGTCCCCAATAAATCATTGCCATTACTGTTCCCGGAATTGCGTAAATAATAAGATACGGCTTGAACTTACCATACCTTGTGTTTGTACGGTCAACGATGGCCGCCAAGAAAAGGTCATTGATAATATCCCATACACCTACGCAAGTGCTGACGATTGCCTGCCACCAATAAGAGATAACAAGAACGTCGGTAAGATAGTAGGTCTTTTTGTTGTCGAGGTTAAAGCTCTGTGCGATATCGAAGAGAACGTATGTAAAGGTTTCTCCACTACCGACATAACGTCTGCCCTTAGGAAGCTTACGTTTTGCTTTTTCTTCCTCGGCGACCTGGGTTTCTTTGGTTTCGGTTGCCATGTCTTACCTCCTAACTCAAATTTATAAGCAATTTATTATAACACATATTTATATAGTGTTGCAATAGAAAATTACGAAATTTTGACATATTTTGCAAAAATTTATTCATCGAGCTTAAGAACAGACATGAACGCCTCCTGCGGAACCTCAACAGTTCCGAAATGGCGCATCCTCTTTTTTCCTTCCTTCTGCTTTTCAAGGAGCTTTTTCTTTCTCGTAATATCACCGCCGTAGCATTTTGCAAGAACATCCTTACGCATTGCTCTGATTGTTTCACGGGCAATTACCTTTCCGCCGATTGCAATCTGTACTGGAATTTCAAACATTTGTCTCGGAATATTGTCCTTGAGCTTTTCGGCAATCTTTCTTGCTCTGCCGTATGCCTTCTCAGAGTGAATAATAAATGAAAGTGCATCAATCGTGTCACCATTGAGCAAAACATCGAGCTTGACAAGATTTGAACGTGTATAGCCCTTAATTTCATAGTCAAATGAAGCATAGCCCTTAGTACGCGATTTAAGCACATCAAAGAAATCATAAATAATCTCGTTAAGCGGTAAATCGTATGCAATATCAACTCTTTCGGGTGTTACATAGGTCATGTCCTTAAACACGCCTCTCCTCTCCTGACACAGGTCCATAATCGCACCGACATATTCATTCGGAGCAAAAATATGTGCATCTGCAATAGGCTCTTCGCTGAAATCAATGAATGCAGGGTCGGGATATTTCGTCGGATTGTCAATTTCAAGAACTGTTCCGTCCGTGAGATGAATTTTGTATATAACACTCGGAATTGTTGTAACGAGGTCGAGGTCATATTCTCTTTCAAGTCTTTCCTGAATAATTTCAAGATGAAGAAGTCCCAGAAATCCGCATCTAAAGCCAAAACCGAGAGCACCCGAGGTTTCCGGCTCATAGGAAAGAGCGGCATCGTTAAGCTGTAATTTTTCAAGAGCTTCACGAAGATTTTCATAATCGGCACCGTCAGCAGGATAAACACCGCAGAAAACCATCGGATTAACTTTTCTGTATCCCGGCAGTGGCTCACTTGCAGGATATTCAGCCGTTGTAACTGTGTCGCCGACTCTTGCATCACCTACTGTCTTGATTGAAGCAGTAATGTAACCTACCTCACCTGCAGTAAGCTCCTTTGCACTTTCCATTGAAGTTGCACGCATATATCCGACATCAACAACTGTAAATTCCGCACCCGTGGCCATCATTCGCATTGTGTCGCCCGATTTAATCTTACCGTCCACTACACGGACATAAACAATAACACCCTTATAGTTATCGTAAACCGAATCAAATACCAGCGCACGAAGCGGTTTTGTGTCATCAGAATCAAGCGGAGCGGGAATATCGGAAACAATCTTTTCAAGTACCTGCTCAACATTAATTCCTGTTTTAGCCGATACTCTCGGAGCATTTTCGCAATCGAGTCCGATTACATCCTCAACTTCCTTTGCTACTCTTTCTGCATCTGCAGACGGCAGGTCTATTTTATTGATAACAGGCACAATTTCAAGGTCATGGTCAAGTGCAAGATAAGTGTTTGCAAGTGTCTGAGCCTCAATACCCTGTGAAGCATCAACTACAAGTAATGCACCCTCACAGGCCGCAAGAGAACGTGAAACCTCGTAGTTAAAGTCAACGTGACCCGGAGTGTCAATAAGATTCAGCTCGTAATCGTTACCGTCAAGAGCCTTATAGTTGAGCTTAACGGCATGAGCCTTGATTGTGATTCCTCTCTCTCGTTCCAGATCCATATCATCAAGAAGCTGCTCGGTCATATCACGAATTGCAACAGATTGCGTAAGCTCAAGCAATCTGTCGGCAAGGGTTGACTTACCGTGGTCAATATGTGCTATTATCGAAAAATTTCGTATGTTTTCTTTTTTAACCGCCAAAATATCACCTCTGTGGTTTATTCGGTATATTATAACATACATTTATATATACTTCAACACAAAAATATGCAAAGAAAAATAGTAACACAATATATTGTTCGCTGTAACCATTTGTAACTTTTTAGGTTTTGCACAAAAAATCAGCCCGTTTGATTCTGTTTTGACTTGTTTTTCTTTGAATCATATCAGATTTTGTCAAAATATTTATGCAATATATACAAAATCTTTCATGATTTCGATTTGACAACCTGACCACAACTTACTATAATGGGCGAGGTTGGTGGAAAGCTATTGCTGTCACCACAAAAACAAGGCAATGCCTTAAAGGAGTTTTTCCGATGAACAGATTAAAGAATCCCGTTGAATGGTTCAAGCAATCGAAAATCAGGGTAATTCTTATCGCCGCCGTAATTTTATTCAGCGCCGCAACAATTTTTGCTGCTGCTTCAAGTTCATACAATGTTACTATTTACAAGGGCGACGAAGTAAAGACAATGACTACAATGAGAACAGACGCAAAGGAAGTTCTCGCTCAGGCTGATATCGAAATCGCAGACGACGACATTATCAATCTTGATAATTTTTCAAGCGGTACTGCTTCGGTTATTCGCATCTACCCTGCCTGCACAATTAAGATTTACGATGACAGTAACAAATGTACTGAATACAAGGCTAACGGACTTGTTGAGGATGCACTCAAGCAGTGCGGAATCACTCTTCTTGACGGCGATGTAATCAGCTGTGACAAGGACATCGAAATCTATGACGGTATGGCTATCGTAATTACAAGAGCTTATCCGATCCTCATTTCCGCTGACGGTAAGGTTACAAAGGTTAACCTCGCAACAGGTACTGTAAGCGATGCTCTTGACAAGGCAGTTATTGCAGTTGACGATGACGATATCATCTCAAAGCCGCTCGACACTCCTCTTGCAAAGGGTATGTCAATCAAGATTACAAGAGTTGAGTATAAAGAGAGACAGGAAACATCTGTAGTTAAATTCACTACAAAGACCGAAAAAGACGCTTCACTCTTCGAAGATCAGTATAAGATCAAGCAGCAGGGTGTTGACGGTGAAAAAATCACAACCTACAGAGACAAATATGTTGAGGGTAAGCTCACTGAATCAACTTCTGTTAAGACTGAGGTTACAAAGGAGCCTGTTGAACAGATTAAGCTCGTAGGAACAAAGTCAAGAGGCTATGCGGCTGCAGGCATCAAAACAGTTTCATGGCTCACTCCTCCTTCAGATCTGAAGCTCAATGGTACTGTTCCAACTTCATACAAAAAGAAGATTGTCGGCACAGCATCAGCATACTCAGGCGGTGGAATTACATCTACAGGACGTTCAGCTCAGCCGGGTTACATCGCAGTTAATCCGAATCAGATTCCGTATCACACAAAGATGTGGATTGTTTCAAATGATGGTGCATATGTTTACGGCTACGCATCAGCAGAAGATACCGGCGGATTTATTTACTGGAGCGGAAGCAGATCAACACTCTGTGACCTCTACTTCCCTACAGAATCATCTGCAAGCGCATTCGGCAGACGTTCAATCACAATTTATGTTCTTTGATTTTAAGGCAACTCGTTTCGGGTTGCCTTTTTGTTTTGCAATTATTATAAAAAGAAGAATTTTATGCTAAATCTTATCTGATAAAGTCATAAAATTCTTCTTGATTTTTATTCAGTTAATGGTACGCCCTTAATGTTTCCGCTTGAAGCAGGAATGAAGATTGTTTTAATCTCCTGCGGTTTGAAATCAAATGCAAATTTTCTGTCCAGCAGTTTGAAGTCAAACTCAGCCATACAGGCCTTACCCTCGCATTCATATGCTCTCACAATATAGCCCTTGCCATCCTCTGATTTTTTTATCGCACTGACAATTACGTTATCACAATCAATTTTAATTCCGTTAAACACAGGCTTAAGGCTACCCTTATGGTGTGTTTCCTGGTAAACCTGAAGCGGTGTATTGAACACTTCGGATTCCCTGACAACAGACGAAAGCTTTTCATACGGATAAAGCTCATATGAATACTCAAGCTCATCCATATCAATATAATTCATCTCACTGTCACGGGTTTCCTGACCAAAGTGATCAAGATATGCACAGGTACGAGCACCAATCATTCGCATCTCGTTATCCTTAACGCAGAAGCTGTAGCGTCCGCCATTGATAAGAGCAAGCTCTCCGTTTGAAATCCATTTGTGTGCAGGCTCTTCAAGTCCGTTTGACGGCTTTTCAATAAAGCCATACGGCATTGAATAAATTGCCTTCGGTGTTTCAACATTCATAGGGAATGTGTGCTTAACTATCTTATGTGGTTCATTGAACCTGAGCTTCGTTCTTATTTCAAGCTTTGCACTATCCTTATAAAGTGTGTAGTACTGTGTTAGAGTAGATGTCTTATATGCTGACTCAACCTTTAATACCGCTCTCAGATTACCCTCTTCAAGCACGGTAAACTTTGCGTTTGAGAATTCACCGACATAGATGTTATAATCAAAAATCTTATGTCCCCATGTATCATTTTTCTCATCTTCGCAAACAACAGTTTTCATCGGAGCACTGATATACTGCTTGCTTTCATTCTTATTATAATATGAAATCACATTGCCATTATCGTCAAATTCAACCTTGACAATGCTGTTCTCGATAGAATGCTCTGTAACTGTGAACTGATTTTCGGTTTCCTTTGCCTTATAGTTATCTTCATCGTTGAAAATGAAGTATGTTGCGTATCCGTATGCCGGAATTTCCGCCTCAAACATACACATCTTATACCAACCGCCGTCCGTGTACGGAGCACGTACATTCTGGAAAGGCACATCGTTGTCATTGACATCAACAACACCGACAGCATTGGGTGAGCCGAAATTTGCATATGCTTTTACAGGGAATGAATGCGGATTAAACACCACAATCGGACTGCCTTCGCCTTCCTTAACCCACAAACGGTCACGTTGCTCTGATGGTTTGTTATCAAAGAACTTCTGTGTATTGATTCTCCATGTGATTCTCTCGGCACCGAGTGAACCGATTTCAAGTGCAGTTTCACGAGCAAAGCCGAAAGCAGAGTATGCATCATCGTAAGCAGGCTTAATTGAACAGCCGGCAAGAATATCATGGAATTGATTGAACATTACTCTCTCCCACGCATTCTCGATTGCCTTTGAGTGAGTTTCTGTATTTGTAAGAACAGATGCCATCGTGTCAATCTTTTCGGCATATACAAGCTCATCCTCTGCTCGTCTGTTAAGTAGCTTCACCTTTGAGTTTGCAGAGTAGCATCCGCTTGCATGGTGCTGTAAATCTTCCTTGACAACAGGAATTTCGTCGCTCATTTCATTTTCACGAACATAGTTGAAATATTCATCCGTGCCTGAATAAATAAATTTGTCCTTACCTTCGGTTTTGCGAAGCTCCTCTGCCCTGTTGAGTGTTTCAATAGATGGTCCACCACCGTGATTACCTATTCCATAGAACAGCATCTGAGAATTAGTTTTCTCTTCATAGCGTGCAAGTCTTTCATCATGCAGTCTGTCACCATAGCCGTCAAGAATACGGAAAGCAAGAACACGACTTCCGTCCGGGCTCTCCCACCAATGAAGATTGTTTTCAGGCAGATTCGGCTTTTCAGCCTCACGATGCGGTCGCATATAAACATAGTTTTTTATGCCTGCCTTTGAGAAAAGCTGTGGCAGCATTCCGTTATGACCGAATGAGTCAACATTGTAGCCCGACTCGGTCTTTTTGCCGAAATTCTCAACATAGAACTTCTGTGAATAGAGCAAATGTCTTACGAACGCTTCGCCCGACGGGATATTACAATCGGGTTGAACCCACATTCCGCCTGTATAATTCCATCTGCCCTCTTTTATTCTCTTTTTTATTTTTTCAAACATTTCAGGCTCACTTGTTTTAATCCACTTGTAATATCCTGCACAAGCGGAAGTGAACTGATAGTCGGGGTATTCTTCCATTCTGTCAAGCGCTGCCTTAAATGTAGACTTTACAAGTGCAAGTCCCTCAGGTATGCGCCATTGCCATACCGGGTCAAGGTGCGCATTTCCTATAAGAAAATACTTTTTATCCATTATTTATAACACTCCACCAATGTCATTTTGTCGCCTGTAACTGTGAACTTATCCTTTGCGACCTCAGGCATAAGGAAGTAGTCACCTTTTTTGATTTCCTTTTCGTAGCCGTCACCGATAATTTTACCGTTACCGTCTGTAACAACATATATACAAGCACCCTTATCGAGCTTAAATTCGCCGCCGTTAAAAATCACTTTTCTTACAGCAAAGCTTGTTGTCATACGCTCATCAATCATTGACTCGTACTGAATTCCGTCTGCGCTCTCAAGCTCAACGGGTTTTACGGGTGCAGGATAGGTTTTACCTAAATCAAAGCACTCAAGTGCTGTCTTTTTATCAAGTCCGAGATACATTTCATTGTCTGAAAGTCTGTATTCACCGCACCATCTTTCCGGCTGAATTGTGAAGTCAGAAGGCTCCTGAACCTCGAGGAGAAGACAGCCTGCACCGATTGCGTGAACCATTTTCGCAGGAATATATACAACGTCACCGATTTCCGGCTCAAACCACTCGAGCAAGTCCTCCATTACAGTTGTGCTGTTGTCACTCTCTGCAATAGCATTTGCAAACTGCTCCTCGGTTACACCCTTTTTAAAGCCGTAGAAAATCTTGGCATTTGGTCTTTTTGCAAGAATAAACCAGCTCTCCTCCTTGCCATAGCAGGAATTGAAGTATTTCTTTGAAAAAGCCTTATCTGGATGAGCCTGAACCGGAAGACGAATTGCAGAATCAAGAATCTTTGTGAGAACCTCGAGCTTTTCTCTGTCACCGAGAATCTCTTTTTTGTACTGTGAGAGTGCATCTGTAAGATACATACCACCATCAAGAATTTTGGAAATTCCCTCGTGCTCATCTGTACTGCCCTCATTAAGAGCATGAACGCAGGAAACTACCCATTCCTCGGGATAATTGCC
Organism: Ruminococcaceae bacterium UBA1767; assembly: GCA_002315505.1. Lineage (GTDB taxonomy): Bacteria > Bacillota > Clostridia > Oscillospirales > Acutalibacteraceae > CAG-488. The sequence continues at coordinate 34,422 of DCGX01000069.1, forward strand.
GTCTTCCGAATCGTCACCGAAGAAATCTGCAAAGAGCTTTCCGCCCTTGTAAACACGGAAAACTCTGTTTTTTTCAAAAAAAATAGGATAATTATAAAACATATCATTCACCTGTAGTTAATTAAATTTCGTGCCTGTTTAAGCGTATATTTACCTGTTGCGGTCATTGAGGCAAGAGCCGCACCAAAGGAAGCCTCTTCCTTATGACCCGGTATGAGAATCTCCGCTCCGAAAATCTCACTTACCACTCTCTGCAAAGCAGGATTCTTTCTTATTCCGTTACCCGAGCAGACAACCTTTTCAGTGCTCTCACCTGCATACATATTGTGAAGCTCTTCTGCGATTGCATAGAGAATTGCGACCGTCATATCACCTGCAGTGAAATTCTCCTGCGAAATTTCGGAAAATCCCGCACGGATATTCGGATTCTTTCTCGTTCCGCAAAAACGGCTGTCGGCCTTCATATCCGTCTGTGTCTTTGTCAAAAGCATTTTGTCAATCTGCGGATAGAGTGAGTCGCACTTCTCCCCCGTTGCAATCTCGACAACGGAAGCGAAAAATCTCTCAAGCAGTGCGAACGCTCTGCCACCGCAAAGCGAAGCACCTACAATCAAATAGCTCTCACCGTCAAATGGTCTTGTTTCAACGTTTTCTGCAGTAACAGGCTTATCGTTAAGATAGGAAATCTGTGAGCCTGTGCCGACATTTACAAGCGGAGCATTTTCACCGACCGAGCCGATAAAGCTCGCCTGGTTGTCACCGACCGCAACGCAGACACCTGCATTTTTGTATTTACCGACAAGCTCGAATTTATCTGTTACCATCGGGAGCATTCCGTTATCAATCGTAAATTTGCTATTCACTATGTCAAAGCAGCCGAAGCTGGCGGCATTCGTGATATGCATAAGCGGTACCTTTGTTCCGCAGAGCTTCATTGCAATATAATCACCGATTGTGCAGCAGTATTCTGCGTTATCGGGTACAAGACCGTTTTCACGATTATAAAAATCGGTAACAAGTCCGTAACCTGCGAAGCTGTTGAGATATTCAGCATAAGTCTTGCCGTCACGATAAGGGAGATTTCCCCTCTCGTCCTGCCAGATGTACAACGGACTAACGGCTTCGCCATCCTTGTCCGTGTACAAAATGCCGTGCATCTGATTTGAAATTCCGATTGAGTGAATGTCGCCCTGCTCTTTGAAAAGATTATCGAGCACCTCAAAAACTCTGTCGGTTATTATTTTTACATCCTGTATTTTTTCATAAGGCTTATCCGTCGCAATAAACGAATTATTCGCCGTATTCTCAGTATGCAGAATCTCGCCTGTTTCACAATTCATGAGAATTCCGCATATACTTGTTGTTCCTATATCAATTCCTATTGTAAACATATTTAACATCCTAAATTTGAGCTCTTCGGGTCAAGTCGTTTGATGATATCCTGCTGAATTGCAGGTGAAAGGTCAAGGAAGTTTACGAATGTACCGTGGATTCTCATAATGTAAACTCCGCTCGGTGCATATTTTTGCGGATTTGCAAGCACCTTTTTGAGAATTTCAGCCGTCGTAACATTTACATAAAGATAGAACGGAGAAACACCCTTCTGCAACGGATTGAAGAAAAGCGGATTGATAATCTTGTCACGGAATTCAACACCCTTACCTTCAAAGGTTTCTTCTCTGAAGTATTTCGGGTCGATACCGAGATGTGAAGCATAACCACCGTTGAATTTATCAAACGGGAGCTTCATATTTGAAAGCATACGGAAGCCGAGTCCGTTTTCTGCACTGCCGTAAAGCGGGTCAACACCATAGCCGAGCATTTCTCTTGACTTTCTGCCGTCTGGTGTTGCGCCAACCCAGTATCCATAAAGAAGATGTGTTGACGGACTGCTGAAGTCCGGACGAAACGGATTTCCGAGATAGTTCTTTGCATTTGCAACAATATCGGAAACCTTTGTTGCAACCTCTGCGGCATAATCGTCAACCTTTTCGATGTTGTTGCCGAATTTGTCAGCTGAAAGCAGGAACTCCTGCAAATCCTCATAGCCCTCAAAGTTATTTTTAAGTGCGTCAACGAGCTTGTCTGCATCTTCACTTCTTTCGGCAAGGAGCTTATCAATAGCGCTGAAGCAGTCAGCAATAACCGATGTTCCGTGAATAAGGCATCCGCTTCCGTTGTACTTTGTACCCTGCTTATGAGTGTCACGCATATCAATGCCGTTCTCAAGTCCGCCCATGAAGCATGAAAGGAACGGAACACGCATAGTTGAAAGTGCGGTTGAAGCACCGTTTGCAGCCTTTGCCATTTCGTCAACGAAATACTGTACGTTCTTATAGAATTCTTCCTGTACATTCTCGAGCTTACAAGCCTTAACGTCAGCGAGCTTTTCGCCTGTAATAGTTGAAATACCGCCTGTAAGTGTCATTTCAAGAATCTTCGGAAGGTTCAGCCAGCTGTTTGTTGTGTTGCCGTTGTCCTTACCCATAATAAGCGGTTCCTGACAGCCTGCGATTGAGATATCCGGAAGGTCTTCCAAATCAACACCGTTCTTACCGAGCACCTCAAAGAGTGAATCGTCATTGAACATTGACGGAGTAAGAACACCCGGTGAGAAGAAGAATCTTCCAAGCTCCTCATAGAGCTTCTGCGGTGTATTCTTATGGAATTTAACCGACAAAATCGGCTGTGGGAGATTCATATCAAAATATGCATCAAGCATAGCATATGTTGTTTCGCTTGTAAGGTCATTGCCGTCAACATCACGTCCGCTGACAATTATATTCTGCGAAATTGCCCAGCTTCTGTCCGCAACATTATAGAACACGAGGAAATGCTTGAAAAGTCCTGCAACAGTATCTCTGTCGAGTCCGTTTCTGTACGGTTCAAAAATTCTGTCGGCATTACCGATTGAGAATGCAAACGGGTTCGGAGTCTGCTCAAGGCACATCATCTGCCACAAGAGAAGATAAGCCTGCATAGCTTCGTACATTGTGTCTGCTCCGTTTTCGGGAACCTTGCGAAGTGTTTTAATCATCAGCTCGAGCTGTGCTTTTCTCTCATCGTCTGCTTTTTCAAGCTCGGCTGTTGCGATATCAGCATATCTGTTTGCAAGTGCAATTACACTCTCAAGTGCAATTCTGAATGCCTCATAGCCGTCGCCTTCTTTATCGGCAATCTCGTTAATCATTGCCTTGACACCGTATTTCAGCGCATATCTGAAATCGGGAATAAGGTGGCCTGTAACCTGCTCAACGAAGAAGATAACTTCCTTTGTGAGATTTTCGCACTTTGCATAGGTTTCGGAAAGCATTTTTGCGTAGTCGCTCTTGCCGAACTCATCACGAGCCTTTGTAATTCTCTCAGCGGTGAATTCCTCATTCGGCTCAATGTCACCGAATACAGCTGTCGGGTCACAGTAACCGCTGAAGCTCTCAACGGTAAAGGTCGGGTTGATAAGAGCATAGCTTCTTGCAAAACCATCGTCCTGTGTACCTGCAAAAATCTGATTTTCGTTAATGTCAAGCGGTACAATATCAACGAGCTCACGAAGAATCTTTGCCTTCTTAACCTCTTCACTCTCGTTTTCATATTTCTTTAATAATCCAAGCTCTGCTTCCTTGGCAATAAACCAGCCGTCAAGACGCATCTTAGCTCTCTCGTGCTTAAAAAGAGCCTTTGCCATTTCCGTGAGCTTTTCGGGTGAATACTTGTACTCCATATTTACTCTCCTTTTTTGATTTCAAATCGCACACTCTGAATGTGTGGCATTACATTAAGTTTTTACTAAAGTTATTCCGATATCGGATAATTTTTCTTCAAAAAGTCTGATTGTTTCTTCGCTGACAAAGCCATCCGTTATTTCATATTTTCTTGTCCATTTATCTTTGCCGTATTCGTGGTAAGGTAAAAGCTCAAGCACGGCATTTTTCATATCCTTATCCTTAAAATAATCAACAAATCCGTCGGGATTATCATTGACCCCGTGAATAAGCGGAATTCGGATATGGAGCTGTCTGCCGTTATTTAAGAAATACTCGAGATTTGACTTTACTGTTTCGTTTCCGACACCCGTCCATTTTTTATGAGTGTCACAATCAAAATGCTTGAAATCCATTATAAGATAATCGACATATTCTGCGATTTCGATTAAATGCTCGCTTGAACCGTTCGTTTCAATGGCGGTATGAATACCATCTGCTTTAAGCAACTTAAGAAGCTCAAGCAGTTCGATATACTGCATTGTGCATTCACCGCCCGTAAAGGTCACTCCTCCGCCGTCAAAGTACATCATTTTACTTCGGCTCGCTTCATCGAACAATTCCATTACGGAATATTCCCTGAAGCCTCCTTCGTCCGCAAACATACTTTCGGGATTAGAACACCACTTACATCGGAAGTTGCATCCCTGCAAATGATATACCAGTCTGTTGCCCGGTCCGTCCTGCGAATAATTAAATCCTTTTTGCAATATTTTCATCAAATTACCTCTAATGTATATTTATATAATTATACAAATTATATAATTTTTTGTCAATAAAAAAACACCCGTAAATCGTGAAAATTTACGGGTGAAATCGTTATTCGGGTATTCTTTTTATTACATTTTTATTAAGCGTCATAAAGCAGATAACCGTCATTGTGATTGCAAAGATTTCTGCTATCGGATAGCAGTACCAGACAAGGTTATCATTGCCGGTTTTCATGCCGTATCTTGCAAGGAAGAACGCAACGGGAACAAGCACAACGAGCTGTCGCACAAATGAAACAATCATTGAATAAAAGCTCTTGCCGAAGGACTGGAACACTGCACCGAGTGCAATATTAATCCCTGCAAAAACAAAGCTGAGACCGGTAATTCTCAAAGCGGGAACACCGATTGCAAGCATCTGGTCGGAAGCACTGAACAGTTTCAGCAAAACACCCGGAAGTGTGAAAAACAGTGTAGCACCGAAAAGACCGAAGGTTTCTGCATAAATTGCAGAGAGTCTGATAGTTTTGACTACCCTGCTCTTCTTCTGTGCACCATAGTTATATGCAATAATCGGAATAATTCCGTTATTGAGTCCGAATATCGGCATACATATAAAAGAATTCAGCTTGAAGAATGCACCGAAAACAGTTGCCGTGGTTTCTTTGCCTGCAGTATAAACGATAAGAATTTTATTCATACAGTAGGTCATTACAGAGCCGATTGCAACCATAATAATCGACGGTACACCGATTTTATAAATTCCTCCGATAATCTCCGCACTCGGCTTGAAGCCTTTAACCGAGAGTTTTATTTCGGGGTTTTTTCTGACGTTATAAATAACTGCAAGAGCAAACGCAACAATCTGTCCGAGAACAGTTGCGATTGCCGCACCCTTGACACCCATTTTGAACACAAAAATGAATATCGGGTCGAAAATAATATTAATAACAGCACCGACACCCTGCGTTATCATTGTATATAACGTCCTGCCTGTTGACTGCAAAAGTCGTTCAAACATAATTTCAAGGAAAATTCCGAATGAAACACCGCATACTATTCTTATATATTGTGTACCCTGCTCGATAATATACGGAACATCAGTCTGCGAGTGCATAAATGCTCTTGCACCGAAAACACCTGCAATCATAAAGACGATTGCACTCAGAATTGCAAGGAAAACTCCGTTTTCGGAAATTGCATTTGCTCTTTCGGGTTGCTTCGCTCCGAGTGAACGGGAAACAAGTGCATTGATACCAACAGCTGTTCCTGCGGCAAAAGCAATCATCAGATTCTGTGCAGGAAAAGCAAGCGAAACCGCCGTCAGCGATTCTTCGTTTATCATTCCTACGAACACCGAGTCGACAATGTTATACAATGCCTGAACAAGCATTGAAATAATCATAGGCAATGACATATTAATTATCAGTTTGTTGACAGGCATAATGCCCATTTTATTTTCTTCCATTTTTTCTACCTCACTTGAACATACTCCAGCATTTTATAACAAATCAACAATTTTGTCAATCGATTTGTGCAATATGTTTAATGAAAATGCCGAAATTTGTGCATATTTATTCCGATAAAGTATTGAAAGTATCGGGGGGGTATGATAACATAGTAATAACGAAGAAACATCTTCGTAACAGCTAAGCCTTTTTTATAACGAAACGGCAAAATGAAAGGAGACTATTTATTATGAAAAAGAATTCACAAAAAAAACTGTTTTCAATCATACTTGCAATGGTGATGCTGCTGAGCCTTGTGCCAAGTGTTGCCTTTGCCGGTGATACAGGCATCCAGATTACTTATTCCGAATGCACTCACGGTACTGTTGCCGGTGTTGCTAATGCGAATGAGGGTGACACAGTCACAATTACTGCCACACCGAGCACAGGCTTCAAGGTAGCTAAAATCACAGTTAATGGTACTGAAATCACAGGAAACACATTCACAATGGGTGCAGAGCCTGCTACTGTTTATGCAGTGTTCATTCCGAACAGTGATACTGTTCCGGTTAAACTGTATGATAAATCTACGGGCATGACTGATGTAGCAAATGGTACATTTGTGATTGATTTTGATGCTCTTTATAGAGATATATCAAAAGAAGAGCTTATGGTTGCTTTTCCGGATTTATTCGTAGATAAAACTTCGTTTGATTCCATATACTTCGCAATAGATGACGAGGGCTTCTATTTGGACTATTTTGTAGCAGAAAGTCAGACATTTTCCTGGCGTGGAAGATTAAGCGGTGCACTGTCAAATGGTCACAATAATTCCTATGCTATCGGTAGACCTGTAAAGGACGTTATACAGCCGTCACAGAGCAATGGTTTCGAATACGCCATCGGATACAACGCTGATGAAACTTTTACCGGAACAAATGTAATCTATGAAGCAACTCTTACTAAAGAAACTTGCTCACCCGATGATTTGCGTGTAATTATTACATATGAAACACCGAGCAGAACTATCTATCTTCAAGGCGAAGATTCTTATTTCTTTATGCCTGAAGAATACGGTCTTTCTGATGGTCAATACACTTGGTATAAATGCACATTGACTCCCGTTACCAAAATGGAAGAGGGTAAGAGTTACTGTATTGAGTTTACAGGAACTATGCCTCTTAGCGGTAAGACAGTTACCAGTAGAAGCAATATTTTCACCTATATTCCTCTTGAAAGTGCGATTACATATAACACATGTACTCATGGCACAATCACCGGTATCGATAAAGCAAAAGCAGGTGACACAGTTACCGTTACCGCTACACCTTCACCGTTATACAAGCTCGATAAGATTTTTGTTAACGGCGCTGAAATCACAGGCAATACATTTACAATGCCTAGTGCCGATGCAACAGTTACCGCAACATTCAAGATTGCATCAGATAATGGTGTCGGCGCAGCTCCTTCAGGTGAAGTAAAAGACACAAGAATTGCAAATGACTATACATTCTCTGTATTCGGTCGTGCAATCGCAATCCAGTTAACTGATGCATACGGCAACACATGGACATTCCCAAGAACAGATGCAAAGGGCAGAGTTAACATCGCATCTTATAATGATGCTGACGAACAGGTTGGCGAGCTTGATCCGGATATCGTATATGAAAACTGGAAAATTACTCAGTGGCTCCCTGTTGGTGAGTACACAATCAGAGCAAAGTACGGCAGAGTATGGGACAATGACAATATCGTAAAAATGAACGTTCAGGCATTAAAGACCGACAGCATTAAGATTTACAGCTACGAGCTTGAAAAAGAAGACGGCTGGATGGGTGCAGTTCCTGTAACAGTTGTAGCCGGAACAGATGTTGAGGCTATTCAGATTGTCACCCCGGCTGACGGTTCAATCACTACACGCACATTCACAGAATCTGAAGGACAGCGTACATTCACATCAAAGGCTATCTTCAGAACACTTGGTGATAATACTATCACTGTTCGTGCTTACTATGAATGCGCATGGCATACAGTTGGTGAGCTTACATACAATGTTCATAAATAAGCTTTAATATTAATTTTAAGTGGGTTGCGAAGAAATTCGCAGCCCACTTTTTGAGTCTTCACGGAAACTTGTGAACAAATAAATTGATTGGTGAGATTATTTGTCACTTTGTTCCTTAGAATGACAAGGCTTAGTATATT
>DCGX01000075.1:0-18533 GCA_002315505.1 Ruminococcaceae bacterium UBA1767
TCACGTAAATTGAGCTTTGCTTCCGAAAATGACCTCAATGCAATTCTCGGTCTTTCCGCAGGCTCAGTTACACCATTCGGTGTTCTTAATGACACAGAATTAAAAGTACAGGTATACTTCGATTCTGACTTCAAGGGTGAAAAAATCGGCATTCATCCAAACGAAAATACGGCAACTGTATGGATAAACACCGACGATATTAAAAAAATAGTTGAGCAACACGGAAACGATTTTAAATTCATTGATATGTAAAATAAAACAAGATTTGTTCAGATGAGCAAATCTTGTTTCTTTTTATTTTATTTCGTTTGGATTGTCGATAATGTATTCCGCTTTTTCTCTTTCAAGCACTTCTCTGTCACGGAATCCCCACGTTACACCGATACAAGGAAGTCCTGCATTATGAGCCGTCTGCACATCAACATCGGAGTCACCGACATAAACGCAATCTTCCTTTTCAACACTGAGCTTTTTAATTGCGTAGAACACAACCTCAGGTGACGGCTTTGGCTGAAATCCATCCATTTTGCCGACAACGACATCAAAAAGGTCACCGAAAAATTCTCTGACAACAATTTGTGCGGCATTGTGTTCCTTGTTTGTCACAACAGCAGTTTTACAGCCTCGGTCTTTCAGTCGTTTTACCGCCTCAATCACGCCGTCATAAGGTCTTGTAAAATCTGCAATGTGCTCAACATAATACTTTGAAAAAATATCATGTGTCTTTTCAAAATCATCTTCGTTTATCCCTATCGGCACCGCTCTTTCAACGAGCTTTTTTATGCCATTTCCGACGAACGAGCGAACCTCATCAATAGTCCTTTCAGGATAACTCATTTCACGCATTGCAAAATTTATCGCATTGGTCAAATCGTCCAATGTGTTAATCAATGTTCCGTCCAAATCAAAGATATATGTTGAATATTTCATTTTGCTGTCCTCATACTGTTAAATCAAATTTTTTTGCAAACTTCGGTGCAAGCGGTACTACCACACAGTATTTATTTATCAGCTTATTGAAAAATCCGATAATCGTTCCGTTAAATACCGTCATAATAAGAGTGCCGACACCGACACCGATGAACTTTTTAAAGAAAACAAGTGTCATAATACAGGCAACTGTAAGACACGTAAAGTCAAAGCCCGTCTTGAATTTTGTAAGGTTAATGCCGTACTTGTCCGTGATTCCTTTAACAAAGAAATCATAAACCTGCGGATAAAGATACGTGTTGAAAAACAATGCTACTGAAAAGGTTGTCAGCAACACACCTACCACAAAAAATATAATTCTCACGGGTATTGCCATGCTTCCCGGCTCCGTGATATTCGGATTAAGTACGGGAATAGCCGCACGCCACGCATCAAGAAAAAGGCCATAAATAAGGCAGGTAATATACGAAGAAAAATAAACGATTTTAACCTTTTTCATTGCTATGCAGAATACTATAAATATTACCGACTGTACAACATACTCTGCCTGACCGAATGTCAAAAACGTGAGCTTCTGACTTAATATATATGCAGGTGCAACAATCATCGAAACTCCGAAGTTTGATGCGGCAACCATCGAAACCGCAAATGATAAAATAATCATTGCCGCAAGATAAACCAATTCACTGTGTAATTTAATCTTTTTTGTTCCTTCCATTTATACCTCCACAGGGCAAAAAAATGACCGCTTCAAGCACAAGGTTTGTCGCAGTCATTTATTATTTATGCAAACAAATTTAAAACTGATTTCAAAATGTAATCTACAATCATTTTCACGAATGCGATTATTTCATCAAGTACATTCGGTTGTGTTGTTTCCCCTGCAGGTTCTTCCTCCTGAGGCTCTTCATTTACAACATCCTGGCTGATACAGTTGAGATACTCTGTGTATTCAACTGACGAAACATCAAGCTCGCCTGTTTCCGTCTGCGGAACAAGTGAAAGAAGCAAGCCTGCATCATTCAAAATTGCAATGTCCATTTCGTCAACAATTTCATCGTGATTGCAATCAGCGGCAAGATAAACTGCCTCGCCGACCTGTGCTCTTGAAAGCATACCGTTAACAATGCAATTTACAATCATTGCATCCGTGCCGTCATAAACACCATCGCAGTTAACATCACCGAAAACAACTACAGTAAGAGTTTTGTATACATCGCCATTCTCTTTTGTGAATGTGATTGTATCTCCTGTTGCAATCTTTTCGGTATTGCTCTGTACAGTTACATTTGTATTTTCAAACAAAGCACTGATTTCACTCGAACTGCTTCCGAAAACATCTGAGCCGAAAATCAATCCGTTTTCCGCCTCAACCTCGGCAGAAACATCTTCTTTGATTTTCATATCAACCTTTACCGTACACGTTGCAACTGCTCCGCTCTGAGCCGTAGCCGTAATTACAGTTTCTCCGAAATCAACTGCCGTAACAAGTCCGTCAACAACTGTTGCAACATTCTCGTCACCCGATGTCCATGTGATTGTTTCACCGGTTGCAGGTATCAATGCTGCCTCAAGCTGTTTTGTTTCACCTTCACAGAGCGTAATTTCACTTTCTGACAAAGCAAGCTCAGCCTTAACAACTGAAAGATTATTGATTATTTCCGCATTGATTTCATCTTCAACAACGGTGATATCGTCACTTGTAATTGTATCCGCAGATGCCTTTGAGAATGTCAGTACAAAGTACTCACCTATAGTGCTGACTGTCGGAACGGAAATCACCGTTGCAACACCTGTTTCAACATTGCTAAGTGACATTACATCATCCGCATCGAGAACAAGCTGTGAAAGAGTAGTACCCCTTTCAATAGAAGTCAGTTCGGAAATATCAGCACCGTATGTAATCATAAATGTTACATATCTGAATTCTCCGCTTTGAAGTGAAATTGAAACACTTACCTGCGAATCAGATTCGCTTACCTTATCGAGTGTGAAAACAGGAGCCTCTCCTGCTCGTGCCGTAATATTGAAATTGAGTGCACCGAAGCAAACCGTCAGCATAATTGCGACAGCCATAAATATCGATGCTGTTTTCTTAAATATATTTTTCATAAAAAACCTCCAAGCTCTGAAAAGTTTTTATCTTCCTTTATTATAATCTAATATTTTGATAATTACAATATGTTAATATGCACAAAAAACATATTGTATTGAAATTTTACGTAATTATGATATAATTTTTTTAACAAATCTTTCGAGGTGTTTATTTTGAAGAATCTTTGTGATTTTATGATATTACAGCGAAATGCTGACGGCTTTGCAAAAGCAGAGTTCTGCGGTGAATTTGAAGAAAAGGAAAACGCATTGATTGTTGCACGTGTTATTCGTGAAGATGATAATATGATGATTATTCCGTGGCAGGAATGTGAGCTTGACGGTAACAAATGGCACATTTCACTTAATCTGCCACAGGGTGGTCTGTACAGAATTGAGGCACGTCAGGCTGACGGAATATTCAATCAATACGAAAACAGATACGACTGGTGTAAAATCATCAAAAACGTTTTTCATGTAGGCGTCGGTGATGTTTTTGTAATGGCAGGTCAGAGCAATATGTCGGGCTACGGAAAAGACCCTGCATTTGACCCTCCGCAGTTAGGTGTTCACCTTTTTAACAACAACGGAGAATGGGTAATTGCCACTCATCCGCTCGGCACAACACCCATATCAATTTACCCGAACAATGACGAGCGCTCGGGCACTTCCCCCGGACTTTCATTCGGCAGAATGATGTCAAACAGACTTCATATTCCTGTCGGATTAATTTCAGCCGCACTCGGTGGTTCTTCGCTTGAAAGCTGGAATCCTGCAGAGGAAGACCCGTATCTGTTCGAGTCTATGAAGGCAAAAATCGACGAGGTCGGAGGCTTTGCGGGAATGATATGGTCACAGGGCTGTAATGAAACAAACGAAGAAGAGGCTCCGACATATTTTGAAAAGTTCAAAGAAGCTCTCGGCTTGTGGAGAAAGGAATTCGGACATTTCCCTGTTGTTTCATGTCAATGCAACCGCCACGCATCAAAGGAAGAGGAAAACGGTGATGTGTACTGGGGATTAGTTCGTGAGGCTCAGCGTCAGGCTTCCATTCAGCTCGATGACGTTTATCTCGTTCCGATGAATGACTTGACAACCTGCGACGGTATACACAACGCAAGCAGTTCCTATGTTGTAGTCGGTGAAAGAATTGCAAATACTATGCTTCATTCAGTTTACGGTCAGAGCGGCTCACTTGCTCCGTCAATCAAAAAAATCACTAAGCTTGACAAAACGACTATTGTTGCAGAATTCTTCAACGAGCACTATCTTCGTACAATGGATGACCTCGCACATGGAATGAACATCGAGGATGAAGAAGGCTTGATGAATTGTACAAAAGTTACAGCATATAACAGCAAGCTCACAATCACCGCAGAAAGAGAAATCAAGGGCAAAGCAAAATTTCACGCATACTGGATGAGAGAGGTTCCGCCATTCCTCGTTAGAGATGTCTACGGAATGCCGATGCTGTCGTGCTATAATGTACCCATTGAATAAAAGAATAAGGGAGCTGTCGCATTCAGCGAGGCTCCCTCTTTTTTTGACTTACTCTGTATTTTATATAGCTTATACTGCCTATTACCGCACCTAACGTATTACAAATAACATCATCCGTTTCGCATCTTCCGCACGAGAAAACAAATTGATAAAATTCAATAGCAATGCTGATTATCAACGCAAAAAGGATTGTCGTGCTGACTCTTTTCAGGCTCGAACTTTTCAGCGAATACGGCATACATATTCCGAGCGGTACAAAAAGAAAAATGTTCATTATCATCGTTCGATATATTTCTTTTTGAATTTTCGCCTCGGTAAAGCTGTGAAACGGCATTAAAACCACTTCATCATTAAAATCAGAACGATTCAAAACAGTAACCGCAAGTATACCGAAAAAAGCAATAATATTCAGCACGTTATTAATCGTTTGTACTTTATGCGGATTTCTTGAATAAATCCTCGCCATCAGCGATGCCCACACAATAACAGTAATTATAGTTATTGCAATCGGCATCCATAACGGCATATGGTAAATAATAAAAAACAGCATAATTATCTCATTTTCGGTGGAAGCTTTAACAGCGAGCCTAAATAATAATCGTATTCTTCCGGATCAAACGGCTGTCTTCCGCCTGCGGGGAAAAATGTCATCTCAGTAAAATATAATTTATCGTCTGCCTGAAGAAAATCTACTCTGACATGAGGAAATCCCTTCGATAATATCTTTGAATACTCTACCATTTTATCAAAATTCACCGGTCTGTTCAACGTATACGGAGTATTAGGTGCCTGATATACTTTCATTAAATTCCAATCAAGATCAAAAAAGTTATCTCCGTTCGGCTCATCGTTATTTTTTCCCGTTAATACATTTATTACTTCAGGCTTTCCATCAAAGCACATAAATTTATAGTCTACAAGTGATGAGCCGTCTTTATTTGACAAATATTCTTCAATAATAATTCTCGGCTTAACATTCTTGTACGGCCATTCACGACTGAGATAGAACTGATTTCTGCCAAGTCCAAACTCGATTTTTTTCTTTGCTGCCTCGATATCCCAGTTGTTTTTATCACGGCAGACAACAACACTTCCGCTGTCATGTGTGCACTTGATTACAAATGCATTCGGCAGCTTTGAAAAGTCAATTTCATCCCATTTGTCAAAGATACCTAAGCACGGCACCAGAATATCGGCTCCGACTTTTTCCTCGACAAACTTTCTGACCTCATACTTATCAACCAATGGCGTATATGCGGGATTTCGGTAATAATACTTCATCCATTGCAATTTTTCATTGTAGGTTTGCGGATTTTTAAAGTTTAATTTTTTCTTGTTGAATATCCAGTAATCCCACTTCTGAAATAATTTGTCAGGACATGGAAGCTTATTATGTGCACATGCATAATATAATCTAAACATAACCTTTTCAGGCATATAAGACAGTTTAATTAGCAACCGTTTTATTTTTTTTAGTAATTCTTTCATATTGTCACGATCCATTTGTCAAACACTATTATCTAATGCTAAAAATGTATTTAATCATTTCATCAGAATTTTCTTCAAATAATGGTTTTCCATTGGCAATTTGATTTATATCAACACCTTCATACATCAAATTAACCTCAATAAATACAACATCTCCGTTTGCTGCAAAAGATAAATCCCAAGACGCAATACCAATATCTGAAATACGTGAATGCAATTTTTTAGCAACACTGATCATTTTATTAATATCGCCAATGTAATAGTTTTCAAATTTCACTTTCGTGTCAGGATGTTCAAACATTTTATACTGATTTTTTTCATCATAAAAATATCCTGTTTTATACAATCTACCCGTTTCCTTATCTACGCCAATTGTGTATCCTTTACAGTTTACTCCATCAATTTCAACATCACCAACACTTTGACGCAAAGCAATAGGACCACAATATACTTCTCCGTTTAACAGATATGTCGTAACTCTGAATGTTCCCAATGAGCGGGGATATAATGTCTTCAATTCTTCTGATGGATATACCCACTCTTGAAATAAAACATCTCTATTGCCGTATTCATCAAGAATCTCAGAAACGCTTTTTCCGGACACAACATCTATTCCGTCTTTTATTGTAACGGTTTTTATTCCGACTCCTCTTGCCGTTCCGATTGTGGGCTTACATATTATTTTGCCGAGATTAAAGCACTTGTTAATTGCTTCTTCACGACTGATAAAAATATCGTCACACACATATTCATGATTATGTGTAACTTTCAGAAAAGTCTTCGGAAGGTATAAACCATCTATATTTGAAAATAAATAACTCGCAAGTTCTTTTTTTTGAAAAACTTCAGAGCAGTAATATGGGTTTAATCTTCTTTCAACAACTGTGTCAAAAAACATACTAGTAATATATCTAGGCTCAAAAACACCGTTTACACTTTGATAATACTTAAATCCCTTCCGATCCAATTTTTTAATTCCGTATCTTCTCCAATACTTTGAAATCTCCTCAATTTCTTTTTGCGACCAATTTATCGAGTTAATATTCGATGAATATTTTTTATAATATTTTTTTCTAACTGTTTTTTCCTGTCTTCTAATTACCAACGCTGGTAATTTGTATGCAATTTTCATTGAAGTTTTTGCAAAATTTTCCATAATACTCATAATAATCAAATCCTTTTACTAAAATTCATCAATACAAACAACACATAAAAACTAATACTTGTTTTCAACATATAATAAATCATTACAATTCTATTATATTAAATTGATGGTTTATCTTAAGTTGTTTTCATTGTCATTTTCCATCTCATAAACTAAAGTTTTATCTATTTTCTTATTATATTCTTCAAATTCCATCTTACTCATATCATTAATGTGAACGTTCCAAAGTACTAAGTCTGGATTTTCTTGCATTCTTTTTTTATGCTTTTCAATATATTCATCACAAGTACAAATAACTTTTGCAGGATTACCAACCGCAACAGAATTGCTGGGAATATCTTTTGTTATGACACTTCCTGCACCAATAACCACATTACTTCCAATATGAACATTAGGAAGAATTATCGATTTCAAACCAATAAAAACATTATTCCCAATAACAATTTTACCTATTTTATTGCAATCATTTCCTATAAATTTATTCAAACTAGCATCATGGGTCAAAAAATGCACATACACACACGTAACATTACTACCTATTTCAAGTCTTTTGACGTCTTTCAAATTAATATTACACTCAATCAAATCGACTTTTTCTCCAATAATCGCACCATATCTTCTCCAAATTTCAACAGCTGGAACAGTAGGTTCCGGCTTTGGTGCGCCTATCAACACCCTAATAAATTCTTTCAGCTTTTTTAGAAATCTATATATCATTGTTTTCACTCCAATAATGTAATATCTGGGTAACGAGTATATCCACCCATTCTATAATCCCCAATGATTTTGTCTTCTGTCGGTGTTTCTTTAATACAAATTCTATTTGCATTTCTTCCTAAATCAACAGTAGTGCTTTGACCTAAATTATTTGCATAATATAAAGCGTATGTTACTTTATACTTTCCTGCACTAAGCATATCTGTTCCAAACGAAAACCTGATCTTTTTTGTTTCATCTTTTAATATCCGACTGATTTTGTTTGAACACGACATCCCCGTAAATGTATCTGTTGCATTACTGAATTCTAATCTCAATCTTAGATTATCAATATCAATATTTGAATGTAATTCCAATTCACATTCAACATTTTGTCCGCTTTCAAATACGCAGTCATCCGTGTTCAATATTGTAGTATTTAGCATTTGAACACTTCTAAGATAGTGTTCCCAATAATCAGCCTTTTTGAATTCATGATAATTAGAAAAGACTGTATCATTGTTTGAATAAATCTCGATAGCTTCTCCCACATCACCGTCAAATATCTTCTTACCATGGTCAAGGACAATGCATCTGTTACAAAGTCTTTTTATTGTTGACATATTATGGCTTACATAAAGAACTGTTTTGCCCTCCTGATTTGAAACATCACCCATTTTACCAAGGCACTTATCCTGGAATTTCATATCACCTACGGCAAGTACCTCGTCCATTACGAGAATTTCACTGTCAAGATGAGCTGCAACAGCAAATGCAAGTTTAACATACATTCCGCTTGAATATCTTTTAACAGGAGTGTCAATGAACTTCTCCATTTCGGCAAACTCAACAATCTTGTCGAATTTCTTATCAATTTCCGCCTTTGTCATACCGAGAATTGCACCATTCATATATACGTTTTCACGACCTGTTAATTCGGGGTGAAATCCTGTGCCAACCTCAAGCATAGAGGCAATTCTTCCGTTAATACCGATTTTCCCTGTTGTAGGAGCGGTAACTCTGGAAAGCAATTTCAAAAGTGTGGATTTTCCTGCACCGTTGTGTCCGATAATTCCGACAATTTCACCTTTTTTAACCTCAAGAGAAATATCGTCGAGTGCCATAAACTTTTCGTTTTTTCTATATGCGGCATCTGACCAGATTTTACTGTTCGGATCTTCTTCGCCTTTTTTTCTTGCAATATATGACTGTATGTCTCCCTTAAGAGTACCTCCTCCGATTGCTCCGAGTCGATACTGTTTGCTGACGTGTTCTATTTTGAGTGCTAAATCGCTCATAATACTCCTCCGGGAATTATTTTATTATTTTTCACCTAAAATTGCTTCAATCATCTGATTGCATATTGTTTCAGGCTTTAATCTTTCTTTTATTTTAACTGCATTTTTTGACATTTTCTCTGCAAGCTCAGGATTTTCAATTACTTCCTTCATTCCCTCATATAAAGCCTGCGGATTTTTCACAGGAACAAGAAGTCCGTTTTCGTGATCCTCAATCATCATTCGTGCACCACCGCCTGCACAATCGGTACAAACACACGGCATTCCGATTGCAAGAGCCTCTACCATCGAATTGGAAATACCTTCACGATAAGAAGAAGAAACAAACATCGCCGCATCGCGAATTTTTTCGTGAATTTTTATATCAAAATCATAGATATGTACACAATTATTTAAGTTTTTCTCATCAATTATTTTCAGCAAATCTTTTTTCAAAGGACCTTCACCGTAAATGCTCAAGTTATAGTCGGGATATTCACCATAAAAAATCGAAAATGCTTCAATAAGCAGTGGCAAATCCTTTGCGGCACTTAAGCGACAAAAATTAACAATTTCTTTTCTTCGCTCTCCTGTATATCTTTCGGGAAGATTTTCGCTTTTAACAAAATTCGGAATAATGAATTTTTCAAGCTGAGGTAAGAACGTATAATAATCCTTCTCGTCGGGTGTCTGAAATATTGCACCGTTTGCTCTTGTAAAATATTTCTTTCTCATTAAACTGTACGGTGAATCAGGAGGATATTCCGTTTTTACATCAATACAATCACCGAAAAGCGCTCTGTTCGGCAGATCTTTCACTGCAATCATCATAGAAATATTCGGTATTGTCATAAATGAAATCACTGTTGCTTCAGGGTGATTTTTAATGTACTCACGGAGTGGAACCGCATAATTGTATTTTAAAAAAATCTCCCGATTTATAAAACTGTTTTTCTTTGGGCTTGTTTTTTTCGTAACATATATTTTAGTTTTGTCAATAAAAGAAACACCCGGATTTTTATCCAGTTTGAACAGTTCACACCTGTCAGCATCATATTCATCCAATTTCGGATTTTGATTCACACACACTACCTTTACCCGTGGATCAACTTCAAACTTTACTACAGGATTATCAATCAAAAGCATTGTAACTGAAATACCTTTTGAAGCCATATAATTTGCAACAGTGGAAAGTCTTCTTTCAGCACCACCGACAGCGAGTGTATGTAATACAATAATAATTTCTTTATTCATAATATCACACAGTATCCATAAATGTTTTTTCAACTTTATTAAACAATAGCACACCTATTGTGAGAATGATTAAAGTAACTATCCAGCTTATTCCCCAAAATTCAGGCTTGAATGACGCAACACCATTTCCCAGAAAAGAACTTCTGATTAACTCAATAGCCGGACACATCGGATTACACCAATAAATTTTCTCAAGTATTCCACCGTTAAACAAACTTGCAGGATAAGCAACCGGCGAAGCATACATCCAAAGCTGAACGCCAAAAGAAACGAGCATTGCAAGGTCTCTGTATTTGGTTGTCAGCGCAGAGATAATAATACCGCAGCCAAGTGCCAGTAACGCAAGCTGAATAATTACAAGCGGGAGCAAAGCAATTGTCCAATTTGGATGCATTGTGTAGCCCGGAATAAACATGAACACTGTCCATGCTATAATAAAGAAGCAAAACTGAATTCCCAACGAAATCAGATTTGTCATTACAGTAGATATAGGCAAAACCAATCTCGGGAAATATACCTTGCCGAAAATATTGGAATTAGATGTAAACGTGTGACTGACCATTGACATAGAAGATGAAAAATACTGCCAAAAAATATTTCCGCAAAGATAGTAAACGAAGCTGTTTACTCCTCCGGGAGCAAGACCTGCAACATTGCCGAAGAAAATCGTAAATACAACCGTTGTCAGCAACGGCTGAACAACTGCCCATGCAGGTCCTAAAATCGTCTGCTTGTACTGGGAAATGAAATTTCTCTTTACAAAAAGAAGCATCAAATCCTTATATTTCCATATTTCCTTAACGTCGATATCCAGAATACCGTTTTTCGTCTCAACGACAGTATCAAAATCACTGTCATTAAATACCTGTGTTTCTTCTGTACTCATAATTCACCTCATTTTATATTTATCAGCTCATAAAGGCTTTCATTAATTTCCGTTTTATTAAAATCAACATCTTTTTCTACAAATAATTTTTCGAAAATTGCAAGATACGCTATCGAAAGGCACTCACGAAGTTCCATTTCTTCATTAAAGTATTTTGAATTATCTCTTGAAGTCTTATTGATATTAAATAAATCAAATATAAATGTACGGATATTGTTTTTAATTTTATTAAATCCGACAAGCTCGTTCTTTTCAGTATAACTGAATTTCTCAATCATTTCAAGATGTGATTTATAGAAGTTACATTCTTTTATCAAATTTATTAATTTTCTGATTTCATTTTCGTTTTCAAACAAGGAATGGCAATCCGTCGAACCACCGATTTTTTTCATATTATCAAGAACACCCTGTGGAAGACACTCATTGCAATTAGCAACATGAATTCTCTTATCCTTCTGATTTTCGGATTTCAAAGCATTGCATACCGAAACCAAATCATTGTCAAGATACGGATATCTCGTTTCAATGCCAAAAGAATTAGCGAGGATTCCGTTCTTTTTCAAAATCAAAAAATTACCGAAGATAAACGGATACTCAGAAAATTCATAATGAATAGTTTCTCCGTCTTTTTTATCCGGCTCAAGTCTGTCACCTTGAAGATAATACAGATTCATTACCTGATCAGCAACCTCACCGCAGACAAGAGTCTTCTTTCCGTTTTTTGAAACGAGCTGTGCAAGCTCATATTGTAAAGGCAATCCGACTTCATAAACTGCGCCTTCAAGCCGCCATACGATATCCGGAAAATTTTTAAGTGTATTCTCATCGGTCAATGCAGATTTCAATTGCATTCTTTTATAATATTTTATATTGCTTTCAACTACAGGCAATTCGTTTTTTCCGCGTTTTCCTCCGATTGAAAATGCATTTATCGGCAAGTCTGTTTTTTCACTTGCAATATAAGCATTATAGTTTGAATCATAGCCGCTTGAGAGCGGAAGATTTATTTCATCTTCACCTTCAAAGCATTTTTCAATTGCTCTGTCAACCGTCGGCTTAAAGTTGTCCAAGGCTTCTCCCTTTGTCATCTTTTTTACAGGGTAATTTACTTTTAACTGGAGAGCATGTCCGTTTTCGACACTCAGACAATGAAATGCCTTTATTTTTTTTACATTTTCGAGCAGAGTATCCTCACCGTAAATAAACCCGTTTACATAAAAATCTTCAACTGACTTTTCATTCATTTTTCGGGTTATTTTTGACTCTGCTAATATTTTTTTCAGCGATGTACCGACATAAATCTTGTCGTCTTTCACAACATAATATGTCGCCAAACAAGATGTTGAACGATCGTGAAAAACATTCAGCTTTTTTGCTGTTTTATCAAATGCTATTATTACAAAAACGCCGAAAACCTTTTCTGTCAGATTCACTCCGTCCGCCTCATAAATCTGTGCAATTTTTTCAAGATTATTTATTTCATTTTCCGTTTCGGCTCTTCCCATAACCCACAAACAACACGAGCCATTTTCAAGATGAAGTACACCCTCTGAAAAATCATCGTATTTATTTGATATCAAGTCATAAACACCAAAAAGCTGCTTCATACTTTCCTCCGAAATTTAATATGTTTCTCCGTTTAAAAAAGCAACTGAATCAAAATCATCAAGCCAACGACGCTTCCAAAATCCCGGCTTCCAATCTGACAAAATTCCGATTTCCTTTTCATCCTCAAAGCCTTTAATATAGCAGGCACTCTTAAATTCCGGATATTGCTTATGTGTAAAAACAACCTTATGCTTTATCGGCAACTCATCAAAAGCCTTTATATCGTCATAAGTACAACCCATTTTGTCACAGAATACTACGAACATATTATCCGGATTAAATCTCTTTTTTCTTTTCTCCCAAAGAGCAAGACCGGTATCAAAATCTTTAACATGAACCAATAAAACCTTAATGTCATCTATTTTAGCAAAATATCCTCCGTCAAATTCCTCATGCATATTTTCGGGAGTAATTGATAAATAGTGATCGATATTTTTCAAAAATTTTATATAATCCTTTGGGAATATTCCGATATTTACTGTCGGACTTAAAAATTGAAGTCCTAAATCGTGTGAGATTATTCCACCATTACAGTTATTTGCAATAATTGTAGGGGTATTATTTTTTAACTTCTTTTTTTTATTTGCTATATATAATTTATGCTCTGTTCGAGCGATGAAACTATTACCCATGATAAATCCTCCGCATCACTTTTTTGCTTTACCTAACAAACGAATAAATTTATTTTTTCTTATTCTTTCATATTTTCCCGCTGTCGATATCGCATACTGAAATACCTCAGGCACAAAAGGCTCTGGCAAATTATAGCCTTCGCTTTTCAACCATTCAATATCCACAAGTGCAATAACCTTTATCATTTTCTCAATCAGCTTCAACGCATCAGCTTCAAATAAATTTTGTGTCGCCATAAATGATGCATCCTGATACAATCTCATTGCCGTAAGATAGTGAAGCTTTGCCATGTTATTCTCTCTTGAAGCCTTCAGATTATCTGTAAGACCACTTAGGAAATCCATTGTTTTTGAGTTTTCGTATTTAGCCTTATCGTATACCATCCGATAGCAGTATACCTCGCAATCAGTAACATAAAAATCCCCGCCTGCAATCATCGCTCTGACGAAAAATGGTGGATCCTGGAATCTTTTATATGGTGGAAAACCGATATTTCCGTCAACCAGCATCTGTCTATCATAGATAAATTGCGTATATCCGTAATCGTACTGATAGTCATTGTACTTACTCAAGCCTTTTGCATCAAAGGTCATCCGCTTTTCATCCACTGCAAACGTGTCTTTTATTATTTCTCCGTCAGGCAAAAGTCTGCATCTTCTGCCTCCGGATATTTTCACGTTATTTTTAACCGCCGAAATATAAAGTGTCTCTAAAATATCATCCGACGGATAAAAATCATCTGAATCCATAAAGGCAATGAATTCGCCCCTCGCCTTTTTTATTCCGTCATTACGAGCCTTGCCGACACCTTCATTTTGCTTATCAATTACAATAATTCTACTGTCTTTCTTTTCATATTCACGAAGAATAGAAAGAGAATTATCTGGTGAGCCGTCATTAATCGCAACAACCTCAATTTCAGCCAAGGTCTGTGATAATATGCTGTCAAGACATTCCCGAAGAAATTTCTCAACATTGTAAACAGGTACAATAACGCTGATTTTTATACTCATTTTTTACTCCTTAACCCAATGCAATCGGCATTTTTTTACCAAAAACAATTGAGTGTAATTCAGGGAAAAATCTCAACAAAGTTAATCTGATTTTCTGAGTTAAAGGAATACCTTTTTGCTTCATAAGAATCGGATAGCATTCGTTATATATCTTTTTAATTTCTTTAAGTCTTTTTTTATTTTCGGGTATTTTCGAATCGAGATTTGCAAATGCAACAGCTACTCTCGGATAAATAAACATTCTTGCTTCATTCGCCATATCCTTTTGTCCTATAGCTTCAAGCCAGATATATCTTTCTCTGATTGCATCAACAATATCCGTGAATCTAATATCATATTTTGAATGCATAATACTGTCAGTTCTTACCAGATAATAATAATCTGTTTTTCCCGTCAGAACAATTTTATTTGTTTGGCTCAAAACCTTGTGCCATGTGAAAACATCTTCATAAAATCTTCCTACAGGGAAACGAAGAGTCTTAAAAATATTAGCTTTATACAATCTGTTTTGTGCACACGGCTGATACATGGTTTTAAACAAATCGTCATTTTCAAGAATTGTTTCTGTGCTTGTCGGACAATAAAAATCTGAAATTTCACCGTTTTCATTCACTGACATCATATTACCTACAGAAATATCCGCATCGTTTTTAACAATAGAATAATAAAGAGTTTCAAATGCATCTTCGGTAATATAATCATCGCTGTCAACAAAGCTGATATAATCTCCTGTAGCCTTGTCGAGTGCTGCATTTCTTGCATCAGAAAGACCGCCGTTTGCTTTATGAATAACTTTAATTCGATTATCCTTTTGTGCCCATTCATCGCACATTTTCGGACAGTTGTCCGGTGAGCCATCATCAACAAGAAACAATTCAAAATCAGCAAAGCTCTGAGCCAATATGCTTTCGACACATCTGTTCAGATATTTTTCAACCTTATATACAGGTACAATTACGCTGATTTTCGGCATATCTTTCACCCTCTCAAAGTCCAATTTTTAAAGTGTTTCTGATTTTACAAGTCAGTTTCGGAATTATTTTGAACATAGAATACCATAGCTTATAAATAAATTCCGTGGTTTCAAATGCAGATTTTAAATCTGCATCACAAAATAGGCTGTGTAATTTTTTTTGAAAAGCAATTTGTTTTTCATTTTTATTTGACCTGCAAAGCGATTGATAATGATACATAATATTACCTATGTATCCTCTTACTGCCAAGCTATATAATTCAGGAATTTTCTCTTTAATTTCCGATGCTCTCTGTTGTAAAGCGTACAACTCATCAAAATTTTTATCAGAGTAATCCGAATGCATTATACTACCGCTTCGCTGATAATATCCGTACAAATATTTATTTAGATAAACAATATTTTCTGCCAGAGAAAATGTTCTGAATGACCAGAGAATATCTTCATTTCGTCTTCCTATCTCGAATTTTATTTTCTTTGCAATTCCCGACTTCAAAAGCAAATTTGGACAGGTTACCGAAAATTTATTTTCAATAAGCAGATTTATAATTGCATCATAACACGTATAAACTTCACATAAACTACTGCTTTTTGGAAAAGATACGTCATTATGCTCATTAAATTTATACATCAGACACTGAGCAATATCTCCATCGTTTGAAATAATTCCTTTGTATAAATCTTCGAACATTGTTGCAGCAATAATATCGTCGCTGTCCACCATTCCGATATAAGCTCCGCTTGCATTTTCAATTCCGACATTTCTTGCGTCGGAAAGTCCGCCGTTTTTCTTGTGGATAACTTTGATTCTGTTATCTTTTCTTGCCCAATCTTCACACATTTGTCCGCTGTTATCCGTGGAACCATCATCAACAAGAATTATTTCAAGATTGTCATAGGTTTGATTTACGATGGACTCAATACATTTATCAAGATACTTTTCAACATTGTAAACAGGAACAATTATACTGATTAAATCCATCTTTTTTCACCAACTTTATTTGATATAATTTATTTCTTTAAGGTAAGAGAGATACTTCTCCATAAATGCTGTTGCACCACTGTTATTAAGATGGTCACTGTTGCTGAAATACTCAGGAGTCACCGACATTTCAGCATCGTGTGAAAGGTCATAATAAGGAACATTCATTTCACTCTGAACCTTTTTAAGATTATCAAAATAGCAACGATTTAATTCTTCATCGGTAAACTGCTCGTTAAGTGCGTAATAAATCGGAGTGGAAACAAGTACAGGTTTGAATCCGTTATCATAACAGAATTGAACAATTTCCTTCACAAGCTCAGTGTTTTCTGCGATAAATCTTTTTCCGTTAATCATATAGCCCGAGCGCCAGCTTTCAGCTCGTCCGACAGCATGGTCAGTAAGCTCACCATCCCTTGCATTTCTTTTCTGCATCAATTCATCCTGCTGATTTTGCACGGTTTCAATCACTGCTGTTGTGACTTCAGTACTTTGATTGTCCGAAGAAGTGGTCTGCTTGTCCTTCATCATTTCTGCGCCGACATCCATTTCCTGGTCGTTTATCAAGTCCTTGATTATATACTCACCACTGCGAAGAACAGGAACATACTTAGCACTGATAAGTGTTTCATATGTAAAGTCCTTGATTTTATCTTTATCAAGGTACAAATAATATCTCTTCTGTGACGGTACATCCGTCGGCATACAAAATGAAAAATATGATGTTACGATTGCAACCACACAGCCCTTTGACAAATGGTCGCTGAATTGCTTCAAGGTCTGAAAGTCGTGATAAATATCCTCACCCGACAAAGCAAGGTTATAGCTTTTAATTCCGTTTTCGGGATAATGGAAACTTGCAAGTCCGTGACTTGTACCTAAATTTATCATCTGCAAATCATATGGAACATCTTTCATATTTTCAATTTCGCCGTAGGTATCCATATAGTAATAGCCTTTGATGTAAAAACTGTTGATAACACCGACGATAATGCTTGCAGTCAAAATTACGGCAAACAACTTTATGAAAAATTTCAGCACTTTATTATCTGCCACAATTTAAACCTCCAATCAAAACTGAAAATAAATAAAATCCTGCATTTCCGCTCTTGCAAAAATTAAAATATAAACAAAAATCAAAACATAGAGAACAAATCTTATATACTTATTACACTTTGAAAAAATTCTGTTAATTGAAAGATATTTATCAACAAATGATGCTATTATAAATATCGGTAACGTCGCCAACATTCGGTAAAATTCCGCTCTTGTGCCGAAAACAAGTTTCAGCTCCGTGAACAAATATGACAGGCTGATTTCGTTGATTCTAAACAGATTTGTAACTGCATAAACTGCGTCACTCATTGAATTTGCTCTGAAGAAAATCCAAGCAAATGATACAAGCACGAATGTAATGCAAATCTGGATTGCATGATGGATTTTCGGAGCTTTGTCGAGTTTAATTGCAGAAACGAATTTCTCACGAAATTTTTGAGTCATTCTCCCGATAACCTGGAATAATCCGTGAATTCCGCCCCACGCAACAAAAGTAAGATTTGCTCCGTGCCACAGACCACTAACAAGGAAAGTAATCAAAAGATTAATTCTGCGCCTGCCCTCACCTTTTCTGTTTCCGCCAAGCGGAATGTAAACATAATCCTTAAACCACGTTGACAATGAAATATGCCAGTTACGCCAGAAATCCTGAATTGATGTAGAAAAATACGGATGATTGAAGTTGAGCATCAATCTGAAGCCCATTATTTTTGCACATCCTCTTGCGATATCGCTGTATCCCGAAAAATCGCAGAAAATTTGAATTGTAAAGAGCAATGTTGCAATGATAATCGGAAACCCATCGTAAACTGTAATTTCATTGTATACTGTGTTTACTGCAACACAAACGGTGTCGGCAATTACTATTTTTTTGAAGTATCCCCACAGCATCAGTCTTAATCCCGCAACTGTGTTTTCATAATTAAATTTATGTACCTCATCAAATTGCGGTAAAAGATTACAACTTCTTTCAATCGG
>DCGX01000075.1:18557-26499 GCA_002315505.1 Ruminococcaceae bacterium UBA1767
CCTGCAACCAACTGCGGAAAAAATGAAACGAAGAGTGCATACTTTCCGAAATGCTTTTGCACCTGCACATCTCCACGATAAACATCGATTGAATAACCGAGTGCCTGAAAAATGTAGAATGAAATGCCGACGGGCAATACAAGTGAATATTTAATCGGCTCATACGAAATTTTCAGATAATCCAGTGTAGCATACAAACCATCTGTAAAGAAATTAAAATATTTGAATACAAACAATATTCCTAAATTGATAATAAGGCTAAGTACCAAAAACAGCTTCTTTTGTTTCTGCTTCTGACTTTTATCAATAAGAATAGAAGCAATGTATGTAACTGCTGTTGAGCCGAGCAAAAGCAATGCGTAAGCAGCATTCCAACCCATATAGAATACATAGCTCGCTACAAGCAAAAATGCCCATCGAAATTTTTGCGGAATCAGAAAATATGCAATTGCTACTATCGGGAAAAACACAATGAATTCCAGCGAGTTAAAAAGCATTTACCATCACCTATTTTAAATATACTTTGTGTATGAATCTATATAAATTCGGGAAATATGCAGCAAAAACTGCAAGCATTTTTTTCGTAGTTGATTCTTCGTTAAGTCTCAGATATTTTACGAGAAATTTTCTCAATTTCTTCAGCGAATATTTTTTAACATCCTTTAAATCATTATTTCCTTTATATGACATCGTTGCGGCTTTGACTAATTTGACAACATAGTATCTTGAAGCAAGTAAATTTAATTCCGAATCTATTTTTGTGTCGTCAATCAGAATTTCACCAATAGTAATCGGGTCACACAAAAAATTTCTGTTAGCACCGCTATGAGATGCCGAACTGTTTCGGATAATATACTGATACGGACAAAAATCCTCAAAAACCGAAATCTTTGCCTTTTTAAAAAGGCAATAATTCATCAGCAAATCTTCATTTTCCTTAAATGAAAAATTCATTATCGTATCTTCTGTAAAAAGACAATCGAACAAATCACGTCTGAAGATTTTATTCCACAATCCGGGCTCGACAAATTTACCTTCAATCAAATCAAGTATACCCTGTCTGTTATTCTGAACAACCTTTTTTCCTGTATTGTAAAAATATTCTGTTTCGTTATCGGTAATCATTCTGTAACCGCAATGAGAAATATCAGCATTGTTTTCCTGCGCATTTTTAACAAGTCGCTCATACATGTCCTCGTCAATCAAATCGTCACCATCAACAAATCCGATATAATCGCCCTTTGCAAGCTCAATGCCTTTAATCCTTGCACTTGAAACACCGCCGTTTTCCTTATGAAACACAACAAGTCTGCTTTCTTTTGCGGAATAACTGTCTAAAATTTCGGCAGAATTGTCCTTTGAACCATCATTAACCGCAACAACTTCAATGTTGCGGTAAGTCTGCTGAAAAATATTGTCTAAGGTTTTCTCTATGTAGTTTTCCAGGTTGTAAACAGGTACAACAATACTGACAAGCGGATTGTTCATTTTCGCAACCCCAATTTTTCTGATATTCTTCTAACCTGTACCATCGGGTCAAAGTCAATAACATGAAAATCTATTACTTCGATTTCATCGTTTGCATTATATGTGTGCAAGCCTGAAATAAACTTTTTATTAATATTTACATTTTTCGGCGAAATTTCAAGCAACTTTTTTTCACAATATGCATTTTCGGAGCATTCTTCAACTTCACTGAAAACAACTCCAATTCCGTAATCACCATCACAATTCTGTGAAACTCTGATTATTTTTCCGTTATACTCGAAGAAGTTTCCGCCCGGTCTGGCACTTGCGTCATCGTCTGAGATACTTTCATTAATAAATAATTCTGCTTTTACGTTTTCATCAAGCTCATAAATATAGAGCTTTTTGTTTTCATCGGGAATTATATCATAAGTAAACATCAAATGCTTATTGTTATAATCGAGAAATGTTGTGTCAACAAGCTGCTTTCCCTCAATAATCGGCGGACTAATCTTCTCCCATTTATCCGGAAAATTCACTGCCTTATATGCATAAACTGTTTTACTTTCGTTTGCTTCAGGTACGATATAAATATTACCATCAAATTCAAAAATGTTCGGATAAGACAGATGATACGGCTCAGAAATAATTATCTTCCATTTTGAAAACTTTTTGCCATCAAAAATCGCATATCCTAACTTTCCAATGCCCTCTTTTTTGTCAAAAATCTCTGCAAAAAGATAAGTAGTTCCGTTGTGCAAAAAAAGGAACGGATCTGCCGCCATATATCTCAATGTATTTGGAATCACCACAAACGGAGTACCTAAATCATTAAAAATACTTCCCTGTGGTTTTAATCGATAAGCAATCTGCCATTGTCTTAAAAACAATCTCATATTATACACCTAATCCGAGGAAAGAACTCTTATAAAGTCCGCTCCATGTAATGTTAGTCTGATAGAAAAAGAAAATAACATATAATACCAATATAAATGGTCTGTATTGTTTTTTGTCTTCTGTAAATCCGTACATATAAATCCACGGAATAAGAATCAAATTATAAATTTCAGTATAAATGGGTAGTCTTCCAACGTAAACACCGCTTGTGAATGCACTGGCTACATACAGCGATGCCGTAATAACAGAAGCATTTGCGCTGATTTTTATTATTTCGGGCGTTTCATCTGCGCTTATTTTTTTCCTTAGTCCAAATGCAAGAATCGCAGGAATTATTGAGAAAAGGACTCTTAACAAGCTTGTGCCTGTATCAGCATCAACATTCTGCATATCCTTAACATATGTAGTATTTTCAACAGATGAATCCAAAACGGAATCCAATCCGCCGGTTAATATTAACGCAACCAGCAACAGTACAACAGCCCATACTTTTTTATTGAAAGGTTTACCCTGAATACAGAAGAAAATCGGAATTGTAATAAGTGCCGATTGATGAATTCCGCACAAATACCATGGTGCTGTATCAAGACCTAATCTTGATGTTATCGGAGTTAATCCCATCAGAAATACAGCAAGCGGTATGTAAAAATACCATTTATTTTTAATTATCCAATCAGAACAAGCAAACAAAATTACAACAGGAATAAACTGTCGAACGCCGTTACACATCCATTGTGCAGACAGCGATGAGGCAATAAATATAAAAACACTCATACCGAAATCCGGTGAATATTTTCTTAAAGCTTTTATGAGGAAAAAGCTATGCAAAAAGGCAATAAATATAAAAAAGTGCTGCGGGAAATCTGATATATATTTTTTAAAATAGAACTCAAGTCCGTAGAATAGCTGGGAGTGGTCACGCTTATAAACGTGTGACAGAAAATTATTATGACTGGCTGTTGACAATCTTGAAAACTCGCCCAAATACGAACCACTGTCACCGAATTCTGTTCTTAGTGCAATAATAATAAACGGAACTGACATAATCAGTAAGCAATATTGGACCTCTATCTTCTGGTAATCTGTCTTAAGGGAATTGTAGTTTTTTATTGTTAACTTATTTTGATTAGAGTACCAAATAACAAGCACCCATATTAACATTATCCAGAATGCCATATTTGTTCCCCTTTCAAAATAATTAATTCACAGTTGTTTCAAATAATTCTTCTGCCTGGTTCACCGTATTTTCGGTATTGAAGAATTCTGCTCTTTTTTCTGCCTGTTTTCTGTAATGAGCCTTCAATTCATCACTTTCGAGCATTTTTTTCATCCCGAGAAACAAGCTTTCCTCATCATTATCTGTAACAATTCCGAATTCGTTGTTCTCACCTAAAATTTCTTTTGCACCCGATACATCAGTTGACACTACAGGAAGCCCTAAAATAATAGCCTCAGAAACAACCGTGGATAGTCCTTCTGTCCTTGAAGAACATACAAAAATATCGGAATTTTTCATAAAGCTATACGGATTTTTCTGATATCCGAGAAGTCTGATTTTTTCACCGAGATTATTCTCTTTAATCTGATTTTCAAGATTCGTTCGCTCGATTCCTTCGCCCAAAATATTAAGATTAAAATCAAAGCCGTCGTCGAATAATTTTTCACATACATTAATCAGTCTGTCATAGCCTTTTGTTTTTTCAAGACAACCGACCGTAATTATATTGATTTTTTCTTTTGATAATTCTGATTCTTCATTTGAAAGCTTCAAAATTTTGTTAACATCATTTACATTAAAAATCAATCCGGGGTTTTGGCTGAAGCCGATATTTTTTTTTGCACAATCGCAAACATATTTTGAAACACCGACAATCTCATCGAATTTGTTGTATATTTTTTTAAGTCCAAGTAAATTCAGCTTATCATCGGCAAAAAACTCACCGTGAATCCATGCGATTTTCGGGACAGACGCACCAGCACTTACAAACGTCGGAAGTCCCGTCATATATGCTACAACCAAATCAATATTGTTTTCTTCAACAATTTTCTTAAGAAAAATCGAATATAATATTTTTTTCGGAATAAATTTGCAGACAAATTTCATTCCTTTAAATTTCTTTTTATTTAAGTTGATGTGATTAACGTGAGGCTTCAGCGATGACGCATTCACGCCCTCGTCAAACAATGTAACAACAGTAATATTAAAATTTGTAACATCCATATTATTGACAAGATTGACCAGAACTCTTTCAGCTCCGCCTCCGCCTAAATTTTCAATTACAAAACAAATATTCATAGTTATTTTTTCAGAATCTCCTTTATTTTGGGATTCAATCCACAATTTCCAAGCTGAATCAAATCAGGTGCTTGATCTGTGTTCCCCTCAATGATAACGGGTCCGTTTTCCGTAATAGCTACATCCCAGCCTATCCAGTTAACACCATCTATTATTTTTGCACATTTTTTCGTAGTTTCTATTACTTCATTCCAGAAAGGAATCTGAAATCCGATAACAGCGGCATTTGTATATGGATGCTTATACAAAACATCTCCGTTATTGTTAAAACCTGCGGATTTTGTTATACCGCTTTCAATATCAATTGCACAACAAATTCCGCCTCCGTGCAAATTATCTGTACAGCCTTTTCCATTGCCTATTCTCAATGATGCAGCAAGAATATGTACTGTTCCGTTATGCTTGATTGTTGATACTCGTATTGTATTTACCGAAGCAGAATTCAGTTCAGCCATTTTATGGTGCTGAACTACAGGCTCCTCGAGAAGAACAAAATCAGAAGTATATTCTTTATACAATTCATTCAAATCTGTTGCTTCGGTTATAGTAACCTTTTCAATTCCCTGACCCTCGCAAGCCCATATTTTTTTTGCAAAAAAAGTCGGGTGTTTTTCAACAAACTTCGCAAAATCTTCAAAAGGATTTTCTTTCGCAAAAAAGAAATCTCTTTTAAGAAATTCGCTGAACATTTTATCAAATTCAACTTTATTTAAAAGCAACTCTGTGTTCTTATAGTTAAACATTTTTTCATATTTATGTCTGTCACGTGCTGAAATATAAGTGTTTCTCTCGTGAAGTGATTTTTTCTCAAGCTCGTAGCCTAAAAAATCACCGAATTTCATTCCTTTGAAAACATATTGAATTAATCCCCAAAAATAAATGTATGCGATATTGCTTTCGGATTTTGATTTGATTTTATCATTAAAAACCGATATTCTCTGAAAAATATTCATTAATTCACCGTCTTCATCTTATCAAATTCAACATATATTTCGTATCGTCGCCAAAGAGGGGTTTTCCGTTAATTATCTGTGGAAACCATGCGGACTGCTCGTAAAAGTTTGCTTCAATCAAAATAACATTTTCGTTATTATCGACAGACAAATCCCACGAAATAATTCCAATCTGCGGAGTTTTCTTATGCATTTCCTTTGCAAGCTCAATCATCTTCGGAATCTGAGGAATAACTATCTCGCTGAATTTTGTTTTAGTGTTCGGATGCTCTGAAAATCTTGTGTCAAAGCCTTCGCCATATCGTGTGTTTGTGGCAAAATCACCAAGTTGACCATTGTCATCAACACCGATACACAAACCACCCGATGTGATGTTGTCAACCTCCATAGTACCTACACCCATTCGCATTGCAACGGGACAATGTCCGATATGGTCATCCGTAAGATAGGTTATTATTCTGAATGTACTCAGCGCATTAGGATAAATTAATCTGAGCGTATCACTCGGAATTATTTTCTCCTGCACAACAAAATTTTCTTTGTAATTTGCAATTATTTCTTTTGCTGACAAACCACTTTTTTTATCGATTCCGTTTTCAAAATCAGCAATTGTAATCGACTTTCCGCCCGAAGAATCAATTGTCGCTTTAAACAAAACCACTCCGATATTGTTGAGAATTTCAACAGACTTTTCTTTTGAAATCGGATTGAGATTTGTATCAAAAAAGTTGCCGAAACAATTTGAAATAATCATCTTCGGAATTTTTATTCCCTCAACATCCGAATATAACGAATATAAAATACTCTTATTTGCGAAAATCTTACAATATTCCTTCGGGTTGAGTAAGGGTTCCAGCTTTGTCGAAAACAAATACTCGGGGAAGTAATCCACATTCCACACTCCGCTGATTTTCTGATACATTTTATGCCAGTCAGAAGGAATTTCCTCTCCGTAATTTTTAATCCAGTATTCTTTAAACTCTTTTTTCTGCTCTTCTGTCCAGTTGACATCAGATACAAAACTTTTCTTTCGTTTGATTGCCTGTTTTTCACCGAATTCAGTTCTGAAAAGATACAGAGCATTCAGAAAACTATTCACTTTTTTCTCAATTTTTTCATAAACACTCATTGTATTTCTTCCTTACTGCTTCGGCAATTCAATCCAATCGCCGAACATTTCATCATATTTTTTCGGTGTGACATTCCAGAATCCGCTACCGGGGAAGAAGGTCATCTCACCGAAGTAAATTTTGCCGTTTATATTATACAAATCGACTCTTACAAACGGAAAAGGTTTCGCAAGCTTTTCTGCAATTTCCTTCATTTCGTCAAACTGCTCTGGCTTCGGAATAGCTTTGCCAGAATTGAGAGCAACCCCGCAATTCATATCGGGAAACAAATTCCAGTCGCCGTCGTAATAGTCAACAAAATGCTTGTCGCCGACATCGTGATTGACCTGCATCCCTCTGCATTTACCGTTACAGCAAAGAAATTTATAATCAACCAGTGGCTTTGTATCCATCAACGGCTCAACAATTAATCTCGGAGTCTGCTCCTTGTAATTCCATTCTCTGCCGTAGATGTAAAGGTTCTCACTGAGCCATGTGTTCATAACCTTTTTCATATTTTTCCAATCAATTTTGCTTTTATCTCTGCAAATTACATTCCATCCGCTTCCGTGTGTTGCTTTGATAATGAAGTTCTCGGGGAGCTTGTCCAAATCAAGTTCATCCGCAGAATTATAAACAGCAAGATTCGGAATAATATATAAATTTTCTATATTTTGCTTTTCAATATATTTTTTTGCTTCATATTTATCTGAGCAAATAGGAATGTCGGGATTTCTGTAATTGAGCTTTAACCATTGCAATTTTTCGGTGAATTTTTTCGGATTGTCAATATCCGGAGCTTCACCGATTTTTTTTCTGTAAAACCATTCTACAAACTGCCTGTCATTATACTTTTTCTCATAATATCCGTAAAGCAATTTTTTACGCAATTCCACAAAGAAGAGGGCAAATGTATTCTTTTTGATTTTTTCTTTAACTTCCCACAAAAAGTTCAACTTCATCCCTCACTTTTCAAATTACTGTTTTTTAGTCTGAATATCTCTGTAAATCATCTGCAACCTCTGCGGTACAAGTGCCTTTGAAAGTCTGACAACAGGCATAATATACCAATGAAGCGGATAATTTAATAATTTATAACCATAGATTTCCGTTCTGAATGAAATCCATCTGTCTTTAAACGTTCTTCTTTTAATAGCTTCAACGTCTTCACGTACAAGGTACAACGGCTCCTGCATATTCATACCCTTGTAGCCTGCCTT
>DCGX01000075.1:26549-54498 GCA_002315505.1 Ruminococcaceae bacterium UBA1767
CACACGGATTGTTCTGTCGCAGACAGTATAGCCACCGAGTGCGTCATAGACGGATTTGTATGCCATTATCGTTGCATGATTGAATGACGGTCCGTTATGATGTGGTGTGAATTTATCCGGCTCAGGCGGACAGGTTGCGATTGCACCGAAGCTGCCGTCATTATAAAATCTCTGCATACCCGTTCCGACAAGAACAACACCTTCGTGAGTTTTCAGAAACTCAACCTGCTTTTCAAATCTTTCGGGAACACAAGCATCGTCGCCGTCCATTCTTGCCACGAACTCGCCTGTTGCTTTTTCAAGACAATGGTTGAGAGTATACGCAAGATATGAATTTTTCTCGTTTTTCAAAAGAATAATTTTATCGGGGTATTTGTCGGCATATTCTTTTGCAACACTGTAAGTATTATCCGAAGAACAATCGTCACACAAAATCAATTCCCAATTCGTATAGGTCTGAGCGAGAATGGAATCTATTGCGTTGTTCAATGTTTTTTCACAATTATAGATTCCCATAATAACGGAAACTTTGCCGTTGTTATTCATCAAAGATTCTCCTTATACCATTCTATTGCGGCCGCAATGCCTCTGTCAAAGCTCCAGTCGGGATCATATCCGAGTAAGCGCTTTGCCTTTGAAATATCAGCATTACTGTGCTTGATATCACCTGCACGGTCGGGACCGAAGTTAGGCTCTACGTCAACGCCCAATGCCTTTGTGAGTCCGTAATAAATGTCAATAAGATATTCTCTGCCGCCGAAAGCAACATTGAATGCCTCACCTGCTGCCTCGTGCGGTGCAAGACAGGCCTTAAGGTTTGCCTCGATTACGTTTTCGATATATGTGAAATCACGGCTCTGCTTTCCGTCACCGTTAATTGTCGGTGTTTCGCCGTTGATAAGCATCTTGATAAATTTAGGAATAACTGCGGCATAAGCTCCGTCTGGATCCTGTCTTCTGCCGAAAACATTGAAGTAACGAAGTCCGTAGGTATCAAGTCCGTAGTGACGTGTGTACTGCTTTGCCCATTCCTCGTCACAACGCTTTGTAAGAGCATAAGGCGAAAGAAGATTTCCCTCAACACCCTCTGTCTTTGGGAGCTTCGGCTCGTCACCGTAAACAGATGAACTTGAAGCATAAACGAATTTCTTAACTCCGTTCTGTCTTGCGGCTTCCATCATATTCAATGTGCCCTGAATATTATTTGCACAGTAAAACAACGGCATTTCAATGCTTCTCGGAACAGAGCCCCATGCCGCCTGGTTGAGAACATAGTCAACACCCTCGCAAGCCTTCATGCAGGTATCAAAATCCTTGATATCGCCCTTCATAAATTCGTAATTCGGGTTATCGATGAACAAATCAACATTCTTCTGCTTTCCTGTTGATAAATCGTCAAGGCATCTTACCTTATATCCCAATTTCAAAATAGCTTCGCAGAGGTTTGAACCGATAAAGCCTGCTCCACCTGTAACTAAAAACTTTGAATCCTTCGGAAATTCAATATTCAAATATCCCATTTCTTACGCCTCTCAAATTAATTTATATAGTTTGCGAATTATAATCTCCAGTATGAGTAGCCTGCATTTTCGTATGCTTTTCTGTCAAGAAGTCCCTTGATATCAAGCAAAACCTTCTTGCCTTCGCCGTAAAGAGCATCAATATCGCTCATTGCAAGATTGCTGAATGCTGTATGAGCAACTGCAAGCACAACTGCATCCATATCCTTGATTGTTGCAATGTCAACAAACTTAATGCCGTAAAGTCTTTCAGCCTCATCAGCATCAGCCTCGGGGTCAGCAATTACAGGAGTAATGCCATATTCTTTTAACTCGTTTACAATATCAATAATCTTTGTATTTCTTGTGTCAGGGCAATTCTCCTTAAAAGTAAAGCCGAGAATTGCAACCTTTGCATTCTTGACAGGCTTGTCCGCCGCAATGAGATTCTTAACAATATTCTCAGCAACATATTTGCCCATATCGTCATTGATTCGACGACCTGAAAGAATAATCTGGCTGTGATATCCCATCATTTCTGCCTTATATGTGAGATAGTACGGGTCAACACCGATACAATGTCCGCCAACAAGCCCCGGATAGAATTTAAGGAAATTCCACTTTGTGCCTGCAGCTTCAAGAACGCTCTTTGTATCAATACCCATCTTGTTGAAGATGATTGAAAGCTCATTCATAAATGCGATATTGATATCACGCTGGCTGTTTTCGATAACCTTTGCGGCCTCGGCAACCTTAATGCTCTCAGCTCTGTGAACACCTGCTTCAACAACAAGCTCGTAAACCTTTGCAATGCAATCAAGAGCTTCTTCGTCCATACCGGATACAATCTTCATAATTGTTTCAAGTCTGTGTACTTTGTCACCCGGATTAATTCTTTCGGGAGAATAACCGATTTTGAAATCAACTCCGCACTTAAGTCCTGATTCTTTTTCAAGGATAGGAACACAAACATCCTCTGTAACACCCGGATAAACTGTGGATTCAAAAACTACTACACTACCCTTTGTAAGGTTTCTGCCGAGGATTTTACTTGCGCCCTCAACAGGTGTAAGGTCAGGAGTATGGTCGTCATTTACCGGTGTCGGAACTGCAACAATATGGAACTTTGCTTCACGGAGCTTTGCTTCGTCCGCTGTAAAATCAACAGCAGTGTTTTTGATTACCTCGTTACCAACTTCGTTTGTCGGGTCAATTCCACTTTTGTAGAGTTCGATTTTCTTTTCGTTAAGGTCAAAGCCAACTACGTTAATCTTCTTTGCAAATGCAACTGCAATTGGCATTCCGACATAGCCAAGACCAACCAACGAGAGCTTTTCCTCTTTATTTAAGAGTTTTTCATACAAATCTGTAAACATAATAACTTACTCCTTTATCATTTAACGCATTCAAGCATCTTTTTATACATATTTTCGTTTACCTTGCCAACCTCAAATTTTTCAAGACACATATCATAGGATTTTTCTGCCATCCTGTGACGTAATTCTCCGTCTTTTGCAAGCTCGGTCATTCTTTTTGCAAGGTTTTCGCTTTCCTTTACGGGAACTAAAAATCCGTTTTCTCCGTCAATAACCGTTTCACGGCATCCCGGGACATCAGTTGTAATAATCGGTCTGCCGACTGACATTGCCTCAATCACACTTCTCGGCAAGCCTTCGTGATAAGACGGCAGAACAAAAACGGAGCATCTGTTAAGATACTGACGGACATCGTCCGAAAATCCGCAGTATTCAATATCTGCTTTTTTTATATATTCATCAAGCTCAGCCTTGGTCATAGCCTCGTCGTTATCATCAAGACCTCCGACCAACAGTACCTTCGCCTGAGGACATTCATTTTTCATTTTTGTGACAGCCTCAAGGAATTCACGAATTCCCTTGCTCCACAAAAGTCGGGCAACCATCAGAAACACAGGTTCTTCGGGCAATGCTGTCTTTTTAAAATGCTCCATATCAACACCCGAGCCGCCGACAACCGTTGCATTATCCTTTGTCAACAGGTGATGACTTTGAAAGTACGCCAAATCATCGTGATTCTGAAAGAAAAAATTGTCTGCATAATGTGCTGAGAGCTTGTATGCAGACGACATTACGCAACGCACAACAAAGTCCTTTACACCTGTCCGGTAATATGCATTCTCAAGTCCGTTTACAAGCACGTTAAAATGCTTTGTACCCGACAGAATTGCCGCAACTGAGCCAAAAGCAGTGGGCTTACTCATATAGAAGAAGCACAAATCGGGCTTAACTTTTTTAAACAGCTTTTTGTAAGCGCTTATCATTTTAAAGCCATCGGAAACTCCGATTCCTACACGATTCCCCGCAACCTGTATATATTCTGCACCGAGATTTTTAATTGGTTCTGACATTTCCTCTTCGGACTCAATCGAAACGCAAATAACTTTATTTCCTTGCGAAACCAGATATTTAATTAACGGTCCGCGGAAATTAGTCAAAGATTTTCCGTCAGTGGCAACAATGCAAATTGTTCTTTTAGTTTCCATCAACTATACTCCTGACAAAATCAAGTTCTTCTTTCCCGTACCTTTGGTCAATTGTAATCGGAATCACATATCTTGAAATCTGATATTCAAAGGTATCCTCATCCATTTCATCGAGCAGATAGCTCCACCAATGACCTTGAAAATGCTTGTTATCAAGCAATCTTTTTAGCAATCCGTCATCCTCAACAACCAGCGGATAAACCATCGGCACCGAGGATTCATCGTAATATTTCAACGGATTAATTTTATTTATCCCACCGAAAATTTCCTGTGCATAGGCAAAATTTTCACGTCTTTTTTCTCTGATAAAATCATAGTCTGTTCCGTCAAGAATTTTTCTTGTTAACGGAGACATGAGCATAATATCTTCCGTATCAATTCGGTGTTCATTAACACTTCTGCTCTGATACGTTTTTCCTTCACAGCCGTATTCCACTCGCTGAAGCAGAAATAATGCCGTGTCGGACGAATAACCTTGTTCGTATTCTTCGGTGAACTTATCTGCGTTTTCACCGACAACATAAGCTCCATCGGGTACCCCGACGAATTTTCTTGCTGAATAAACATTGAAGCAATCTTCAATCGGCTGTAAGAAAAATCCCTGCGAGTTATCAATAATTACATTACTGTATTTATTCGATAGTGATTTCATTCTCTCAAAGCTCATTATTCCGTAATAGTTAACGAGCAAAACGGCTTCATCGCTCTGCGGAATCAAATCAATCGGATTAAAATCGCTGTCAATGTGATAGTATTTTATTTTTTTATTTTTTCGGCTCAGAAACTCACGCACGGTATCGCACTGATAATAAGGAAGCCATATTGTGTCGCAACCCGTCAACCTCAATGCGTGGTAAATCGCAGTGCGACCGCTGTTGAGCCTTGCAATATTCTTTTCATTGCGGTACTCCATACCTTTCGGCAACTGCAGGTCGAGGAAGCTACCTATTTCCATAAATTCACTACCATTCTTATTCGTGTAATGCCTTTACTGCCTTATCAACGTAATCCCAGTCAAAGCCACAGTTGAAAATATAATCAAGCGTGGACATATACGGCAAAAATCCAACCTTCGGCCAGAGCTGTTTGTACTCAATAGGAGAATAATCTGTATAAACGAGCTTAACTCCCCTGTCCTCAAAGTGTTCATCAACCTGATAAGCCTTTGCACCGTGACCCGAAATATATGTATCACCGCCAACGAGCTTTACAATGTCAATTACTCGTTCTTCGTTAACTGTGGAAAGATTCATTTCAGATGAAACTAACAGCTTTGCGTTAAAACCGAATTGCTTTGCAATCCACGAGTTAATCTCGATATTCATCTTACTCAAGGAAGGATAATCTGCCTCAAGCAATTCCTTAAAGGTCGGGAAATAATCCTTGAAATACTTTGCCTTTGAGT
The DNA here is from genome assembly GCA_002315505.1 of Ruminococcaceae bacterium UBA1767. GTDB lineage: Bacteria > Bacillota > Clostridia > Oscillospirales > Acutalibacteraceae > CAG-488. The sequence goes on from DCGX01000075.1 coordinate 31,975, forward strand.
AATTGAATTCAATTGTACGCAAATGCTTTTCCTTCCAGCCAAGCTCGTCACGTGTTCGGACATCGCAAATCAAATCACCGAGATGCTGTTCAACAGGAACCTTAAGTCTGCACTCACCCTGCGGTGTTTTAACCCTGTTCCAGTGATGCATATTGTCATTTGAGAACTGACAATCGTCAAGAAAAACAAATACATCCGATTTGCTGATTTTATAAAAGTAGCCGAGATACGAAATATAATCCGGCTGATGAATTGAAACAACCATAGCTTTATTCTTCTTTACCTGAAATAATTTCTTCCTCTCTGAGCTTCGGTGCACGTTTACTGTCCTCTGCCCTACCCGAGGAAAACATCATAGTTATTGTCTTAATAATAATCTTTATATCGAATCCGATTGACCAGTTCCTGACGTATTCAAGGTCAAATTCAGCCATTCTTCGTCTTGAATCGGACAAGTCCTCGTTAACTGCCTCCCAGCCTGTTACTCCCGGCAAAACAGCCTGCCGTTCAGCCTGTTCCTCTGCCGTCATTACGAGCATTTCCTTAGGTAGCAGAGGTCTTGGACCAATCCACGACATCTCGCCTTTTAAAATATGAATTATCTGTGTCAGCTCATCAATACTGAGTTTTCGGATAATTACGCCCCATTTTTTAAATCGGAATTCGTCGGGCAGCAGCTCGCCGTTCTCATCCTTTTCGTTGGTCATTGTACGCAGCTTAAACATACAGAATTCTTTTCCCTTGTAGCCTGTTCGGATTTGTCTGAAAATAACAGGGTCCTCGGGAGAATTGAAGTGAATTATTGCCATTGTAATACCGAGTACAGGCAAAGCAACTATTCCGATAATAAGCGCACTTACAAAATCAAAAATTCGTTTAATTACTTTTGAAAATCCCTTTTTCAAAGTTAACACCTGCTCAGAAAGTAATTCTTCTCCATGCAATCTGGAATGCTTCGGCATACTTACATCCTGACTGTGAGCCACGATATGCGGCAAGACCTGTAATAGCCTCTTCACTTCTCGGATGCGGATAATCACGCATTACTCCACCGTAGTCAGACAAGGCCTTGATTTTTGTTTCAACGCCATCCTTGTCAACCTCAATAAAAAGATTTGCATCAAATTTATTCAATCCCGAGTTAACGCACCATTCGGTTGAGGAAGGAACCTCCATATACCATAACTCGATCAACGGCTTAACAGCGGGCTGTCTTTGGAAAAGTCTTATTGCCGCCTGACAAGCCATTGAAGTATGTAAATGGTCATTATTAACATCGGCAGGATGATGAGTGATAACAACATCGGGCGATGCATCTCTGATTGCTTTTTCAATGAACTGAACAAGACTCAGATGGTCAACCGTATTGAATTTAATATTCGGAAAGTCACCTACATAAGCCTTGCTTATTCCCGTACGTTCAAAGCTCTTGTACATATCCTTGAGCAATTCATCGTCACCCGGTCTGTACATTCTTGCGGCAGCCTTACCCGAAAGGACGCAAACTTCAACCTCGTTACCGTTTTTTACGAGCTTATATGTGCTTGCTCCTGCTCCGAGAACTTCATCATCGGGATGAGCAACAACAATAAGGTATTTCATAAATCCACCTACAAACAGTTTTTATAAATTACTCTTCTTCTTTTTCTTTTTCATTTTCATGGTCTTTTGAAAGGAATTTTGCAAAACCTTTTTTGTGACTCTTTTCTCCGTAATCGTCACCATAGCCGTAGCCATAGCCATATCCATAGCCGTACTTTGAATAGCTCTTATAGTGTCCGTAGCTACCATAGCCATAGCCGTAATTCTCACCATAGCCTGTAATTCCCGACAGAGCTCCGTTCATAATTATTCCTATCACTCGTGTCTTTGTGTGGAGAATCAAATCGAGTCCGTTTAATATTTTCTTGACTCTTACTGTATCCTGAAGAACAACATACATAGCGGCATCGCAAGCCTCGGCAATTGTAGCTGTATCGGAAATGAGTCCGCAAGGCGGTGTATCAACAAGGATGAAATCATATTCTTCTCTGTACTTATCAAACACACTCTTAAGATAATCTGACTTAATAATTGCCCAGTAGTTTTTATCAGCACCCGTAAATCTGATATAATCAATTCCGTACTCCTCAAGAGTAGCTCTTGAATAGAATTCCTCTGTTTCAAAGTATTCAATACTGTCGCTGTCAAATTTCAGAACAGGAGCGACACTTGGATTTCGAAGGTCAGCGTCGATAATCAAAATCTTCTTGCCTGCACTTTTAAGTGAAAGCGCAAGATTAACAATAGCTGTTGTTTTACCCTCACTCTGTGCTGTACTTGTTGTCATAACAACCTTTTCGCCTTCATTAAGCATATTGGTAAAGCTGTTACGCATCAATCTCATCGATTCAAGGAAGCCTTTTCCGACATTTTCATTAGTAATAAGAATCGAACGGTCAACCTCTGATTTTTTGTATTTTTTAAAGGTTACTTCAGGAATCATTCCGACAACATCGAGCTTTAGTTCTCTCTTTATGTCATTTCTTGTCTTTATTGTCTTACGAATTAACGCATAAATAACAATCCAGAAACAACCAATCAAAAATCCTGTTCCGAAGCCCTCTAATGCGGTTATCGGAGTGAATTTATTTGCAGGCTCCGTCGGAACTGTAGGAATTGTAATTACATTAAGAATTACGTTACCTACAAGATATTTTGCGGCCTTAGGATAGTTGTTCATTGCAGAAACAAGAACATCATAAGTCAGCAAAGCATCATTTCCCGTTGCCGTAAGTACAAACATATTTGTTGTTGAAACTGAAGATGCACTGAGTGTTGCGGGAACATATGACATTCCCAGATCCTCAGAAATAGCTTCGTTGAGCATATTGCTCGAAAGAATATACGGGAATGTGTCAGATAACTGAGTTGCCGACATACTGTCGTAATAATAAGAATATGACGGGAGTCCTTCACCTGTAAGCGACTGACTTTGTGTATTAACCGTAAATGTGGCTGATACTGTGTAAATAGGGGTAAAAGCAACATAGCTTCTGACAAACATTACCACACTGATAATAATCCCCAAAGAAATAGCAATCCACCAGAATTTAATAACACCCTTCCACAGGTCAGATATTTCAATGAAGGATTTACTGGAAACTTCGTCATTTTCGGAGGTATTTACATTATTATTTTCACTACTCATACGTTACCTCCATTATCATTTTCCTTGATGTCAAAAACATCAATATCATTCATTGTAATATTTTCAGGTACTATTGACGGATTTGCATGTGATGATTCATATCCGCCATAGCCTGCATAGCTTGAATAATTAGAAGTCTGCTTTGCATAATGATTTTTTCTGTCGCCGTAACCATATTTGCCATAGCTGTAATTATTTCGGCCGTAATTGTACTTACCATAACCATACTTACCATAATTATATTTGCCATAGCCGTATTTGCCGTATCCGTATCTGTGATAAGACTGGTATCCGTATTCATCAATACCAAGCTGTCCGAACAGCGAAATCTCTTCAAATTCATCGTTAAGAATACAACCGGCTACTGTTGCACCTGTCTTTTTAAGTGTGAGAATTGAATCATTGATTATTGAAATATAAGAGCTGTCGGTTCTGACAACGACAAAAGTGCTGTCACACATTTTAGCAATATCCGTAACAGAAACATCAACGGACAAAGGCGCTGTATCGATGATAATATAGTCAACCTTTTCCTTTGCTTTGTTGATGAATTCCTTTGCAGAGCCCGTTTCAAGCCAGTCATGATACTCTTTATGACTACTGGTATTCAATGCAAGATACAATGTCTTGTTCTTGTACTGTCTGTACTTGAATTCATTTTCGGAAATTGTACCCGACAATAAATCTGCAAGCTCGGAATTTTCCCTGCTTTCTTCATTAAACAATTTATAAAGTGCGGGCTTCTTTGCGTCAAAGTCTACAATCAACACATTGTATCCTTTAGTGGAAAGGGCAATCGCAATGTTAGCGGATACTGTTGATTTACCTTCGTTTTCCGCAACGCTTGTTACTGCAAAAACCTTATCTCCCTGAGTTTTATTCATGTATTCAATTTTAGTAGCAATTTTATTAAAGTTTTCTGCAAACTTCAGGCTTGTGTATGCATTCTCATACATCAAAAGACCTTTTTTATTTGAAGATAAATACTCCTTGATTCCCTTTGTTTTTCTCTCATGAGGAATAACACCGATGAGCTTTGAATCAATGCTGCTATTAAACGAGTTTGAATTTTTAACAGTATCTCTTATCATCGAAAGAACTACTATCATCAAAAATGCCGCTACAGCACAGATAAGCATAACTTTAATATAGTTCATTGACGTCATACTGTTAGATGGACTGCTTGAAATATACGGCGTTTTTAATATGCTGACCGCACCATTGTCAAAAAGTGATGAAGTAAGCATTGGATAAACCTTTAAAATAGCTGAGACTTCCTTGTAAGATGTAAGTGGATTAGAAGAAACAACAGAAATCTCCATAATATTTGTACCATCATTTACAAAGGTATGAATTTTTCCGTCGAATCTCGAAATGTTAAGGTATTCGCAAACCTTTTCTTCCATTGTAGGCTGTGAAAAAACTTCACTGTAAATATTAGCGATTTCAGAAGATTGTTTAAGAGAAGCAACCGCATTCGATTTTCCCTGTGCACTGTTAATAATAAGGCTGGCTGAACTCGTATATTCAGGTAAATACAAGCTGTGAGTAACAATGTATGAACCCATAAGACCTATTAACATTGCGCAAAAGATAACCCATACATTTCTTACAATATCTCTTGCGACGCTATGCCATTCAAATGTAATTTTCTTTTCTTTCATATCACTCTATCTCCATCATTCAACAATAACAATCAATGCGGTATGATCTATATGTTTAGTTGAATCCGAGCTGTAATAATTTACTACGTATGTTCCCGGCTTTTTGTTATCAAAATCGGTTTTAACCGAAATTGATAAATCAGTATCAATGCCGTTACTGTCAATTGTTTCAACAATGTAATCTGCCCAATTCGGCACAGGATCTCCCGCCTTACGATAGACAAGATAATCACTGAGTATTACCTTAGTACCACTTGAAACAATTGATTCAACCGTCATCGGAAGTTCAATAGTTGAAGTATCACCCTTTGAATTTGTAACCGTTGCCTGCAAAGTGAAATCGCCTGTTTCATTTTCTTTAAAATCAGGAGAATAAACAATTACGTTTTGTGAAATATCTCCGTCAAGACAATCGTTTGCATCGACAACACCGAGAATATCGAATTTTTCATTTATTGAGAAAACCAATGAACGATTTAAAGAAAATGTCGGTGCTTCATAATCAGTATAGTGAATCTGTCTGATTGCAGTAGTAACATGATTATCGGAATCGCAGACAGCGTACGTTGCCTTACAATATCCGATTTCTGAGAACTTGGATATTGACTCAATCAAAACATTAGACGTGATATCTCCATCCTTACCATCGTAAGCCGTTACACCCTGAAGTAGCTCTTCATCAGTAGCATTTACGCTGACCTCTAGTGTACCCTCTTCAACAGTTAGTACAGGTATTGTTTTGTCAGTAGAGAGCGATGTGGTTATAACAACGACAGCAAAAGCAACTATTGTTAAAGCTGTCAAGCCTGCAACCGCCCAACGCATTATTCGCATTAGCATTAGCTTTTCACCTAAAATCTGTATATTTTGGAATTTTGTAATATTAATCCCGGATTAACATTCAAAACATATTTCGCATAATCATATGAATAATTCTCACAGATATATTCGTGAGCACTATTCATTTCAGTTGTTCGCATATAAGGACTATGTGCGTCACTTGCAACGACATCCGCCATTCGCATAGCAAGCATTCTTGAAGCACATTCTCTCGCTTCTTCACCAAAGCTGCCGAAGAGACTTCCTTTATTAACCTGCAACAAGCAACCGGAAAGCTTTATTCTTTCAATGGCATCAAAATTCTCATTCACAAATGCATATCTCTCAGGATGTGCGATAACCGGAGTATAACCAAGACTGATAATCTCTTTTAATATCTCCATCACATCATGAGATTGGTCATAAAAGCCGAACTCCACCAGAGGATATCTGGTGTTGTTAATAGTAATCAACTTTTCAGCCTTGAGGAGCTCAACCGTGTTTCTTGTACAGAAAATTTCCTGACCGCAGAAAATCTTCAGTGGAATATTTCTGCGTACCAATTCCTCACGAAGCTCTCTGACCTTGCCGAGAAGCTCACTGCTCCAGTAATTTTTAAATGACCTCGGCACATTTGAATGAGGTGTAGCAACGATGCCTTTCACTCCGCTTTCGTATGCTATTTCAGCCATTTTTACCGACTCATCAAGAGTCTGTGAACCATCATCCACATCGTATGTAATATGGCAATGAATATCATACATACACTTCACCCATAATAATATATTTAATCAATTTATTCTATCACAAAACAACATTATTGTAAATATTTTTTGCTAATAATACTGTGAATTTTTTGACATTTAAGAGTATATTGTCGTATTATTTATCAGTTTATTTCTTCAAGTACGTTTAACTTGACAAAGCTGTCAATAAATTCTTTTATATCTTCCTGTGCAACACTTCGCTCTACATCAAACGACTCACAAAAGTTGTCAATAATTTCGTCAAAAGTCATTCCTTTTGTAATGCAATCAATAATTTCTTTTCCCGTTGGATTCAATGCATAAAAGGTGTTTTCTTCCTCATCCGGGTTTGATATTCTGACAATAAGGCACTCATCAACAATATCTCTCACTATAAAATCCTTTGCTATTGAATACTTCATATACCTAACTCCTTTTTTGTAAGTCTGACATATTCTTCTGCTTTTTCACATAAATATCTCGGCACACCATCAAACCTGCCTGTTTCCGCATAGCTTGCCGCCGCACAGGATTCACACACCTCTGTATACTCACAATCCGTACATTTTGACGGCAAAATAATTTTTGAAGTTTCTTTTTTTATTGTGTCCCATGCGTTATCAAAGCCGTTTTCGATAACAGATGACTTAGGCTCGGTCATCATTCCGCACGGAAGCATTGTACCATCATAGGAAATCCAGACGGCAGCTCTGCCCGCTCTGCATCTGACAGGCAGACCTTCCTGTCTTTTATCCTTCACTGTTGTTCCGACTTTCGAGAAGAATTCTTTTCTTGATTCAAATCTTTCGCCGAAATAGCATTTATCGTTAATCAACATATTTTCGGCCGCTTCAGCAGCACTGGGTCTGTCCGTCTGCTTGCCAAGTCTTGCAGATGGGAAAAGATAAGCGGTCGTTTCCGTCGGAAGCTCATTATCTCTTGCAAATTTATATATTTGCTCTAAATCCTGTTTGTTGTAATTTGAAATTGTAATGCTGATTTTGACCTGAATACCCATTGCTTTTAGTTTAATAATGTTCTGAGTTACTTTTTCATAATAGCCCTTTCGACAGGTGACGTTGCAATAAGTTTCGTCGTTTGCACCATAAAGCGTGATATTCACTCTTGAAGGTCGCTGCTTATTAAACAAATCAACAATTTCATCAGTAATAAGCGAGGCATTTGTATTAATAGAGATTTCAAAGCCTTTGTTTTTGCAATAGGTATATATTTCAGCGAAATCATTTCTGAGCAACGGCTCTCCACCCGTTAATAAAAGGAAAAGCATTCCTGCTTTTTGTGCCTCATCGGCTATTTTCTTCCATTGTTCTGTAGTAAGCTCGTTTTTCATTAATTCGGAATTATCTGAATTATGAATATAGCACATTTTACAGTTAAAATTGCACCTTGCAGTTAACTCAAAGGTACCCGAAAGCGGAACGGAGCTTTTGACAGCCTTTCCGAACAAATATTGAACATATGGTGGCTCTCTGCTAATCATCCAATCACCGCCTTTAAGAAATCAACCGCCGACTTATCCGGCAGACAGTTATATCTGAACATTTTTGTTTTATCATAAAACGAAGCGCACAAAGTAATCAACTTATTGAAATCCGATTTTCTCCATGAATCACAGGCTGAATTTGACACAAGCAAACCGACCTTTTCAGCCTTTCCAAGTTCAGTAATATAATTACTGTTTGCCTGGTCAAGCATTACAATTGCCGCAACCTCTGCCGTTTTATTCTCACAAATTCCAGACGAGCCTGCAATCGGTGAAGAAGACGCGAACAGCTTTCCGTTTTCAACAAACAAAATAGTTTTGTCTCCGTTTACTATCTGAGCATCCGCATATTTTTCCCAAAGCTGAGCCTGTGTAGATTTACCTATTCCGCTTTTACCGCTGAAAACTATTGCTTTTCCGTCTGCAACAATAAACGAGCCATGAAAAAATACGCGGTTATTTTCAAGCATCATGTGAGGCAATCCTATGTAACTCCACAAGAAATACAAATCTCTCGTTATTTCAACGCTGTCCTTATTCACAACGCAGGTATAATCGTTACCGTTTTGCGTTGACATAATATAGTCGTATTTATATTGTCTGTCTTTAGTAATTACGGAGAAAATATTATCATCACTAACCATAACATCGGTTTTATCATCGGAGTAAACGACCTTTCCGCTTCGGATAATTTCGTTTAAAGACACAGTTATATTGACATCGCTATCTGAAAAATCTTCTTCAAACAAATTTCCGAATCCGTTTTTCAAAATATCGAAGTCGCACTGCACACTGATATTCAGATTTGCAATTTTACACTTTATCTGCATATTAAGTCCTTCTACTCCAGTATGTTATTATTATAACAATTATTCAACACAAATTCAAGAATTATTTATATAACAAAATCCCCCGACAGTTTCCTGTCAGGGGATCAGAATCATTTGAACATTTTATGAACCAAATGTATTAATGTTTGCACCTGCAATATCATAGCAGATTTCCGAATTCGGATCCAATCCGAGATCATCAGGCGAAATATCGCAATCATCTCCGAATACAGTGCCGAGTCCGTCAAGCATAATTGGGCATACGCCCCAACAATAGTTGTTGGTATAATAGCAGTTCTCTGCCATTACATTTGCTTCAAGTTCGATTGGATAAAAACCTGGTTTTTCATATTTCTTTTTCATCAGTTTCCATCCTTTCTCATTTTACAATGCTCAATTTGCCAAACAAGTTTTTGAAGATATTCAAAACAAAATCTCTGATTCTGTCGCCGAATGTCTTCGGTGCAGATGTATTACCATCATCAGTTGTGCTTCCAAGATTCTGTACTTCAATCTGTACATTCTTTGTCTGCCATTCGCCGTTAACTCTCTCAGCAGTAAGAGTAACATTACCGCTTGACTTGATTGTATAATCTCCGCTTGGCTTTACTCGATTGAAGAGTTCTGTAAGCTGTGCCGGTGTAAGAACAGCTGTAGCAACAAGTTTTCCGTCAACATCAGTTACTGTGATATCTTCTTTAGCTACTGTGATTGATGTAGTACCGATACCGTTAAAGGTTACGGTAAATACCATATCTGTAGCCTCAGCTGCAAGAATCTCAACATTTACGTTCTGTGCAACCCACTTTTCACCATCGTAAACAGCTGTGAGTGTGATGTCCTTATTATCCTTGATAGAATACTCATTGTCAAGGCCTGTTGACTTGAACATATTATTGATTTCAGCTGCTGTGAGTGTTGTTGTGAGCTGATATCCGTTGTCTGTTGATGAAACAGTGAACTTGTTAGCTGATACTGTCTTCTGAACAGTATTGCCACCGAAATTAATATTGAAAGTAACATCTGTCTTATCCGGAATCGGATTTTCAAACAAGTTAACCATCATTGCTATTGCGGAATCAACAGTATCCTGTGTGGATGAAACAGCAACATCGTCCGAAGAAATAACCTTAATCGTACTGATACTTACAAATCCCGAATTACATCCGATTGTAACACGTCCGTACGTTTTGCCGTCTGAACCCGTTATAGTTTCAATATAATTTGTAATATCGTAGAACTGTTCGGTTGCAGAGGTGAGTGAAATCGTCGAATTACCTCCGATAGTTACAGATGAAGCATTTGCACGAGGAACACGAAGTGAAATGTGAACACCGTTTACCTTGTCGTAATTAGCAATATCAAACGCAATTGCGCCGCCTGACGAAAGGATAACCTCGTGGTTTGCACCCTTGGTAGTATATGCTGACCATTCGCCGCTTATACCACCCGTTGCTTGCTCTTTTCCATCCTCATCTTCAACTTTATATGCTGAAACATATACAGCCGAATCAGGACCTAATGAGAGAGAGCTGCCGAGCTTTGTTCTGATATCAATGTAAGTCGGATTAAGTTCACCGTCTTCTGTGTACTTTGCGATAATATCGGTATTAGTAAGAGTAGCACCTACGCCTGCAGGGTTGTAAATACGGAAACCTGAAACAACTACGTTGTAGCTACCTTCGACGCTTGACGGAAGATTTCTTCCCTCTCCTGCGTAGCCTACCAGCGATGCCTCATAATCTGAAATATTGAGTTCATCTGATGAAGCGGTTTCGCCGTCGTTTACACAGTAGTATTCACAGTTTGCATATTCCTCACCGAGTTCAGCTGAAAGGTCTACTGTATCACCCGACTCGATTTCGTTAGCATAAAGACCCTTGGTAATTGGAGTGCTAATAGTTTTATCGAAGTAGTAGCTGTAAACTGCAGTAACAGTTACTCTGTATGTGCCGTATCCAAGATCCTTTGTGTAAACAGGAGCCTGGTACAGGTATTCGTTATCGCCATCCTGGTAATAAGTGTTAATTGCAGTTTGTTTTCCTACAGTTGTATATGTGCTACCGCTCTTCTGCTCAACCTTAACTGTCATCAAACCACTCTGATTATAGCAGGTTGCGTACAACGTACAGCCTGTGCCTGTGAACTCATAAGTGTATGTCGGCCATGAGCCTGTAGTTGAGCCATTTGTTGTAGTAACCTGACCGTTAGCAACATTTACAATTCTATCTGTGCTTCCTGAAGTGTCGCTGTCAGTTTTATAGGTTGATGAATAACCATATTTCGGTGCTGCAGGAGTCGCAACATTTTTCTCAGCAATCTTAGTGCCGGAGGTCAATGTAGACCAACCACCCGAACTTGTACCCGGGTCAAATGTACCTGCATCGTCCTGGTCGAAGAAGAGTGTAGTCTGAGGAACAACGCTGATTTCCTGATATGTATAATAAGATCTACCCTCGTACTTACTCAAAATCTTTGCATAAATCTTATTAACAGTATCTGCGATTTTGGCTGTTGGCTTGAACAACAGGTATCCATCGTGATTATACTCAGTTTCTGACTTTTTAGTATCAGCCTGATATATAAATGTACCTGTTCCGTTGGCAAGTTCTTCTCCTTCTGAGCTGGTACTGAAACCGTCATTTGTAACGGCATTGAAATCCTTCGTATCGGTATTAACCTTATTTAATGAATAACCGACAACGTTTCTTGAAGTCCATTTACCCTGACTTGCAATTTCAGTACTCTCGACTCTTTCGTTAGCAGAAACAGCCAATGCTTTTTCATCAACGCCTAAGTCAGCTTCAATCTCAAGCCACATTGCGTAAAGGGTTGTTGAATTATTAGCTTTGTCCCAGTTATGAGCACTTGCACCATCCTTGGTGTAGTACTTTGTGCCTGCGCCATTTTTCTCTGTAAAGTAACCACCAAATATATAACCGGTCTTCTTTGGAATTGTGATAGACGGCATAGCACTATCAAATGTTGCAGTAACTGAAGTTGAACCTGCCGTTGTAGCACCCTGATCGTCAAGTGTTACAGTGTAAGTCTTAGCAGTCCACTGTGCAACAAGTGTTACGTTACCGTATTTTGCACCAAGATGACCTGTACCTGTACCGCCAAGATATGAATCCTTCGCAACGACCTGGTTAGCAACCCAGTTACCTGATGAAGCAGAAACCTTCCAACCTGTGAATTCATAACCGGTTCTTGTCGGGCTTTCCAACTTATCTGTTGACTCAATGTTATAATTCAATACATTACTTGAAATTGTAGCTTTTGTTGAGCCTGTAGAGTCATTCAAATCATAGGTGATAGTGTAAGGTTTAACTTTCCATGTAGCCTCAAGTGTCATATCACCTGTGTTACCCTTTTGAACAGTGAACGTAGTATACTTTGTTGAATCACTGAACGAGAAGGTTGCGGAATTATTACCTTGATAATCAAGTGGGTAAACATACGAATCCTTGCTCATTGATGAAGTAGCATTAGTGTATCCACCATCTTTATCGAAGACTCTGTATCGTTTATCAGTACCTGATAATATATAAGTACTGCCTGCCTTAATAAATATCGGGTCAGAGTACTTTGAAGGATAAGTACTACTGTACGTTTCCAAGAGTCCGCCTTGACCAGCGCTGCCTGAATTAATGATAAAACCACTATACCATGTATTGTAATTATACGTACGTTTCCAACCGGTGAAATCATAACCTGTCTTTGTTGGATTGTTAAGAGTAAATGTAGCAGTATCAATCTGATATGTTGACGGATTAGTTGCAACTGTACTACCGGTCAAGCCTGTATACGTAATATTGTAAGTATCCTTCTGCCACTGCGCGTACAATGTTACTGTTGCACCCTGTGTTGCTGTAAGGTTTCTTATTGTACCCTTGTTTGCAACATCAGTTCCTGTACCGTCAGCCTTTGTATTCCACTTAACGAACAAATAACCCGGCTTTAAGAATCTGTTAAATTCAGTAGACTGTGTTGTGTCATATGTAACTGATGTCAACGGACTCATTGTTACAGTCGTGAATGTTCTTGTACCGCCGTCAGTTGCGATTGTACGAGTCTGACCGCCGTTACCGTCCCAGTTGATATTATATTGAACTGTATAAGTAATCGGTGTCCACTGTGCAGTTGCAGTAACATCACCATATGAACCTGTTGCAATCTTTGCGGCTGTTGAAGCAGTGCCACTCGTTACTGAGCCTGATGCAAACGTTGCACCTGTAAGCGTCCAACCTGCAAACAGGTAACCTGTCTTATTTTTCGACGGAGCTGCAAGTGTTATTGTGCTGCTCTCAATATTATAGGTTGCCGGATTGCTTGTAGAGTTTGTAGCATCGCCGAGATTATCATAAGTAATTGTATAGGTAATCGGTGTCCACTTTGCAGTTGCAGTAACATTACCATATGAACCTGTTGCAATCTTTGCGGCTGTTGAAGCTGTACCATTTGTAACTGAACCTGATGCAAACGCAGATACAGTTTCAGGAGATTTTGCAGTAATTGTCAATGTCCAACCAGCAAATGTATAGCCTGTTTTATTTCTTGATGGAGCTGCAAGTGAAATTGCACCACTCTCAATATTATAGGTTGCCGGATTTGAAGTAGCATTTGTTCCGTCACCAAGTCCGGTATAACTAATCGAATATGTAATCTTAGTCCAAATTGCGGTTGCAGTTACATTTCCGTATGAACCCTTTGCAATCTTTGCAGCTGTTGAAGCTGTACCACTCGTTACTGAACCTGATGCAAACGTTGCACCCGTAAGTGACCATCCCGCAAATGTGTAACCCGTCTTATTCTTCGACGGAGCTGCGAGAGTTATTGTATCGCTCTCGATATTATATCCTGTCGGATTTGATGTAGCATTTGTTCCATCGCCAAGACCTTCATAGCTGATTGTATATGGCTGTACTGTCCATTTAGCTGTAGCAGTAACATTACCATATGAACCCTTTGCAATCCTTGCAGCTGTTGAAGCAGTACCTGTTGTAACAGAGCCTGAAGCAAATGAAGTAGTTGTTTCTGGCTCTTTTGCAGTAGCTGTCAAATCCCAACCTGCAAAATTATAACCTGTTTTGTTCACTGCAGGAGCTGCAATGTCAAATGTATTTGTTTCAATCGTATAACTAACCTTATAACCTGAAGCCAATGTAGCGCCTGTAATATTAGCATATGAAATTGAGTACGATCTTGCGCTCCATTTTGCTGCAGCGGTTACATTACCATAAGTGCCTGTCTTAATAGTTGCAGCACTTGAAGCTGTACCATTTGTAACTGAACCTGATGCAAAAGCAGATGCAGTTTCAGGTGATTTTGCAGCTATTGACAGATTCCATCCACCGAAATCGTAACCCGTCTTATTCTTTGTTGGGTTAGCAAATGTAATCTGACCGCTTTCGATATTATAGCTTGATGGATTACTTGTGGAATTTGTAGCATCCCCAAGATTAGAATAAAGAATCGAATAGGTATTAACTGTCCACTGTGAGTAAACGTGCATATCACCGACTGTAGTGTATGTAGTTGAAGATGAAACGGTAGTTTCGCTTGCATCCTTCCAGCCTGCAAATGTGTAGCCGTTTGGATTAGATAATACAGGTAATGTTGTAGTGCCATATGCGGCATCAAAAGTAACCTGTGAAACAATCGCTCTGCTACTTACAATATCGTGAACACGTTTTTCGATAATACGAATATTTTTGAAAGCAACCTTATTTCCTGTACTACCTACTGCACGGAATCTTACTGTAAGTACATTGGTATTTGCTCCGGTTGTAATGGTCTTTGTGAAGGTTGCCGGTGCACTGCTTGATGCACCTGCAGCTATAGTTCCACTTGTACCAAAGCCTAAGTCTGTAGTGCCGTTATACTGTCTTTCAAGAATTTCAACATTAGATGTACCTGTAATATTGTATACCTGTGCTGAAATTGTATATTTTGTGTTCGGCTTAACGGTCATTGTGTAATAACCGCTTGCACCTGATGCGTAAGATTCACCGGTAGTTCCGGAAGTGATTTGCAATGTAACCGCATTATCACTCTTAACATAATCAGCAGATGCATTCGTGCAGTTCTTACTGCTTGTAGCCTTCCATGCTGTTCCGTCAAACAATGTGTCTGCGTAAACAGTATAAGTATTTGCCTGCCACTGAGCGGTAAGAGTTACATTACCGTACTTACTACTAAGGTTAGTTCCACCGTTAACAGTTGAGTTAGCAGTCCAGTTGCCACCTGCGGTAGTAACCTTCCAATTCTTGAAAGTATAACCGGCTCTTGTAGGTGTTGGCAACGCAGTAGTTGACTCAACGTTATAGCTCAATTGTTTATTTGAATCTACACCTGTAATAGAAGCTCTTGTTGAACCTGTTGAATCGTTCAGGTTAAATGTAATTTTATAACCTGTACGCTTCCAGGAAGACTTATATGTCATACCGTTCGGGTTGCTTGAAGCGGCGAAGGATGACTGAACTGAACCTGTTGCGATGTTAACCCAGCCTGCGAATTCGTAACCCGGCTTAGATGTTGTCGGAGTACCGCCGATTGTATTAACATTTACAGTACCGCTGTTAACAGTGTAAGTGTTACTTGAGAACGGAGTTGCAGTTGAGCTATAAGTGATTGTGTTTGCAGGAATTGTACCTGTACCGTCAGTTGCAAAATCAGACTTACGTGTAAGTGAGATGTTGCTGAATGTACCCTTAAGGAATGAAGTACCTGCGTTTGACGGGTCAGTACCGAAGTTGATAACGATGTAAGATGTACCTGCAGGTGTGATGAAATCAACTGTTGTATCATCCATCGGCATTGTTGAACCAACGAAGCAATCGTATCCTGCGAGCCAAACTTTCGGTGTGTACTGATAGTATGCTACACCGTTATTCGGAGCAGTACCAAGGTTGTCACCTGTATCGTCCTTAACCTTGATAATTGAAGTAACAATTGCCTTATTTGAATCGCTAAGAGCAGAAAGGTTCGGACCTGCTACAAGGTTATTCGGAGTGTATTCCGGATTTGCAGTGTCAAAATAAATTGTTGCCGCATCCGAATTCGGTAAAATCTTTGTGCCCGAAGAATTATAGCACTCCATTCTTACTTCGCCCCAAAGATATGTGTTGACAGAATTGAAATCATACTTAAGCTGATACTTTGTATTCGGCTCAACATAAATCTTATATGCGGTGTTATTTGTAAGTGACGTTGTTACACCATAATTTGTGTACTCGATAGTACCTGCATCGGCATCAATATAAACAGTCTTACCGATTTCGTTGTTTGCATAACCGTTCTTGAAGCCTGAGATATTGAAGAGGTTATCGTAGTTCAAACGGAAGTTTGAAAGCTGCCAGTGAGCATAGAGTGTTGTGTTAGCTGCCTCACCCCATGTTGCTGCGGCTGTACCGTCAGCATTGTAGTACTTTGTTCCTGTACCGTTGGTGCCTGTGTAATATCCGAGGAAGTCGTAGTTAGCTCTCTTCGGAATTGAAACGGTCGGAATATCGCTATCGTAAGTAAGCCAGAGACCACTATGTGAGAAGTTAGTCTTTGCGCTTGCCTTTTCGAGCTTGAGTCTGAACTGGAAGTTAGAGTATACATTCGATACTGAATTATGCCAAATCCAGAATCTCATACTTACAACAGATGAGCACTTTGTTGAATCTGTAAATGTGAATGTCTTTTTCGCAGTACCGCTGAAGTCCATGTTGGTACGGGTTGCTGAGCTGTCTGTACCAACCTGACCGCCGGTTGAAGTAGCACACTCAAATACGCAACATCCGTTACCGGCCGTCTTAGAGCCGCCGATAACTTCAACAGACATTGTATACGTTGTGTTTAATTCCGGAGTGAACGGAATTGTAAAGAATGTGTTAGTACTTGCTGTCTGAGTACCGTTAAGAGTATAAACGTCTTCACTACGGTCATAGGTGATTGTAACACCCTGCTGAGTCGGGTTTGTGAGATTTAACGGTTCTCTCAACATATTAACATTTGTTGAGTTCTGGTCATTGAATGAAACGAGATACTTATTCGCAGTCCAGTTAGCCATAACTGTTCCATCTGAAGTACCGAAGGTATAAGTGTTTCCGCTTACTGAACCGCCACCCTGAACAGTCCAGTTTGAGAAGGTGTATCCTGTTCTTGTCGGAGTGGAAAGTGTTGTTGTTGTCTTATACTTCTGAGTAACCGGAGATGTACCGCTATATGTACCACCGTTCGGGTTAACTGTCATTGTATAGCTTGCACGATGATACTTGAATGTAACAGTAATTGAATCCCATGTTGAATAAACAGCGCTGAAGTTACCTGTACCATTCTGTGCAGTACCGCCGTTATAGCTTACTGAATAGCCGTCTGCAACATATCCTGCAGGCACTTCCGGTGCGTTTACAGTGATATCTGTACAATACGGAACTGTCGTTGATGTTTCCGGATAAAGTGCGAGATTGCTCTCGTCTGTGCTTACATAACGACGTGTAACTGTTGTATTCTTCAATACAAGATTACCTGCTGCTGTGTTAAGTGCATTAACCAGGGAATTGTTTGCACTAACATTAACGCTTTCGAGATTCTTTGCAAGAGCCTTTAATGCATTCTCGTAAGCTGTCCAGGTGCTTGTAGTATAGTATTCCTTCTGACGACCTGATGAGATAGCAGTAAGGTATGCTGTACGAAGTGATTGCTTGTTAGAATATACCAATTCACAATATGTATTACAAAGACCTTCTCGGTTAACCTTATAACCATTGTTTTTACATCTTATCTTTGTGAATGTAATAGCACTCAATTTTGTATATGAAGAGTTAACATTATTGGCAAGCTTGCTCTGAGCGACTGCAGATTTTCTGTTACCTGCCAAGTTGTTCATTGTATCTTTGCTTGTTCCATTTGCGTAAGAAATATACTGATTCGGAATTGAAGCACAGTTATTTGAACTGAACATATTATAGTGAGTGGTATTAAATCCTGATGACAAATCATAACCTGCATAAAGTGCGTTATCATTATCAATTTCGCAGTTTGAAGAAATAACATCAAAACCTAAATTGAAGTTAGGAATATCACTATACTTCTTATCTGTCGTATAACGTGATGTATCGATGTAAAGTCTACCTGCAATATTACCACCGATAAAGTAAAGCTCACTATCAGCACCGCCATTATTATAATAAGCATTATAGTAGTAATCCATATTCATAATGCTATTATTTCTTGTCAACAGGCTTGTGTTCTGCTGACCGAAATAGGTTGTACGGGCAACAGCTGCGTGAGGATTACTGGTCAACGGGTCACTGATTAAATCGTAGTAACCCTTTGCATTGCCGTCAGAATTGGGCAAATAGGAATAATACGGAAGCTGGTCACCTACTTTATTTGAATCAATATTATAGATTTCATGAATACCGCTAATCCATGTTGTGTACCAATAATGACCACTGTTAGTAGAACCTTTACGACCATTGTAACAGTTTTCCAAGCTGGTACCGACAGACTGATTCGGAGCATAACACTCTGTATAAGCTGTCGCTGTCTGTGTAACATTTCTGCCACGGGCATTAACTGTATAAGTTACTGTCCACGAAATTGTGTTTGAAGTACCTGCGGTTGCAGCACTGCTATAGGATGAACCGGATTGATTGATTACACCTGTAATCTTGTTTCCGTTAATCGTAAAGCCGTGACCGCTGAGGTTTGTGCCTGCAGAATAGCCGTTAATCGTTGCATTTGCACAGGTAAGGCTTGTAACTGTAGCGCCTGAAGGTCCTGTGAATGAAAGATAACCTGCTGTCTGTGAACCATTTGCTTCAATGCTCTGAGTATAGCTGCTGTTACAGTCATTAACAAAGTACTGGAATGACTGACGGTCTGTAGCCTTAAGATAAATAACTTCAGGAGCAAGGAAGGTTGTATCAGGATAAAGATATGAGCTCTGCTTTGAACCGACAATTGCAATTTCAAGGTCAGTTGCTTCGTTCAAAACCTCGCTGCTTGTTGAAGTCGGGTCACCGAGAACAAGGCAGGCTTCGTTGATTGCAGTATCAAGTCCTGTTGCACCATTTGCAACTGCAGCAAGAGCCTCTGCAACGTCATCACGAAGTGTTGTCTTATCAACTGCATCAAACTCAACGTTTACGAATGCGTTTGCACGAACAGATGAACCTGAACCGAAAGCACCTGTTGCATTCTCCCATTTCTGGCTTGTTGCGGAAATGAATCGGCAACCGTCGCTGAGTCTGACAGCACCTGCTTTTCTGATTACAGTGCTTGTTGTACCTGCTTCAAGACCGGGGTTAACTGATGACCAGTATTTTGAGAAGTAGTCCTTAGAGGTCTGAACGGATGAACCTGAGCTATCAAGCATCTGCCAACCGGCTCTTCGGTCGATATCTCGGATATATCCGCTACCTGCATTACCGCCGAAGGTACCGAAGTAAGTATGGAAGTAGAAGTTAGGAACATCACCGAGTGTTGACAAACGGTCGGGGTCATAGGTAATAAGACCTGTACCACCGGAAACGTAAACCTTGGTTGAATCGCTACTGCTTGAGTTCTTATAGTAGTACGCTGTACCGCTCGTGCTTCCTGCATTAGCTGAGCCATCGTCGGATGCAAGAAGGTTTGAGGTTGTAGGAGCGGCGCCACCGACGTAGTCACTCATTGTTGACTTGCAGTTAGTAAGATTGTACTTATAAACTGCGGAAGCGTCCATCTCATCGTAATATTCATCACCATTTTCGGTAACACCTGTAATACGCATTGGCTTCTGGCTGTTCAATATCTGATGAATACCGAAGATTGCTGTCCACGATGAACCTGTTGCATAAGCACCCATTGTATTAGATGTTGATGCCGCAATAGCCGCAACAGAACCGTTAAACGGTGCGTAACAGGTTGTGTAAGCGTTAACTGTTTTTGTCGAGCCGCTTATTGTGTAAGTAAACGTCCACTTGATTGTGCCGACTCCGCCCGATGCAAGTCCCGAGGACAAGGCAAAGCTTGTATCGGTCGACAAGTCGAAGCTCGCCGAATACAATCCTCCCGAACTGCTGAACGAGCTCGTCAGCGTCTTCGTTGTCATCGACGTACTGCCGCTCGAAAGTGTAACGGAAGTAAGAGTTGCGTTATTCAAATGGAAGTATGCTGTCATTGTAGAGCTCGGAGTCTGAAGAGAAACATAGTTCTTGCTATTCTGAATCTGCATCTTATTGTTACAAGCAAGCTGGAAGTCAGTAGCATTGCCTGTAGATGCGGTAAGGTAGATTGTTTCCGGAACAGCTACAGGAGAAGCTGATTCAAATGCTGTTTCGGAAAGAGCTGCCTCGTCAGAAGGAAGGGCATGAACCATACCGATGAAGCCCCAACATGATGTCTGGCTGCTTGAGCCTTTGAGCTTATCAGTAAAGCCTGTCTTAACGTTAGCCGCACGCATACTGTGTGACCAGTCGTATGTGCCGTGGAGATACTGAGCCCATGAGTACGGATATTCGTTACTGTATTTGTTAAGGTTACAGTTCCTATACATACTAAGACCGTCAGAGTCACTGCCTGTATACGGCTTCTTAGTTTCCTGAACCATATATGTATCGGTAATGTTTGTAAAAATTTCTTTAATAGGAAGACCTGCACGGCTGTCCTTTGTATAGAAAAGCCATGTGTTATAGTTACCGATGCTGTCATTCGCAGTAAGTCCTTCGTTGAACTTAACAGAACCGTCACTTCTTATTGTTGTTGAATTATCCCAGTTAGAGTTATAGTATGTAACTGTCGGACTGCTTTCATTACCATTGCTATCCTTACCGGCATAAAGCTCCTGTCCCGAATATGAATATCCCGGGTCGGATGCGCCACCGTAATAGATACGAAGGTCGGTGATAGCCTGATTCGGGTCTGTTGTTGTCTTATAACCAAGACAAACAGCATAAGCACCTGTTGCACCGTCATAAGCATAACTGTCAAAGTTGAAGTCTGCTACATCGGGAAGACAGTCGCCGTCCTTGGTGTTATTGAAGGAATATGTATCTTCGATAGGAATATATCCTGCAGCCTCACACTTTGCAACAGCTTCATCAAAGTGACCTTTACCTGCAGTACCGCCACTTGCAGTACCCGAAGTAGTAGCCTTGAAAAGTCGAACATCACTGATGTAAGTCTGGTTGTTCGAATAGATACTCTTGTTATATGTACGAGAAAGGTTGAAATAGTTCAAAACCTCTTTCGTTGTTGCTGTGTTTGTATTTGATACATTCTTTAAGGTATAAAAACTTGCTAACGGGTTACAATCGGAGAATGCAGAGTCACCTTCATAGTCGGAGTAAACCAACATACCGCCGCCGTAACCCATACGAAGTGTCTTACCGCCGATTGTTGCAACACCTGTAACTGTGTTTGTATGCTCGTGTCCGAAGAAGATACCTGCAACGTTTGACTTACCTGCAAGTGCATTGAACAATTCTAATGTTGAGCCGTAAGACTGACCGATGTTCTCGTGGAACTCACCTGTAACTGTTGTGTTAGAAGTATTCTTCACCCATTTTGCAGATGTGTCGAAGCGGCCTGTGTTAATAGGATAACAAGCATATCCGCTTGAATCAGTCTTAAGGATTGTTGTTGTTGAGCTGTCACCGTAGAACATTTCCTGCATAGGAATATGCTGGAAAGCAATACACTTGATAGCTGAATTACTCGTCCAGCTTGATACTGCGTTAACTACGTTCTGATAGTCAGAGTTACCGTATGAATCATCGTTACCACCGATTCGACCGAACTGCGACGGGCTACGTGAGCCTTCGTATGAACTTGAGTTAAGGACGATAACACGCTCGATAACAGTTGTACCTGTTGAATCGTAAACGTCAAGATAACCCGTACCATACCTAGCACAGGAATTCTCTGATGTATCTGAAATGGTCATACCTGTCTGATTAAGAGTCAAGGCTCCTGCATTATGGTATGCCGCATCCTGAATCGCAAGCGAAATCTTGGTACTACGGTCCTTATTTCGCTCATAGTCATGGTTACCGTATGTAACTACGAAGGGTACTCCCTGGAAGCACTCAACAATCTCGTTAATTGAATAAATGAAGTCGTTGTATGATGTAAGACGGTCATTTGAGTCCTCGGGACCGATGTTATCACCTGTCATAACAATCAAATCCGGTTTCTTAATCGCAACCGCATATCTAATCATTTCAACGGTACGCTCCCAGCCGTTAACCGAGTTATCCTCCTTCCATGAGTCCTGGATATCGGCAACCTGCAAAATTTTGAAGTTGCCATTTGCGTCTGCTTTGAGCTTGCCATCTGATGTTCCGGCCGCACTAACCTTTGTTGCGGTACCGAAATCAAGATACGGCAAACCTGTAACAGCTGTACCTAAAATAAGCACAACTGTCAACAAAACAGACAGGATTCTTTTTAATGATTTTCTGACTTTTGTCTGTTTCATTTTCTTACCTCCTAATTTTATGTTATACCAAAATGAATGTAAATAAGCACAATTGCCCATTTAGTTAGCATTATTATAGCATTTTTAGTGTTCATTTTTCAATGGATTATTGCCGTTTCAGAGAAGTTTGGCATTTCCGATACTTTTATCTATGTTTTATGGATTATTATCGTGAGAGTGTACATAATTTTTTCCGTTTTTCGAAATCAAAAGTGATTTTACTGCTAAAATATTGCAAAAAAGGGCTCTTCACGGAAACTTGTGAACAAACAAATTGATTGGTGAGATTCTTTGTCACTTTGTTCCTTGGAATGA
>DCGX01000029.1:0-405 GCA_002315505.1 Ruminococcaceae bacterium UBA1767
GGACGATGTGGGCATCGTCCGCTACAATAAATATGAAAAATAGCCAATTGAAGGAAAAAACAACGGCACGAAATCGCACCGTTGTTATTTGTTTATGTCAGGATTGTCGGTTCTTTCCAAAAGATAATCAATGGACACATTGAAATAATCAGCAATGGAAATTAATTCAGCATATCCGGCCTCTCGTTCACCTGTTTCGTATCTGCTGATTGTGTTTTGATTCATGTGCAAGTCCATCGCTAATTTCAGTTGAGATATATTTTTGTCTTTTCGCAGTTTTCTTAATCGCATAACAAAACCTCTTGACAAAATTATACCGTTTTGGTATTATAATTATATCCCAATTCGGGATAATTATAATATGGAGGAATTGAAATGTTTTGTAAAAAATGTGGAAAAGAAATT
>DCGX01000029.1:455-1085 GCA_002315505.1 Ruminococcaceae bacterium UBA1767
ACAGGAAATACTGTTCAAAATAATATAGTTACAGAGCCGGATGCGTGGGATAAAGGAATGGAATGGCTTGGATTTTTTATTCCCATTGTTGGAGTAATATTATATTTTGTTTGGAAGGATAAAACTCCATTGAAAGCAAAGTCAGCAGGCAGGGGTGCATTGGCAGGAATTGGTTTTGTAATTTGTGTTTCGATATTCTGTGGAATAATTTTCGGTGCAGCGTTTTTATAATATTAATATTAACAAAAATGGCTTCGAGTTTTCGAAGCCAAAATTTTTATCTTAATTCAGTTTCTTTCCTAATCGGTTTAATGCTGATTAAAATTACAACCATAATTGTTGAAATTAAAAGCTCGGGGATACTGAAAAGTCCGTTATAAATAAGAGAATAAATTGCAGACAAGGTGTTTCCGCTGTATGCGTTGAGGATAGTGCTTCCGTAGTTTACTCCGCCACCCTCTGTGAAGAACCATTCTGCCCATCCGCTGAAAAGGATGTAACCCGAAAGAAAATGTGTAAGGTACTTTATAAGGCAGACAACAGCACTGCCGAGTGCAAATGAAGTCTGCGGACTTTTTATTTTGTTCTTGAACATTCCGGCAAGACCGAGAACGGAATATGCGACGATAT
>DCGX01000029.1:1108-3135 GCA_002315505.1 Ruminococcaceae bacterium UBA1767
ATCAAACAATCCGCAAAGGCATACCTGCCACCACTTAAAGCCTGCACTTGCGGTCGAGGCGGAAATGCCGAACATCATTTGGAGTATTCCGTGGACAAGTCCTGCACCGATACCCCATTTTGCTCCGTAAGCGTAGCCGACAAACATAATCGGCACAAAGCTGAACAAGGTTACTGAGCCGCCGAACGGCAAATTCGAAAATTTAATAAATGACAAAACCGTTGCGAGTGCTATCATAATTCCGCTGACGGTAATTTTTTTTGTATTTTTTGATAATCTTCCTTCAACAACTTTACTCTTCATAAATAATCCTTTCTAAGGGAACAAAAAACCGCCCGACAAATGCCGGGCGGTAAAATAGTTATATTTAGCATATAGCTTCCTACGACGGCATTATCCGTATCAGGTCGAGGGTATCATCTCAGCCGCATTCCGCAGCACCCCTGCATATTTATTTTATGCACACATTATAGTCCTGTGTTTTTTATTTGTCAATAGCCAAAATTAAAAAATATAACCGAAAATTGACTTGAGCGGGAAGAGAAGAACATATGTCAATCCACCGAGGAAAGACTCCCAACCGTTTTTGCTTGCGTATATATTGTAATGAGCCATTGCGAGCTTGCTGTCCGAAAAATATGTTGCCCAATGTACAAGATGTGTTTCATATGTGGATGTGTCATTCTCGTTGAGAGTTATAACACGGGCACCTCTGTCCTCGTTGCCGTAGCTCTGGAAGGTAAAGCCGGGTGTTGCGCAAAGGTCAATGCCCTTGTAGCTTACTTCAAATGTGTTGTTGTGGTCGTGACCGAAGAACATTGCAACAACATCACCCTGATTTACCATTGCGTTGAACTGACTTCCGTCTCTTGACGCAGGACACGGCCACTCCTTGAAGAAGCCTGCCTTGTAGTTTTCGCTCTTGAAGTGGTAATACTGGTCACCGTTAGGATATGAATTCGGTGTGTCAGCGGTGCAAGGCTCAAGTGTGTTGTAGATTTCCTTGACAATGATGTGCTGGAAAGCCATTGACGGAACAACCTCACCGCCGTTTTGTGCTTTAAGCTCGTTTGACTTATTCACATACCAGTCAACCTGGTCTTGATGAACATAGTCATATCCGCCGTACTCACTGTCGTATGTGTTTGAGTCGAACATCCACAAATTATACTTGATTTTTCCGCTGTTGTCAGAAGCATAAATCGGAAGATTGTATGTTGCACAGCCGTACATTTCCGGAACGTCATCGTAGCCTACAAAGCAATCATACTGCTCGTAGAAGCTCAGAAGAGTTTCCTTTGTGAAGCTGTCATTCTGATCATCGTGATTGCCGAAAACCATTGCAACGGGAACTCCGTATTTCTCGAAAATTGACATATACTGATTGATGCCCTGCTTTGCAAGAGCAGTGTCGATTTTCTTTGCTTTGCCTGAACCCATCGCATAGCCTGCAATGTTGTCACCTGTGAGAACAACGAGGTCGGGCATTTCGTTTTTTACAGCGGCATCAACGAATTCCTTGACGAGCTGATTAAGGAATGCACCGTCCTGCATATCGGAAATCTGAAGAATTTTGAAAGAGCCGTCTTTGTTGAATGTTAATGTAGTGTCACTCTTTGCACTTGCCGAAAAAGCAAATGATGAAAGAACGAAACAAACGGACAAAAGAACTGCGATAATCTTTTTCATAATTTTATCTCCTAACTGTTATTAAAATTTATTCTGCAAATTCGGCAGCAGAGCCACTGCCCTATAAAACTATTGATAAAATCAATAAGTGTGTGTACAAATTTCCTTGATTTTATCACGAAGCCTGAGAAAATCCTCAAGCGCCTCGGGCTTGTTGTTTGGGTTACGGAGCAATGCGGCAGGGTGGAAGGTTCCCATCATAAGGACACCGTTTTTTTCAATAAATTCGCCGTGCTGTTTTGTAACCTTGAAGTCTGCACCGATAAGTCGCTGTGCGGAAATTCTGCCGACACAAACGATGATTTTCGGCTGCATAAGTCTTACCTGTTCACGAAGCC
>DCGX01000029.1:3186-3380 GCA_002315505.1 Ruminococcaceae bacterium UBA1767
CAGGCATCCTGCTCCTCGGGCTTCGGATCTCTGTTCTGCGGGGGACGACATTTTACCATATTTGCAATGTAAATATTTTTCTTTCTGTCAAGACCGATTGCATCGAGATATTTGTCAAGAAGCTGACCGCTTCGACCGACGAACGGCTCGCCCTTAATATCCTCCTGCTCACCGGGTCCCTCACCGATAAAAAG
>DCGX01000029.1:3420-3630 GCA_002315505.1 Ruminococcaceae bacterium UBA1767
TGCCGACACCGAAAACAAGATTTGTTCTTGTCGGGCAAAGTCCGCATTTTTCGCAGTTCATACAAGCTGCCTTTAATTCATTCCAGGTATTGTACATTGTGTCACCACCGTTGTGTTATTTTGTCTTTAATAATTTTTATTTTATAAAATTAGATTCTTCGTCGATTTGCTCGACAGAATGACAATTTATATAGCCTCCCTCTGACGAGG
>DCGX01000049.1:0-51653 GCA_002315505.1 Ruminococcaceae bacterium UBA1767
GTCGTGCAACTGAATGGTCATAGTAGCATAGCGAAGACGCTTTACAGCTGAGCTGTCAGGTGCGATATTGCAGACAAGTCCCCACTTGTTTCGTACCCAATCCATATTGGCAAATTCTTTCTCACTGATAACGATTCTCGGCAAAAGTTCACCGTGTTTATCAATACCCTCAGCTTCATATCTTCGGGTCGGTTCAAGACCGTCATCACAGATGATTTCGCTGACGATGTACGGTACAAAGTTGCAGATTAAAATCTGTTCTTCATAGTCTCTGCGATGTTTGATAAGGTACAAACCGTTGTCAATGACTTCATAATTCTTCGGGAACAGTTCTTCAAAACTAATCATTTTTATCACCTCCTTCTTGTGAAAAATAACTGCCACAAGTGCCACGGTTTATTTTTGTGGCAGTTGTGGCACTTTTTAAAAATAAGCACATATTTATTTTTCCTTTCGTTTTGTTTTACTGTTTTTGGTTTTTAAGATTGCCTGTGTGTTTTCTGCCGTTTTCGGAACGGGACTTTTTCGCCTTATCTGAAACCGTTTTGTGAAACTGAATTGACAGGTTGTTCATTTTCACAGCGGCTCTGAGATAGAAAGGCTTGTCATCGTCATAAATGATAAAGACAGAGCCGGGTTCATCTGCGGCAAGTTTCAACACACTTTCGTTCAGCTTTTTATCGAAGCTGTCAATCTGAATTTCGTCGTCACCGATTCCATAAAACATGTGACATTCTTTTGTCTTTCTTGGGATAAGAATCCCTCCTTTGAGATTTTTAAGTTTTTGTCAACAAGCCGATTTTTGCCGTTTTTTCATCGGCTCGCTTCCGTTGTTTCTGTACCTCTGTACGATAGATTTCGTGTTTTCAATGAAGTGTTCATAACCGATTTCTGATTAAATAAAGGTACATTTAAGTGGGTTAGTTTACCCGCTGTCTGATAAAACATCTCTTAATCTGTTCATCGGTTTTCACTCCTTTCATAAAAAAATAAAGCTCTGCACCCCGTGAAAAAGGGAGCAGAGCTGAACCTGCGGATATAAATGTGTCGCAGTATTCATTTATCAGATATTGCATTTTTATCGTCATGGATATATAATGAAATCAAAACTCACAGGAGGTGCCGCAATGGCTGAAATCAGATACAGAATACCTATGCTTTCCGCACAGGGAATACTGTCCTATGCAAGGTCTGAGGGTGATGATATTTTCAGCTTTGACCTCAATAAAGCACAGGCTTCAAGTGTAATCAGCAATTACGGTGAAACATATCAGGAAGATAACGGTATGTTTTTTCAAATAATGTGTGCACTTCACGGGGATAACTACCGTCAGCCGAAAACCGATACCGTTATTGACGATTTATTTGATATAATCATATATGTTGACTTCAAAGGCATTTTTGACAGAAATTCAAAACATATAAAGAATGCACTTCGTCAGAAGAAAGCGGAGTCCATGTTCCGTCCCGAGGGGATAACTCTTGACCTCGGAAACGGTAAGCATAAATATGTTGCTTTTGAGCGTTCTGCAAGTATGAGCAGAAACGCAAGACTTTCTTTTATTCGTGCAGATTTTTATGATACTATCCGAAAAAGAATAACCCTGGATTTGAATATACGGGAATGTGAACTGTCAAAGCTCTATGCGTATAACGGACTGATGTTTTCTTCGGGCGTAAGAGTGGAACTTAATGATAATTCATTTTGGAACAGAATTGTCGTGATTCCCAATCCGCAGGCTGTTACATCAGATGTTCCCTATGTTTCTGTCAGAGATATAACCGGCTGTGGTGGTATTCGTAAATATGAAAGAATTGAATGCACCGGCGATATAGAAACAACACGGTTCGACGGTATGGGGCTTGTATCCGTACAGCTTGCGGAATTGATAGATATTAAGCTCGGAAGCGATAAAAAACATACCTCGTTTCAGATTCGTATGCCGTATATCAAAGGAATGCTTCATAAGGTCGATTTTAAATCTCTTTTCATTGAATCAGGAATTAAAAGCATAACTGATATATGGGGCAAAAGTCATAAACTGAATGATATTGATATTATCCTTACCGAAAGTCAGTTTAAAGGCTGTAAATGGATAAATCAATGCGGTGTTTCGTGGGAAGACTTTATTGATACCTGTAAAAAATACAGACACGCTCTGTATATTACAAATGTCAGCAAAGCGGAAGCTGAAAACATTACTGAGCTTAATTATCAGTTTCTGAATACTGTAAAAATGCTTTCAGAACAGTTCAGACCCGATGATTTACCGTCAGGTTGGGTTGAAGATGAAAGAACATGGCTTACAAAACTTACCGAACAAAGATACTATGAGCTTCTTTGCGACAGGGATGCACGAATAAAGTTCTTTACCGATAAAGCAGACGCATGGACTTTCGGCAGAAAGAGCAAAAACTATTATCTTGCACAGATACTTAAAAAGAACCCCGATTTTATCAATGAACCGTTTTTCGTAAAACAGCTTGAGGATGAAGCGGAAAAACTGCTTAAAGACTATTCAATCGGCAGACTTCTTGTTGACGGTGACAACCGTTTCTTTGCGGCGGATATTATGGAGCTTTTCTGTGAAATCATAAAAAACAATAACGGCAGTAAAAGGCTTCTTGATGTATTGCAGTCTGAATGCCTTAAAACAGATGAATTTTATGCACCGGGGTCTGTGTATTCACAGCAGGAAACATATACACTTCTCCGTAATCCTCATATTGCAAGAAACGAAGAAGCGATTGTAAGACCTGCTGCAAATATCGGGAAATACAGGAAAAAGTATCTTGATAAACTGACAGATGTAATTATGGTAAATTCCACTGCACTTATTGCAGAAAGACTCGGCGGTGCCGATTTTGACGGCGATATGATTAAAATCATAGCCGAACCTGTACTTAACAGAAGTGTTGCAGAGAACTACGGCGGTGATGATTTTTCATACAGAAGCAATCTTCCTTTATTGAGTATTCCGTCAGCAAAGCCGATAATTGCCGACCCGTCTGATTGGTACAAACGGTTTGAAACAGTTAAAAATACCTTTTCTTCCCGGGTAGGTCAGATTTCCAATGCCGCCCTTGACAGAAGCATTGTTGCGTATGACGAAAATACGGATTATGACATAAAAGAGCAATACCGAAAAGAAACAGAAATACTTGAAATTCTGACAGGACTTGAAATTGATTCTGCAAAAAGCGGAATAAAGCCTGATTTATCAGAATATCTCGAAATTAACCGTGCCGCAAGAACACCGTTTCTTAAATACAAAACTCTGATTGAAAAATCGGAGCAGAAACGCCGTTGGTATGAAACCTCATATGACGAAAGATTCAAAGCATATTTCAACAATACAGACTGGGATAATGTCAGTTCAAATCTTGAAAAGCTCCCGTATTTTGCCCGTATGCTTAAAAAGAACACTCCGAAGATAAAATACACACCTGCAAAAGCAAGTGAACTGTTTACCTTTGCGGAAAAGCAAGGATGGGAGAAAAAGCTCGACCCGAAAATTCTTGATTATGTTTCAAGGGTAATCGGAGATTATGAAACCTGTCTTAAAAGAATACGCACACGCCGTAATGCGGTCAGCGGCATAAAGGCAAAGCACAATGACATCAACCGCATAATGTATATGCAGGACAGAGAAAATGAATACGATGCAGATGACCTTGCCGCAGGATTTATCGACCTTGCTCCTGACAGAGTTGAAGAAATATACAAAGCAATCCGTGATGAAAAATGGCATCTTATGAAAGAGGATGACAGATATGCTTTTCTCAACCGATTCCTGCCCGAAGATGAATACACACAGTATTATGATATTTTTGCAGATTTCAGGTACGGCGGTTACAGGCTGCTTTCTGACATAATCACGGAAATACACAATTACAACATTGCGGAAAACGATGCAACAATGCACTATCCGAATGATTCAAAAGAGTTAAAGCGTATGATAGACGCATATATTAAAAATCCCGTCGGAACGGATTACCGAGTAACTGTTGCGGCAGAAGCGGCAAGAATACTTGAAACACATATTATCTCGCTTAATATGTCTGTAAAATACATTGTCGCACTCGGCAGGCGTGATTTCCTGTATGATGCGTATTATACGCACATAAGCCGATATGTTAAAAAGGCAAGGTGAACCTTATGACAAATGAATGGCTTGAATTCAAAGCATATACCGACATTCCTGTTTTCAATGCAGAAAACAAACAGTCAACTGCGTTTATGGGACGGTTTACAACATCAATGATAAAGAAGAACAAGGGATTCAACCGTGTTTTCACAATTCTTGCAAGAGGATTTTTGTTTCATAATACAGACGGAACATTAAGGAAAGAAGACCCTTACACTCTTACCGATGAAGCAAGGAAATTTCTTTGTGCATGGTGCAGTATGCCGAATGAAACCGTTACGGATAAAAACCTACGATTTTACACATCATTCCCGGAGCTTAACTCTGAATTTCCCGACATTGTTGATGAAAACGGAGCAGGGTGGTATTACCGTTATCTGCACACTTTATCCGAATACATATCAAAGCACAAGGATAAAGTAACAAAAAAACTGCATATCCTGACCGAAAAGAAAACAATAAAGGATATTGAAAGCAAGTGGAGTAAAAAGGTAATTCAATTTCAATATTTGCTTTACAGTGACAGTTCAAATGCTGATTTTCCGTTATTGTTTGATACAGCGATAGCGGATGCTCTTGTTCTCGGCCCGTTAAGAATAGAAAAAATATCACTTTCCGAAGAACAGATATACCGTATTAAATCCTATATGACCGACATAAAAACAGAAAAGCTCATGATTGCGATAGCTGAATACTATATCGCAAATCACGAGCCTGATTCCGATTGGGTTATCTTACCGAGAACCAATATTTCCGCTTATCTCGGTTCCGCTTCATATATGGATTCATATGAAAGCAAAATTCCCGAGGATTTTATGACTAAAAAGCCGGAAAATAACGGCGTTTCGGCGGTTAAGGTTAATATTTAAACATAAATCAACTCCGAATTAACAATTTCCATTGCACGGTTGCGGATGTTATTCATTTCCTGTACCCACAGCATCTGATTTTCAGCTTTGAGTTGTTCTGTTATGCCCTCTGATTTTGCCATATCCTTAAAGAGCCGAAAAAACATATCCTCCGCATGCTCGTTAATATCTGCAAGATATGAGTGCAAAGTGTTATCCATCAGCATAATTGAGTAAATAGCTTTGCGGTGATTTTTAAGATAATCTCTGTGCCTTATTCCCCATATTCCGATAGGTCGTGTGTCGTCTTCGGGCGGTAATGTTAAATTGGGAATATAGTAATCTCCCTGCAATGTGTAGCTGATTCCCGTTTTTTCATCAATAATATGCTTTTCCATAAATAAAAACCTCCTGTTATTTGGTAGCTTAATAGTACCGAATAGCAGGAGGTTTGTCGAATGTGTGAATTTTATAAAAACAAATAGAAACATAGGGAGTAATCATAAATACTCTCTGTATTCACCCCCTGCATTGAATGTATATTGAGATGAATCCGGTTATGCAACTTTACAACACTTTCAGAAATCGATGGATAGGTGCTTATTTGCACAAAAAAGGTATAAAAGTTATTCCTACTGTGAACTGGGGGCTTGAAAATACTTTTGATTTCTGTTTTAATGGTATTGAAAAGGGTTCTGTTGTTGCGGTTTCTACCTATATGGTATCAGATCACGGGAATCATAGTGATCAAAAAGAGTTTTTTATGAAAGGCTATAACGAGATGCTTAAACGCATTGAACCCGAACTCATAATTTGTTATCATGAGCCGTTCCCTGAAATGACCGGCAATATTCTGTATGTCAATTATGAATTGAGTTCATGGTTGCATTACGAAGATGATGAATGCAAATCGGCTAATGATAGTACGTCTACATATGTAATAAAAAGATTTTACGGTTATGTGTGTTCTGATATAGACAAAGGATCCGGAAGTGCTTTCGGCGGGAAATGGAAGCCAAAAAAAGCACAGGATGAGCGATTCCTTGGGAATCCAAATTCAATAAACACATATACCACACCAAACGGAGAAAAATATGAAACTAAAATAGGCGATGATGGTCGTGCAGTCATGGAACGGCATCATACAACGCACAACAGGGAACATACCGGACATTCAAATCCTCATGATCACGAGATAGACTGGTCAAATGGATTTCCGCATTTAGGAGAACCGATAAATTACAATATCCGTCCTGTTCCTGAATTCAAAAGTTATGAAAGGATTAAATTTATGGACATACAAGGAAATACAGACGAGCTGAGATTTGAAAGCATAAATGATTTCAAATTTGCTTTGATATACGGCAGAGAAATTGAATTTGAGTGGAACGGCGTTAATTACGGCGCTTTTTACGAAGGTGAAGATGATAAAGCATTCTTTTTATGCGAAGCACATAAAGACGATAAAGGTGTTTTCTTCCGTACAGCCGATGAATTGCTTGATTTTGTAATTGACGGGAAACCATTAAGAAAGTTTATAACAGAAGTGACCGTTTGGAACAGAAATATATAATATTTCAGACGGCTACTGCCGTCTCATAACACAGACAAAGTCCATTCCGAAAAAGTGGACTTTGTTTTTCTGTGCAAAAGGACATAAAAACGGCTTATCTGAATGGGCAAAGGAACCTCCATATCTTCCGAATTTCGAACCAATACTAACAGCGCTTACTCACTCAATCCATTTTTTTCTGGGACATTGTTTTAATCCCCTCGAATTCGATAGGTTTAAAATCGGGATTATTAAGGCTTTCCCACAATCAAAAAAGCGCAATTTTTGTATTCTTTTATAGAAAGAAAATGATGAAGCAACTATAACAATCATATAATAAAAATAGTGTAATTATAGCAGAAATTTCAGCTTTGTTGTGTTATACTAACATACAGTATTTGAATATCGGTATAAACTGCAATACACTTCCTCCGATTATGAAAAGATGAAAAATCGAATGACAGTACTGACGAGCGGCAAACTGAATGGCTATCTTGCAGACCTAAACGACCAGGCGGAGAATACGTTCTTTCGGCTGGTAAATGAGTTTGCCGAAAATGAAGGTATTACGGAAACGCTCAAAGCAGAAAATCAAATTCTTTGGGCGCAGCGGATGAACGCAGTACGGGAAACGGCAACGGAAACAGTCAATAATGATTTGATATACACATAACAAACGCACGGCGGCAGGGATCGTTCCCTGCCGCCGTGCGTCATTACGTATGTTTCCATTCCCCGCTCCTATAAAGTAGAAATGATAGTACCGCCGCCACGCTCCATCCGATAGGCCATGCAAGCCATATTCCGGTCGAGCCGAGCGATGTTCGAGATAACGTCATTGCCAAAGCAACCCGCAAAATGAGATCGGTGAATGTGGCTGTCATAAATTTTTTCATCATTCCTGCTCCGCGCAGTACGCCGTCTGAAACAAGTTTGGCGGATATGATAAAGTAGAACGGTGAAACAATCCGCAAAAATTCGATGCCGCTTTTTAACGCTTCTGCGCTTGGAGTATCAAGGAACAGCGTGACAAGATATCTGCCGGCGAAGAAATATGCACCGGCAAACGGAATACAAAGCAGCCAAACAAGTTTTATTCCTGCCTTGTAGCCATTTTTCACTCTCGGCAATTTATTTGCACCGATATTCTGTGCAGTAAAATTGGAGATACCGTTTCCAAGTGTCGTAAACGATGTGATCACAAGATTATTCAGCTTTACCGATGCTGAATATCCGGCAATAACTCCTGTTCCAAATGTATTGATTACACCTTGTATGAGAATGTTGCCAACGGAAATAAAACTCTGCTGGAGCGTACTTGGAACGGCTATCCTTGCCATCTTCCCGAGAAGTGTCCACGAAAACAAGATGAATTTCCCGGTTTTTATGTCTCTAAGCCGTCTGAATACAAAGACAAGAGCAAGAATACAACTTATATCTTGACACAAAAACGTTGCCCAAGCAACACCGTCAACGCCATGCGTAAATACGGATGAAAATGCGGTCGTAAAGAGAATGTCAACACCGATATTGGCAAGTGACGAACACATAAGAAACAGAAACGGTGTTTTTGAATCGCCGAGTGCAGAGAAAATTCCGGTTGCAACATTGTAGAAGAAAACGAAAGGTAATCCCCAAATATAAATATCGAGATACAATTTTGATGCCGGAAGAATTTCCGGCGGCGTATGTATCAAAGTCAATAGTTCTTCGATGAAAACTATACCGATAGTCATCAAAAGCAAGCACAGAGCCCCGCTTGCTATCATTGTTGTGGTGACGGCTGATTTAAGATCACGGAGCTTTCCGGCACCGAATAATTGAGATACGATCACCGAGCATCCGATATTACACCCGAAAGCGAACGCAATAAAAACAAGCGTTATTTCATAACTGTTGCCGACAGCGGCGAGCGCGTTTTCACCAACAAATTTACCGGCGACAAAGCTATCGGCTATATTGTAAAGCTGCTGAAAAATAATGCTTCCGAAAAGCGGGAGACAGAATCGCCAAAGAACCGAACTCGGATTTCCCACCGTAAGATCCTTATTCATTTATACCCTCCCTGCTTTCTTTATGTTTATAGAAAGCAAGAACGGCGGAAATGCAGGATAAAGCAGTGCCGATTCCGTAGAGAACAGCGAGAAGGTCTGCGCCTTGCGTTATTTTCCAGACGGTGCCGGCCACAAATCCGAGCCCCATTGAAATGGTGGTAAATCTTTCCACTCCGGTTCCCCGGCTTTTTCGTTTGAATTGATTGATAATCAGAAACATCAGCCCAATGCAAAATGAAACCGCCATTAACATTTCTAATACTTTTCCCATTTGAATCGCATTCTTTCCGTAACCAAATTTCCCAAAGCTATTGACGGATGGTTACGGTTATATTATAATAGCGTCGCAGACATATGTAAAATGTATGTTTGATATAATAATTATTCTATTTTGATATGGTGAGAAAATGAATATCAGTTTTGATTACTACCGGGTGTTCTATTACGTTGCCAAGTACAAAAACATAACGCTTGCATCAAATGCCCTGAACTATAATCAGCCAAATGTTACAAGAACGATTAAGAATCTTGAAGGGGCACTCGGCTGTACACTGTTTGTCCGCACAAATAGAGGTGTTACCCTTACGGCAGAGGGGGAAAAGCTTTATGAGCATATTCGTATTGCAGTAGAACATATTGAAATGGCAGAGACGGAAATCGAAGGCGAAAGATCTCTGCAAAGCGGGATCGTTTCGGTCGGTGCAACAGAGGTGGCTCTTCGGTGTTTTCTTTTACCGGTGTTGAATGAATTCCGTTGTAAATATCCGAGTATCCGGTTAAACATTTCAAATAATACAACATTGCAGGCAATCGCATCCCTAAAAAGCGGGCTCGTGGATATGGCCGTCGTAACAACACCTACCGGAGAGATGAAAGATTTGAAATACGTCTTGCTGAAAGATGTTCATGAAATTGCAGTATGTGGGGACGCCTTTCATGATCTGGCCGAAAAAACATTGTCACTTGGTGAGCTTGCCGCTTATCCGATTATTTCTTTAGGACGGAAAGCCAAAACATATGAAATGTATCAGAATTGGTTTGCCGAGAACAATGTAGAATTTTCGCCGGATATAGAAGCGGCGACGGCCGATCAGATTCTCCCGATGGTCAAGAATAATCTCGGTATTGGTTTTGTCCCGGAAGAGTTTTTGAAAGGAGAGGATATCAGCGGGATTCACTGTCTGAAATTGGTTGAAAACACACCGGTACGATCTATCGTGATATTGAGGCGTCGAGAATGTTCGTTGAGCATTGCAGCGCAAAAGATGTGGGAGATTTGCCAAGAAAATACTTGGATTTAACTTGACTTTTTTCGCTGTTTGTTTTTCTAATATTAGTAATTGAATACTCGATATAAGAAGATACGGTTTGAAAAGTTGTTAACTGAGTAGATGCAGATATTTCAGGAATAGTGTATTTCAAAACACTCATAACGTTCTCCTGCGTGAAAGGTTTAAAATGATAGGCTCTGTACTACTTAATAGTTGATATAATGCTTAAAATAATAAAAGCCGAACTTAATATGCTTCTGTATTTCCATAAAAATAGCCTCCTTAAATTTTGTAGTTTCATTCTACTCAATTTAAGAAGACTTGTCGAATGTGTGATTTTTTGTTAACAACCTGCTTCTAAATCTTCACCTAAATCACAGGTGTACATAAATTTGATAATATCTCCATCCCTAACCTTATACTGGCTGCAGCCGTAATTCGGGAATGTTCCGTTAATTGAATACATCCAGCCGGACTGTGTGCCGCAGTCTTTTTCATAAATCTGATGTATGCCGCGAATATAGTAGCTGTCATATCCGGGAGTATAAACATAATCAAGTTGTATGCCATTTTGCTTACAGTATTTACAGTTGTCAGTGCAAGTATTTTCTTCACACGCTTTTTTGATAACATCAAAAGCTGTACTACCTTCCGGAACGGTTACCTTAACTGAATTCAATATCATTCCGTTTTCAGGTAAAAAATCAGATTTATTTTCTTTAAGATTCTCCTTTTTATCAAGTATGTTTTTACAGGATATTTCAAAAGTGCATGTTATCTGTTTTTCTGTGGCTGTTTCTTTTTTTGATGTTTTTTCAGTTGCTTTCTCTGTAGCTTTTGCGGTTTTTGAAGTTGTGCTTTTTTCTGTTGTTGTTTCTGTTTTGCTGTTTTCGGTGAGTGAAACCGTTTCTGTTATTTCAGTTTTCTTTTCGGTATTTTTTCCTGCAGTGGTTGAAAATGCTGCAGCTTCACTTGCTTCGTTATCCGTCTCGGTTACTGTAAGTCCGCAGGAACATAATGCGAACAGTAGCAATGTCACTGTTATAATTACTGATAAAACTTTCTTCATTATTTTTCACCAAACAATCCGTATTTTTGTTTTATTCTTTCAAGCTTTTCGCTTACGGAAGGCTCAAAAAGTGTGACGCATATTCCCGTGGTCAGACCGTGAATAATATTAAACGGAAATCCCGAAGCATA
The DNA here is from genome assembly GCA_002315505.1 of Ruminococcaceae bacterium UBA1767. GTDB lineage: Bacteria > Bacillota > Clostridia > Oscillospirales > Acutalibacteraceae > CAG-488. The sequence continues at coordinate 11,074 of DCGX01000049.1, forward strand.
AATCGATAAAACAGACCTTAAATTGTATTCCGAAACCATCATAAATACAGAACTTAAATCAACAATTATTCCATACAGCGCAAAGCATAAAATACCGCTGACTATGCCGAGAATAAATCTGTTTTTTATTCGAAACGTTCTGAAAATCAGTGCGCAGACAAAAACGGTTACGCCCATTGCAAGCATCTGAAACGGCGTCCACATTCCCTGTCCGTAGATGAAATTTGAAAGCAACATTGACAAAGCTCCGCAGGTAAAACCGAACTCCGCGCCAAATGAAATTGCCGCAATAATCAATATCGCGCACATTGGTTTTATATTCGGAAGATAGAAAAACGCAGCTCGTGAAGCGACTGAAATTGCAATTACGCTTGATATGATTACAAGCTCCCGTAATTGCAGCTTTTTTCTTTCAAGAGAAAGCATAAACGGCAAAATTGAAATCGCAATAACAAGCAGGCTTACAAGATAATACTGCTTTCCTTTTGCAAGGAAAAATCCTGCAATAACCACCGCCGGTATAAGCAGGCACAATATTAAAATTGATATTATTCGTTTACGCATTTTATTATATCCTCATCTGTAACTGCGTTGTCGATAATTCCTCTTGCGATTCTGCAAGACGCAGTTGTATAAAATCTGTTGCCTGAGAAAAATTTATCAGAAGATGCGCAAGCGGAAATATCACCGTCAAAAAGCATAGCGCAAAGGTCTGAATATTTTGCACAAAATTCCAAATCATGTGAAATCATAATTACCGTGCAGTTTTTCTTTTTAAGCGACTGAATAATTTTCGCAAAGTCCGCTTTGAATTCCGCGTCCATTCCCTTCGTGGGCTCGTCAAGCAAAAGAATTTTCGGCTCACATAAAAGCACTTTTGCAAGGGCGGCTCTCTGCTGCTCTCCGCCGCTTAAATCAAAGGGATGTTTTTCGAGCAAATCCGTTATCTTTGTAAGTTCTGCTGTTTCTTTGATTTTTTCTTCATTTTTATTTACTTCTTTCAGGTCGAGCATAACGGTTTTTGCAGTAAAAAGTGTTTGAACATCCTGCGGCATTGAAGCAATTTTCGCTCCGCTTTTCTTAGGCTTTTCACCGAAAATTTTTATTTTTCCGCTGTATGGAAAAAGAGTTGACGAAATAATTTTAAGCAGAGTTGTTTTGCCTGCGCCGTTGCCACCGAGAATTGTAAAGAAGCTGTTTTCGGGGATTTTCAGCGAAAGATTTTTCAGAATTTCTTTGCCGTTTTTATCATAGCGGAAATATATATCATTCAGCTCAACTGCATTGGTTTTGCTGAAGATTTTTTTCTGCTTTTTGCAAATGTTTTTATGATTTGTTTTGCTCAGAAAATTTCTGCCCTCTCGGACTGTTACGGGACAATTTCCTGCACCGCCGATTTTATTAAAAATTCTTATGGCTGTGGGTGCAGCGATTTTCAGGAATTCGGGCATATCATTTAATCCTTTACCCGTTTCTGACGGTGCTAAATCTGAAATAATTTTTCCTCTGTCCATTACAAAAACTCTGTCCGCATAGGTGAACGCTTCTTCAAGCCGTTGTTCCGTGAGAATTATTGTTGTGCCAAGCTCGCGGTTGATTTTGCCGATTGTGTAAAGAAAATTCTCTGCGGCTATGGGGTCAAGCTGTGATGTAGGCTCGTCAAGAACAAGCACATCAGGGTGCATAACCATAACGGAGGCAAGATTTAAAATCTGCCTTTGCCCGCCTGAAAGCTCTATTGTTTTATTATTAAACCATTCTTCTATTCCAAAATACGATGCCATTTCCGCTGTGCGAAGACGGATTTCATCTTTGTTAAGAGCGAGATTTTCAAGTCCGAATGCAAGCTCGTGCCATACCTTATCGGTTACAATCTGCAAATCGGGATTTTGCATAACAAAACCGATTTTTTCTGCACTTTCTCTGAGAGAAATATCTTCAATCAATTTGCCGTTTAAAAAAATATTTCCTGCTTTTTCACCGTGAGGCGCAAGCTCTTTTTTGAGCTGCTTTAAAAGTGTTGTTTTGCCGCAGCCGCTCTTACCGCAAAGAAGAATAAACTCTCCATTGTCTATTTTCAGAGAAATATTATCAATCGCTTTTTTCTCACAAAGAGGATATGAAAAGCTTAAATTTTCGATTTTAATCTGTTCCATTTTATATCCTCCTTTAAGTCAATTATCAGCGGTAAAAAGCAAAGTAAAGTGAATGAAATAATCGTTACAATTCCAAATGCGGAAACGGGATTCAAGGTAAGATTCAGCTCATTAACAAAATATGTTTTCCCGAAATCGGCTGAAGGATTAATGACAATGTACGGATTGTAAATGCAGTAAAGCGATTTTTTTATACAGCCGATTGTCAGAATAACATCGAGCAGAAGTACAATCATAATTGAAACAACATCTCTTTTGCTCATTCTGAATTTGCTGTAGCTTTGCCGCCCTTTCATCCCATAACCTCTTGCTTTCATAGAATCGGAGGTTTCAACCGCGTTTTCAAGTGACCATGTGATTAAAATCGAGATGATTTTACCGCCGTTTCTTATTCTTTCAATGATATTGCCCTGCCTGTAATCTCTGCCTATTCCTTTTTGCGCTTCGGCTATAGTGTGAAGTCTGTTTTTATACATAGGAACAAAGCGTAAGGCCATTGAAATAACAAGCGCACCGGCAGGCATAATTTTGCCAAACACGCACATAAATTTATCTGTTGTAACAACCTCGCTGTAACAGAAAAACCACATAATAATTGAAACCGTCGCAACACCTAAAACAAAGCCGTAAACTACGGCCTCAAGTGTCATTTTGTTGCCGTCGGGCAAGGTCAGAAGCGGTGTTGTACCATAATGGGCGAAAAGTCCGTTGATAATAAGAACAAACAAAAGCATAGGGAAAATAAATGTCAGAAACGATTTTACCGCCGCTCTTCTGCAAAGACGAATGTAATAGCAAAGAGCAGCGATAAAGCACACGACAAGGGTAACGGGGTGCTTGAAAAGCATCCCGAACACCACAATACTCAGAAAAAATATTAAGTTTGAGATTGGATGATACCCTTTAAAGCCGTTTTCCATAATTTTTTACCTGAAAAGATTTTTAAAGAAATTTATAATCGCATTGAAAACACGAACAAAGAAATTCTGTTTTTCTGTTCTTTTTTTGCCAACCGCAAAAATATATCCCGAATCGTTTTTGTAAAACAGAGTTCCGTTTTCATCGCAGACAATGCTGCTTATGCAGTAATTTGCCTTGTCTGAATCAGGGGTGAACAGCTCCGCTTTCACCGCCTTTGTCTGATTTGCAGAATCGGTATAGACAGTTATTCCTCCGGGAGATGAATTATAGGTTGAATATATATATATCTTACCTGTATCTTTAAAATATGCGTCACTCACGAGGACGGAATTTTGCGGATAACCGTTTGCAGGTGCGGAATAAATTACAGATAACTTTGCCGCATCAATTACCTTCAGCGTACCCTCATTCATTGTCTTACCCTGAACGCCGACGTAAAGACGTTTGTTGTAAATTACAGGAGTAGAGGTTGAAGCTCCGCCCAGCGCCAGTTTTCTCAGACTGTCTGAATCAAATTTACCGTTGCTGATTTTTATGCTGTACAGATAACCTGCTTTGGTGACAAAATACGCTGTGCTTCCGCTCATGGTTATACCTGAACGCTGGTCGCCGACAATAGAAACGGAATCATTCAGCTTTCCTGTATTCTTATTAAGACTTAAAATCTTCGAGGCTTTGTTTGCGTAAAGCGTACCGTCGTCGGTGCCGACAATAACGCAGTCTCCGCTGAATGTGCATCCCGCCCAGTAAAAGCCTCCGAGACTTTTGTAGGTCCACTTTGCCTGCTTTTCCTCGTGAGTATCTTTCTTGTTTTCGTCGGTAACATCAAGGCAGACAAAATTTGCATATTGGTCTTCGTCGTTCCAGAAGCCCATATAAATACATCCATCAGAATATTTAACGGGGCTCAGGCTCTGACCACCCAGCTTATCATGATAAACCCAAAGGGATTTGAGCGTTTTGAAATTAAACGCCTGAATTGTTCCGTTATCAAGAGGACAGTAAATTACACCGCCATAATAAGCCGGCGATGTGTAGCTGTAGCTCGGTGTATCTGCCATTTCAGCTCGCTTTAAAATTTTGCCCGTTTCGGCATCCATTTTATAAAGCTCATTTTTGCTCATTACAATAACCGTTCCGTCAACAACCGTCATTGTGCTTGGAGCGTTTTTATATGATGTTCCGAACTGATGCGACCAAATAAGCTCTGCTTCGTCAGCGGAAACGGGAGTATCACAGCTTGTAATATTACCGTCTGAAATATATGCCGCAAAGCAGATAACCGGAGAAGCGGCAAAAATTATTGTTAATATAATCAGTAAAAATTTCTTTAAAACTTTCATTTCAAATTATCCTTTATAAATCCAGCCGAACAAAAAGTTGTGAGCCTTGATAAAAAAGTTTTTGATAACTTCCCATATATGCTTTAACCATTCGCAGAATGTTCTTTTATGAGTCTGCTGCGGATTAACGGTTACATTAGCTGAATTTGTGATTACGGGACATTTGTCCTTTGTTTCACCCTCACAGAAAATCACATATTTGCCTTCTTCTGCAAAGCTGAGAACAGCCTTGCCGTTCTTGTCAGTTGTGCCGACAAGAATCTTTTCACCGTCAATTACCGCATATATTTGTATTCCTTCAAGCGGCTGAGCATACTCGCCAAGTATTGTCTGCCAATCGTTGATGCCATAGTACATTGCGCAGTAGCCGTTAAGGCTTACGGTCAATTCTTCACCGGCGTTTACATTGTAGCTGTCGCAGTCAAACCAAGCATAATAATCGGAATAATATTTTAAATCCTTGTAGAAGAAATATGAAATTTCATCACCGTCGAACACACGGGCGGTATCACAGGCATAACCCGTGCAGGTACCGTATGAGAGATTGATTATTCCGTCATTTGGCATAATTCCGTTGACTATGAAGCCCGAGGACATAGCGTTCTGACCGTAAGCCTTCATAATAAAGCTCGACGACATAACAAGATAATTTTCGGGATTTTTCTTAAAGCTTTCACCATAGAGTTCTTCATGTGCGGCAACGATAACATCAAATACCGTTACACCCTCAACATCGATGTCGTTATGGTCTTTTTCGGCGGTTTCATAGCCGTATTTTTCGGCAATATCGGAGCTTACGGAAATACTGTGCTTCTGAACGGGTATTTCATTTCCACTGACGCTGTAAGTAACATTTACCGTTACGGGCGAAACAGGCTCAATAACAGTTACCTTGCATTTTTCGCTTCTGCCCGATTCACTTGTTGCAATAATATCAGCCTCACCAAGTTTGTTTGCTGTAACAATTCCCGATTTGGAAACCGATGCAACACTTTCGTCTGATGATGACCATGCGATTTTTTCACCGTTGTTCGTTTCTGCGGTGAGCTTTGATTTTTTACCGAGTCCGATTTCTTTTTCGGTATCTGAAAGAGTAATTTTTGTTTTCGCTATGCTCTTGCCTGTGTTTATGTAATAAATAACGGGAGCAGAATTGCCTGATTGAACAATAACTCTGACGATTCCTTTTTCGGTTTCGCTCTCAAAGTGTCTTGTATTACCGTAAGAATTGTTTATATAGATATTGGCATCAGCTTCAACGCTGACATCAAATTCGCCATCAACAGCTGCTTCATAATAGTCTTTTCCGTCTTCAAGCTCAATTTTTTTGCCGCCAACGGTAATTGAAGCCGGGGCGGCGGTTTTACCAACTGATTCTTCGCTTTCGTCAGCAACAAAAAGTCCCTGAAGTTCGGTGGACTTCTCTCCGAAAGCACCGCCGTTAATAAATGTTGCAGTCTGAACCTTAACATATTTTATGCTGTCCAGCTCAACTCCGAAGCCGTTTTTATCAACTGCCCATGAAATGTCAAACTGACCGTCTATACCGTTGCCTGCGGGATTTTCAACATAAGGATTTGACGGTGCGGACTTCTTGGCGTTTTTCAGAGCGTCTGTATATCCGAAGGAGGTCTGAATACCGTTGGAGGTTGAGCCGGATGTCTGCTTTCTTAAAAGAACGCCTGAAAGAGTGATTTCATCCTCAGGAACGGTAACGGTAGGATAATTTTCACTCAAGGGATACTGAGCTCTGCAGCCCCATGTTCCGCTCTCGCCGAGGCTGTCTGAAAAATCACATTTGTTTGCTTCTGCGGTTTTCTTGTAGGTTACGGAGTAATCCCATACTGTTTCATCTTCATAATGCTCACTGCCTGCAAGTGCATACCAGTCTTTGCCGTTCTGTGAAACCCAAACCTGACCTGGCTCCTGCGTAGTAAGTGCGGCGTTAAAAGCATTGCCGGGGATAATAAAATCTACTCCGTATGCATGCTTGTCCGTGTTCTGAACAGACTTGCTAAACTCATAGATTACATAACCGCCGAAATTTCCGAGTGAAGCAAGCTTCCCGTTGAGCGTACCGTCAATATCAATTCCGTAAGCGGCATTGTTTGTGTACTGGCTCGGGGCGTTGATAAATTCCCGAACACTTGCGATTGGCTGTTCCTTTGCAAAGACAGAGATTGATGCGAGAGATGTCAGCATAAGCACGGCCAGCAAAATGCTGATGATTTTCTTTGTTTTCATAAACATTTCCTTTCATCTTCCGTATCGCCTTGGGCATTTTTGAACGCTTTTCGCCTTTCTCTTGAACGCTGACGCTTTTCCCTGTTCTTGGCTTTTCTCGCTTCCTGCGTTGACTCTTTAAGTCCTGCTGCTTCAAGAGCCCAAGGCCACGGCCCGAAAAACCCTTTAATACGGTTTACATCATCGTTTGAAAAATCCGATTTTCTCGGAAGTCTGCCTTCTTTTTCGGCAACTCGCTGCAAAAGCTCAATATAGTATTCTTTTGTCTTTTCCATAAAATTGCCTCCTTAAAATGCAAAAAAATAACGTCCCCGTAAAACGAGGACGCAGAATTACAGACCGAATCCGACACGGAAACAGACGATTACAACCTTCTTGCCCAAAGTTTTACGTTATTTTATGAGCATCAGGTCTTCCGGCTTTGTGATTGGATCACTCACGGTAATGGCTGTTGCGACGGATTTTCACCGAACTTCCCACTGATTGACTACATTTAAATATTACTACTTTTGATAGAAAATGTCAAGCTGTATTATACGGTCTACGATAACAAGTTATAAACTATCATTAAGATATATGAATCTCAGCACAGAAGATACAAATGATGATTCAATAATCCTGAGTGATGTTGAAGATTATATTCTTGACGGGGAAATAAATCTCGACAATACCAGCAGCGGGACACATAAGATAGGTTTTGCTTGATTTGTTTGATGTTTTATTTTCAGTCGAATAAATGTTGAATTTGTTTATATCACTTTAGTAGTAATATGCTAAAAAAGAATTCAGTAATCTGAAATCAGTATACATGGGGGTGCGTTTCTGCTTATATCGTGAGAGCACATGACCGGCAGTCATGAGGTCAAGAGTTCGATCCTCTCCGTCTCCACCATGCACACTAAGTTATTTTTTGTATAAAAAATCGGACAGAGTGTCAAACTCTGCCCGGTTTTCTGTATTTATGTCACCGAATCAATTCACGCTGATAAACTTCTGAAAATTAAAATCGAAATCAATCTTCAGTTCATAATCCAGATAAACATCAACCCGTCGAATTAAGCAGTTCACAATCATTTTTTCTGTGTAAATTCAGTGTTGTCGTATAGTTCGGTCCATGAAACAAGTTCGTCAAAGGCTGCGGATAAATAATTCAGAACACTTTCCTGTCAGTAAGCTGTATAAAAAGAATTCAAGTAATCTTATCTTATATTTCAGTATTTGCTCTGTTTTTTAAGGTATACTTAGACGGGGAAATTCCGAAATGTTTTTTAAATGCGTTTGAAAAATTACTCATATCGCTGTAACCGATTGAAGCTGCGGCGGATGCAGGAGAGATGCCGTACTCCGTCATAAGCTCTGCGGCTTTTTTTATTCTGAGATTGTTGATGTATTTAATCGGCGGAGTGCCTGTTTCTTTAGTGAACATGGCTGAAAAATACGAGCGGTTCAGCCCGAGCCTTCCTGCGACCTCGGTTGTGGTGATTCCGCGGTAATACTCCGAATGAATTATGCTTAAAGCCTTGTCGATTGTCCGCTCACTTTTGGTTTCAGTGCTGTTTTCCTGTAAAATGCTCCACAGCTCCCACAGACAGCCTGCAAGGTATTCACTTCTGCCGTTATGAAAATCAGTGCATTTCAGCATTTTTGAAAAAACGGTTTCAGCTTCATCTATGCTGAGGACAGGAGAATTTAACAGGTTCGGTATCGGCTCGTCCGTCAGAAAGCAGATCCATGTGTAGTGCCACGGATTTTTTTCATCTGCGATATAGTAGGTTTCTATGTAGGGCGGAATTATGAATATCTGTCCGGCCGAAACGCGGTATTCCTTTTCGTTTATCCGGTATGTTCCGCAGCCCGAACGGACATAGTGAATACACCAGAAAAAGCGTATGCTCGGACCGAAAGAGTGGCACGGCTCGCAATCCTCATAGCCGCAGGCAATGGGATTAAGTCCGCCGAGATGCTTGTCCTGTATCTGAATGTTTATTGCTCTGTCTATGCTCATTTTATGCACCGCCTTCAAAAAAATAATAACAAATAAACATCTGATTTTCAATAGAATGTTGTTCTGATTGTGATATGTTACAAGAAACAGGGCGCAGCTTTATGCAAACATACAAAGTTCTGATAACCTGACAAATTAACAAGTTAAACCTAACAAATAACTGTTTATTTATTATGCTGAAAAGGATATACTGTATAAGTAAAAATATATGTCGGGAGAGATAATATGAAAAAAGCTGCCGCCGCATTTCTGGTAATTTGCATGATTCTGACAGCATTTCCTGTTACTGTAAATGCTGAAAAAATTACACAGGAACCGAAAATAATCCAGACAGTTTATGAAACAGAAGACATTATTCTTGCGGATATTGTTCTGACCGAGGCTCCGTACAATGCGGACAGCACAGGCAAAGCGGACTGCTCGGATATTTTGCAGAGAGCTGTAGATGACTGCTATGCGGCAGGAGGCGGAACGGTATTTCTTCCCGTCGGAAGCTACCGCCTTACTAAAGGAATAATTATCCGTTCGTTTGTTACGGTCTGCGGCGACTGGCAGAATCCCGACGAGGGAACGGACTACGGTACAGTAATTATCGCTGATGTTGAAAGCAGCGATAACATAACGCCCGCGCTGTTTACAATCGGCGGCTCAGCAGGTGCGATCGGTCTGACTGTATGGTATCCGAACCAGACGATTGATAATGTGAAGCCGTATCCTTATACGTTTTATGTGAACGGTCTTATGCTTTCAACAGTTAAAAACTGCACAATGCTCAACTCTTACCGCGGTGTCGGTGTAAGCTGTGAACCGAATAGCACACACGAAATGTTTGAGGCTGAGAATATTAAAGGCACATTTCTTTCGGAGGGAATAACGGTTTATGACTGCTCCGATGTTGATACAGGAAAGAATATCTTTGTTTCTCCGAAATACTGGGCGGAGGCAGGCGGAAAATTCAACGCTCCGGATAAAAAAGAGCTGAGAAAATATACAAAGAAAAACACAACCGGCATCACCCTCGGCGACCTTGAATGGCCCGAGTACGCAAATATTAATGTTGAAAGCTGTAAATACGGTTTGCTTTTTGCACAGGGTGAAAGGAATAAATTTACAGGTTCGTTTTTTGATTTATACATAACCGAATGTCAGTACGGTATGTATGTGCCTGAGGGCGTTGTTCAGAATTTCGGCGATGACTGGGGTATTTCCGTGTGCAACGGACATATCGAGGGCAGTAAAAAAGCTGTTTATGACCCGGGGAAAAATACAACTCTTTTAACTAATGTAAAAATCAGCGGTATTGTAGTCGGAAAACATATTCACCGTCAGAACGGCGGTACGGATAAGTATGTTGTTGATTACAACAGAAGACACGCAAAACCGGACAGTAACCTTTATATTGTAAATGCGGATACAACGGGCATGACGGACACTTCGGAGGCTGTTCAGTCCACACTTGACGAAGCAGGAAAAACAGGCGGCGTTGTATATATGCCTGCGGGCTATTACCGCTTCTGCGGTCCTGTTTTTGTTCCCGCAAATGTTGAACTCAGAGGTGTTTCGGGTACTCCGACAAGAAGTCAGATGGGCGAAACAAAAGGTACAACAGTGCTTGCCATGTACGGTTACCTTGATGAAAATCCCGACGCGAAGCCGCTTATAACTCTTAACGGCGAGAATGCCGGCATCAGCGAGATTAAGATAAACTTTGTTAAAAATGTGCCTCGTGACGAGAGCGGAAAATATAAGAAAACCACGCCTGCGGTATGCGCCGCGGCTGACGGCTGCTACGCTGTCAATAACTGCGTAATTCTTTCGTCTGTTGGTTTTGAGTTTAAAAACTGCAAAAACGGACTTATAAAGAAAAATGTCGGCTGCTGCATGGAAAGTATGATTTCTGTTGACGGCTGTGATGACATTTATCTTGAGGAAAATCTTCAGAACGGCAACGCCGTTGGCAGAAACGGCTATGCCGATACCGATATTCCCGAGCTTCAGGACTGGTACAGGGAAAATAATAACTGGGCATATCTTTTTAATCCCATACTTAAGCAGAACTGTGATTATCTGACATTCAAGGACAGCAAAAATGTTGTTTCGCTGAATAATTTCATCTACGGCGCACACAGATATCTTGTTTCCGAAAACACTCAGTCCGTAGTTATCAACGGTGGCTCCGACGGTCAGCGAAAGGACAGATATACGCTGAATATTTCAGGTGGCGACACAACTGTTATGAATTTTCAGCGTTCTACCGACAACAGTCTGAGAGCGTGGTCAATTTATGAAACAGGCAATAATGCGAAAATAAAATTCTATAACATTACCTCAGTTTATCTTGTGTATTTTGAGCATACAAAGTTTGAAAATGTTTCGTTATCCGAGCTTACCGCAAAGGATTTTATTCCGTATATTCTTCAGCCTGTTTTCAGACTTGTTACAAGAGTCGGAGTAAAGAAAACAATGAAGGACAATGTAAAAAAAGAGCCGCAGATAAAAGAAGTTTTCGGCGATGTTTTTGACTATTAAGGACGTGATATTATGATATTATGCAATATTAAATACGGTGAACATGAGCGACAGGTTTTTGACATTTATCTGCCCGAAGAGACGGAACGCAGAAACGGAATTGTCATCGGAATCCACGGCGGCGCATGGACATCGGGGCATAAAGAACTGTACGTTGATATGGGCACTGATTTAAGTGGAAAAGGATTTGCTCTTGCCGCGATTAATTACCGCTATCTTTCCGACGATTCGGATATGTCCGCAATACTTGAGGATATTACCGCTTCTCTTGCGCAGATTAAAAAGACAGGCTCGGAATACGGCTTTGATTTTACAAAATGCCTTATGACTGGCGGCTCGGCAGGTGGTCATCTTTCCCTGCTTTATCCGTATATGGTCGGCGGAAATGCGCCGATAGAATCTGTCGCGGCGGTCAGTTTCTGTCCTCCCGCTGATCTGAGAAACCGCCGCTATATTTTCGGCAACAGACTCGGTAACGAAAAACAGATGTCAGATCTTATGGGTAAAATCATCGGCAGGAAAATCGAACCTGAGGACTATGAAAAATACGGCGATGAGCTGTTTGAATATTCACCGCTGAAATATGTCACCAATGCCGTACCCTCGGCAATCGGTCACGGCGCAGTTGATTCGGTTGTACCCTTTGAGGACACTGTTGAGCTTGTAAAAAAACTTGATGAGCTGAATATCGAACACGACTTTGTGATTTATCCCCATTCTGACCACGACCTCAAGGCGGACCCTGAAGCTGATAAGGAAATGTACAGACTGCTGTATGATTATATTGAAAAATATTTATAATTATTAAAAAAGGAGAGCTTGTTTATGAAAAAATTTGTTGCAATACTTTTGTCAATAATTTTGATTTCAGGCGTTCTTTCCATAAATGCTTCGGCTGAAAGCAACAGCTTTACTTATGATGACTTATCTTACGGCACTGCCGGTGAAAGGAACCTGCTTGACCTCTATCTGCCCGAAAACACACAGGGTGAGGTCGGACTTGTCATGTACATTCACGGCGGTTCGTGGATTGCAGGCGATAAGACCGGCTATAAGACAAAACTTGAAGAAATGTGCTCAAAGGGCTACGCCGCGGCGGCAATCAACTACCGCTACGCCTCCCTTGATACCTCGCTTGACGATATTCTCGACGACGTTACCTCGGCGCTGACAAAGATAAAGTCGACCGCAGCCGAAAACGGAATTGAAATAAACAGGTGCATGATTATCGGTGATTCCGCAGGCGCGCACATCACGCTGATGTATGCCTATACAAGAGCGGATGAAGCTCCGATTGAGGTTGTCTGTGTGCGCGGAAATTCCACACCTGCCGACCTTACGCTTGAACGCTTTGCCGTAAGCACCGATACCCTGCTTGAAATTTCCTGTGTTACAGGTGTGACGAAAAAAGCGTTTTTTATCAATCCCGACAATGTTTCAAAGCCTGCGGCTCAGTATTATCTAAAAAAATATTCGCCCGTTTCCTTCGCTTCAACAGCCGTTCCGACAATTCTCTGCCACGGCGGGCTGGACGACGGTGTGCCGATTGCAGGAGCAGAAAGAATGTATCAGGAGCTTTTAAATGCGGATGTACCTGCAGAGCTTGTGGTTTATCCCAATTCGAATCACGGACTTGAAGCAGATCCGGACTGCACAAAATACGCTGATGAGCTTACATATCAATACTTTGAAAAATACCTTGATAATGACGGCTGGACAATTGCGGAAAATGAGCCTGAGAATTTCGGCAAAGCCCCGAGAATGCGCCGCAATCTGTTCAATATGATACGCGGCACATTTCAGTGGATTAAGCTCAAAAGAAAAATCAGAAAACTGATGCAGTAGCTTTGCCGGCTGAAAGCTGTTCGGTAAAACCGGGGTACGTTTCTGCTTATATCGGGAGAGCACTTGACCGGCAGTCAAGAGGTCATCGGTTCGAACCCGACTATCTCCACCATATAACGCAAAACCGAGATGATGAAAGTCATCTCGATTTTGCGTTTTCAATTTCAAGCTACTGAGTCTATTCCATTGATAAACTGCTGAAAATTAAAATTGAACTCAATCTTCAGTTTATAATCCCGATAAACATCAACCCGTCGAATTAAGCAATTCACAATCATTTTCTTCTGTGCAAATTCAGCATCATCATAAAGTTCAGCCCATGAAACAAGTTCGTCAAAGGTTGCGGAAAGATTTTTCAAGACACTCTCGCTATCAGCAACATCTTTTTTGCCGCTTCGCACAAACTCAAAAGTCTGTTACATTCCGCTTCCGATTCCGTAATCAAGCCCTGACAGCATTTCCTGTGAAAATTTACTTTCACCACGAATACACTTAATAACCTCAGATTATAAAAGATTCAGATTTATTACTGCTTTTACTTGTTGATAAATCATCGACAAAATGATATAATAATTTAATATTTAGGATATATACCAAATTTGTTAAATTATCTGTACAAAATTAAGGAGGATGATTTCAATGAAAAGAGTTTTCAGTTTTATTCTTTCCCTTTTGATTGTAGCTTTTTCCTATCCCTTCAGCTTTCTGCCAACCTCATATGACAAAGAGTTTACTATGGAAAATGCTATTACCGAATTTGAAGTTACGGAAGATCAGAACAAAACAGAGTATTTAATAAATGAAAAAACGGACCTATTCAATTACTATGGTATTGATTACACATCTGACGGATACTGCAGGGGCCATATTGTATTTGAAACATACAAGGGCAAAACCGCAGAGGAGGATTTCTTCCTTGAACCGGGCGAAAATATGACCTTTTACAGCTTTATTGACGGATTCCTTGACAAAGAAAAAAACAAATCCGTCAAAACAGTATCTGTTGAAAACATTACGGGCAAGAGCTTTGTCATGTACGGCATAAAAACCTTTAACCGCAAGGTCGAGAAAAGAGAAGTATTTATTTCCGACGAGTATTATAAGCTTGGAATTGACCTTCAGTGGGGCGGTGCGCTGAGCTATCTTGAGGATTTGAAGAATGATGTTGAAGCGGTAGACCTTAACGGTGTTACAAAGGTTGATTCAAACGCATCGGAAAGATATAATAAAAGGGCAATCAGCCGCCATGTCAACCTGATAAACAGATTTGATGCAGGCAGACTTGTTCAGCAGTCATATTACGGCCCGATGGATATAGAGGGTTATCCCAACGGTACGTTCACCGACGGAAACAAGTGGAACTATAATCCCGTTCAGGGAGGAAACAAGTATAACGGATGCAGTAAGATTGTCGATATAAGAAAAGACGGCAATACACTCTACGTAAAATGCCGCCCGATGGACTGGGCAATGCCCGACGAATGGATAACCCCGTCATATATGGAGGCATGGTATTCACTTGGAGGAGGTCGTGTTCATGCAAGCTGCAGATATACCGACTGGTCGGGCTATCCGACCTGCAGAATGGGCGTTGAGCTTCCTGCATTTTACTGCATAGAGCCGCTCAACCGCTTTGTTTATTACGGCGGAGATAAGCCATGGACGGGTGATACACCCGATGTTGAGCCGTCACTTGACTTCTGGCCAATAAGTTATCCGCATTTCAGGTCAACGGAAAACTGGGCCGCCTTTACAGGTCAATTTGATGACAGCTTCGGAATAGCACTCTATTCACCGTTAAAGGATATAGATTTTCTCAGCGGTGTTTACGGCAGAAACGAAACGACCGATAAAGACGCCTCCAAGGACTGTGCGACCTCGTATTTCGCCGTTACGCAGACCGCAAACGAATGGCAGTTTGAAAGCTATAAGCCCTATGAGTATGATTTTTATCTGACAACGGGTACGGTTGAAGAAATCAGAGCAAATTTCAAAGAAATAAAGTGAGGGCTTAATTATGAAAGTACTTATATTCATCAATTCGCTGATATTGCTTATCAATTCATTTTTGGGAATAAACTGTATGCCTAAAGGATATGCTATCAATGTGGAAAAGGCCGAGGCGGCAATAACCGCTTCAGCAGAAAAACGCATACAGGACGGTACGCTTACGGGCGCACACGCAATCGTTGTTCAGAACGGAAAAGAAATAATCAACAAGACCTTCGGCACTTATGAGGTCGGCGGCAGGGAGCTTGACGGCAGCGCAGTATACAGAATAGCTTCAATGACAAAGCCGATAACCGCCGTTGCTCTTCTGATTGAACACGACAGAGGTCATCTGAGCATTTATGATAATCTTACAAAATATATGCCTGAGTTCGGCGAAATGTATGTTTCGGAAAAAGATAAGGACGGCAATCCCGTAACAGACGAAAACGGTCTTATGAAAAAAGGCGAAAAAGTAGAAAATGAGATTAAGCTCTATCAGCTCGTTTCCCATGTGAGCGGTGTGGGTGAGGTCAGCGTCGGTGCAATAGGAAAAGAAAAATGTACCTGCAAAACTGCGGCTGAATGGCTTGCAACACAGCCCCTTGTTTTTGAACCTGGCTCAATGCAGCAGTATTCAACGGGAGCCTTTGATGTTGCGGCAAGAGTAATTGAAATTACAAGCGGAATGGAATTTTCCGAATATATCAAGGTGAACATTTTTGACAAGCTCGGCATGAAGGATACAACCTTTGAGCCGAACGAAGAGCAGTGGTCAAGAATGATCGGAATCCACAATTTCGCAGACGGCAGAGTGTTCACCGATAACGGCGCACCGGGATGCGTTTTCGGCAGTTTCCCCGTAACATATCACGCCGCAGGAGCGGGTCTTGCTTCAACCGCAGACGACTATATGAAATTCGCGCTCATGCTTCTCAACGGCGGCAAGGCTGAGGACGGTACGGTTGTTCTGTCGGAAGAAACGCTTAAGCTTATGTCAACTCCCGTCGCAGATGATAAGCGCACGGGCGACAACAGATGGGGCCTCGGAGTACGTGTTATTGTCAAGACGGGAAATACGCTTCCTGTCGGATGCTTCGGCTGGAGCGGAGCATACGGAACGCATTTCTGGATTGACCCTGTAAATAAAGTAGCTGCGGTTTATATGAAAAATTCAGCCTATGACGGCGGAGCGGGAAATCAGTCCGCGAACGAATTTGAAAAAGATATCATGAAGAGCTTTAAGCTTAAAAAAATCAAATAACATATTATGCAGAAATTCCGTGTACACTCAGAAAGAATGTGTACGGAATACTTATAAAAAAGATTTTGGAGAATAAAAATGATAAATAACAGGAAAGAACTTTATTCAGAATTTATTTCTCCGTCTGCGGAATGGCGCGGTAAACCCTTCTGGAGCTGGAACGGAGAGCTTGACGAACACGAGCTTTGCAGGCAGGTTTCGGTTCTGAAAGAAATGGGCTTCGGCGGGCACTTTATGCATTCGAGGTCGGGACTCATAACCGAATATCTCGGAGACGAATGGTTTCACTTTATAAACTCAGTTTCCGATAAAAGTGAGGCAGACGGAATGGAAGCCTGGCTTTACGATGAGGATCGCTGGCCGTCGGGTAGTGCCGGTGGAAAGGCTACTGTCGACCCCTCGCTTCGCATGAAATCATTTCGCCTTAACGAGTATCCCGCCGATAGAGTTATTGATTTCGGAAAGTACATGAACGTATTTGTCGGATATGTTTATGACGATAAAATCGGGCTTCTGTATTATCAGCAGGCGGAGAATAATAATGAAGCAGAAAAAATAAGATTATCACACAAGGAGTTTTCGGGCGGCAGCTGGTGTCTTCTTGCCTTTGATACATACACCGATCCTGACGACAGCAACTATAACGGCTCAGGGTATCTTAACACGATGGATGAAAATGCCACACGTAAATTTATTGATCTTACACATAAAGAATATGAAAAGCGCTGCGGAAGCAGAATAGGCAGTTCAATCAAGGGCATATTCACCGATGAACCGCACAGAGGACACGGACTTGACGATTTGGAAGAGCAGAACGGTGTCAGAACCTGTTCGATTGCATGGACGGACGACTTTTTTGAAGAATTTGAAAAAAGGTACAGATACAATCCGCTTCCGATATTGCCTGAACTTTTTTACAGGTATAAAAACGAGCGTATGTCGCCTATAAAAATTGACTGGTTCGACCTTGCCTGTAATCTGTTTAACGAAAGATTTGCCGCTCCAATAGAAAAATGGTGTCACGAAAATAATATGTTGTTTACCGGTCATGTTCTGCATGAGGACGAGCTGATTAATCAGACTGTATCAAACGGCTCACTTATGCGTTTTTATGAGCATATGGATGTACCTGGCGTCGACACTCTCGGCTGTGACAATTACAGGTACTGGATAGTCAAACAGCTCTCAAGTGCGGCAAGGCAGACAGGTAAAGAAAAGCTTCTTTCCGAGCTGTACGGCTGCACAGGCTGGAACTTTGATTTTACGGGGCATAAAAACATAGGAGACTGGCAGGCTCTGTTTGGTATAAATATTCGTTGTCCGCATCTTTCATGGTACACAATGGAGGGAGAGGCAAAGCGTGATTATCCTGCAAGTATTCTGCATCAATCCCCTTGGTATAAGGATTACAGCGAGCTTGAAACATATTTTGCAAGGCTCGGTATCGCAGGTTCGGGAAAACCCGTGTGCGACACCCTTGTTCTAAATCCCATAGAAAGCGTATGGGGTATTGCCTATGCGGGCTGGTCACACTGGCTGTTCAGTTCTGATGAGGATATTGATAAAATCGAAAAACATTATGAGCAGCTTTTTGAATTTCTTGTGTCTCATAATATCGACTTTGATTATGGCGAAGAGCAGATGATGTCACGTCTGGCTTCAGTATGCACGGGCGGAGAAACTCCGCTGCTTAAAGTCGGTAAAACGTATTACAAAACTGTTGTTGTAAGCGGTATGCTCACAATGCGTAAATCCACGCTTGAGCTTTTGAAGACTTTTCGTAATGCAGGTGGAAAAATTATTTTTGCGGGTGATGTTCCCACTTATCTCGGCGGTCTGAAAAGCACCGAAATACTTGATTTTTCAAAGGAATGTACCTGTGTTGATTTTGATGTTACTGCGATTGCAACCGAAGTAAAGCAGAATGAGACTGTCAGCATATATATTTTGGACGAAAACGGAAACGAGTGTAAAACGGTTTTCTCACGGCTTTCATGTCTTGAAGACGGCTTGTTCTGCCTTACCCTGCTGAATACAGACATAGAAGCAGCATCGGGAAAAATCAACGTAAAAATCAATATCCCGACTGCTTTCTGTGAAGAATGGGATTTGTTATCGGGTGAAAGATACAGGGCTGAAATTGAAAAAGGTGATAATTGCATTACGATGTCAACCTGTCTTGAAAACGGCGATACAAAGCTTTTCATTTTTACTGATGAAAAGTCAGAACTTCCGTTAAGGGAAAAGGGGTTAAAAGTAAATGATGTTAAAGATTTCCCGAATATCCCGCTTGAATATAAACTCAACGAAGAAAATGTTTGCGTTCTCGATAGAGTATCGTGGAAAACGGAAGGAACTTATTTCAGCAAAGAGAATGAAGTCCTCAAGGCTGACCGTGAAATAAGGGATTATTTTAAAATCAGACGGCGCGGCGGACAGATGGTTCAGCCATGGTATTCAGCTCTGAACGGCAATAAGGTTCTCGGCAGAATAGAAATGAAATATAAATTTTTCATTGATGAATTACCATCCGAAGACATTTATCTTGCAGGCGAAAGACCTGAGCGAATGCGCTATAAAATAAACGGAGTCGGTTTGGAAGATACCGGAGAGTTCTGGGTTGATGCCGCTTTCAGAAAAATGAGAATACCGAAAACAGCATTAAAAGCTGGACTTAACGAAGTAACTGTATCTCCCGATTTCAGTGAGAACACAAATTTTGAAGCTGTTTTTCTTCTGGGTGGTTTCGGTGTCAGAACAGAAAGCTGTTATACATATCTAACAACTCTGCCCGAAAGATTGCCGCTGGGTGATGCATCAAAATCGGGACTGCCGTTTTACGGAGCCGACATCACATATATCATAAGAGCTGATGCTCTTTCAGACCTGAGAGAAAGAATAATCAAAACAGGTGAAAGCGTTTTTCTTGCACCATCTGAGGTAAGAGGTTCACTGATAAGATACAGCAGTAAGGCGGAATCCGGTAAGATGCTTTTCCGCCCGTATGAGGCAGATGTCACCAAATCGGTTGCCGAGGGCTGTGATATTGAACTGACTTTGGTTGGAAACAGAAGAAATACATTCGGCCCTTTACATATGCTGCCTGCAAATCACAAAGGCTCCGGCCCTAATATGTTTGTAACTGACGGAGAATCGTGGAGTGACAGTTTTGCACTGCCCGAAACAGGTATTCAGAAGCTACAGGTTTTATTAAAGAAATAAACATGCAGCAGAATTGAAAGTTGCTGAACAAACGAAACAGCCTGTCGGGTAATTTACCTCGGCAGGCTTTGTTAATGATTAAAGTATATCAGGGAAGAAAAATAATGAATAATTATATTGATTTAATCTAGCAATTTGTATTCTTCTGCACATATAGCCTTGAAACCGATTTATTTGGAAATGCGGATAATATTGTTATCGTTGATAACCCGTCTGTTGTTGTAAAAGATGTTCCCGTTGTTACCGTTCGGGATGTAACGGGAAAAGGCAGCGTAAGAAAATATGAAAGAATCGAAAAGACAGATGATATTGATGTAACAGCGTTTGACGGAGAGGGCTTTGTTTCTCCTAAATTTGCAGAGGAAATAAACAAAAAGCTCTACGGCAAATATAACAATCATATAATAAAAATAGTGTAATTATAGCAGAAATTTCAGCTTTGTTGTGTTATACTAACATACAGTATTTGAATATCGGTATAAACTGCAATACACTTCCTCCGATTATGAAAAGATGAAAAATCGAATGACAGTATCTGTAATGCTTTGTTTCAAGAACGTAAAAAATCATTCCCAGAGAATACACTGCTCCTCCGCAGATAAGCAAAACTATAAAGTTCAAGCCAAAGGTTTCATACATTGCTTTTACCGTCATCAGAACACTCCACCCCGATATAAAATATAAGCCGTAGGAAACTACCTTGAACTTATGAAAATCAATCGCTGTGAAAACGATACCGATAACTGAAGTAATCAACACAATCCCGTAGCTTGTCCATGCAAGCACGGGGTTTGTTTTTATCAGCCCGCACAGAACAATCGGAGAAAATGTGCCCATGATAAGTCCGTATATGTCGCAGTGGTCAATTACCTGCATAACCCGTTTCCCGATAAAAGCGGCCTGCCCGTCCAAGCCGTGATAAACACTCGATACAACATATACAACCGTCATTGAAATACCGTATATAAGCCCGGAAATAATACCTTGTACATTTCTGTTCCATGCCGAAAATATTACACACAGGAAAAGGCTGACAACTGCAAATACCGCTCCTGCAATATGAGTAACCATATTTGCAATCTCTTCATCTCTTGAATAAGCCGGAAGTCTTCTGTTCTTTAATTTCATTTTATCTCACCTCATGCTGTCAGTTTTACATTCTCTTCATAATCACCGAGAATATTATATTTTCCGCTTTTAAGAACGGAAATCAAATCAGCGTTATTTTCAATTTTAATGTTTGTTTCAATGCCGCCTTTTGAAGTGTCAGTCAGCGAGTGACAGTCACTCCCCGAGATAACAGGCTTCCCGGTTGCTTCCGCCCATAGAAGCGCTTCTTTGTTCCTTTCGGCGCTTGTATGTCCGTTATAAACTTCAATACCGTCTATATAGTCGATATTGCATCTCGTAATAAACGGTCTGCAAGGGTGAGCCTGATAGAGCAAATATCCCTGCTTATGGATTTTTTCATAAGCCTTTTTTTCATTCCAGAGAAGCATATTTTTCTGAGCTCTCAGCCAATCCTCCTCAATGCCGTATACAAGATAATCATTGACCGTTGCGTAATGGCGAAGTTCCATACCCAAAAGAACAGTAAAAGAGCTTCCGCAGTATTCCTTCAATTCCCTGTATGACGAAAGATAATGATCAATATCCCGTTGCGGACACAGATAATTCTTATAAAATGTAAGAGGGCTGTAATGATCTGTAAGGACAATGCCGTCGTAACCAAGCTTTTCATAATGATTAACAAGCTCCTTCGGCTTAATGCTTGCACACTGTGAAACCCCTGCGGTATGACAATGTAATTCGTATTTATATTTCATGGTAAATTAACTCCCTTCGATTTTTAATCGACAGTAGGAGTATATCCGTAAAATCGCTGAAGTAAAAGCCCCGAAAAGTGGAAATTAATCTACCGATAGTAGATTTACTGTTGACTTTTCAATCTACCGGTAGTAGAATACTAATTGCTTTTACAGGAGGCGCACGGTATGACATCAGAAGAAATACAGAAAAAAATAGCTGAAAACATAGCAAAATATCGTGAATTACATAATATTTCACAGATTGAACTTGCTCAAATGCTTGATTACTCAAACAAATCTGTTTCTAAATGGGAACGTGGATTGGGAACGCCTGACATTCTTGTTCTCTACAGGCTTTCGGTAATATTCGGTATCAGTGTATCTGAACTCATAGGACAGAATGAAATGAGTAAAGAAACCAAAGAGCTTATTAAAAAGACTGAAAAGGATAAGAAAGAACAGCGTAAAGCCAAAAAACGGGCAGAGGAAAGGGCAAAAAAGCAGAAGAAAAAAGAGCACAAATAATTAAAAGAGCTGTGAATCAATGGAGATTAATCCATTTTTTTACAGCTCCTTTTGTTATCCTACAAGCCATTTATGCTTCTTTACGCTGTAAAGAGGAATAAGCGGAAGAATTATCGGGGTTGATTTAACATATTTCCGATACTCAGGATCACTGCCGTAAAATTTATCCTGTCTTATTTCAAAACCATCGTATAAACAGATGTAAGAAAAAACAAATATCAAATTTACGGAAGTTAATAGTTATGAAAAACACAAAGGTTGAACTTAAAGAAAAAAAGCTTGATACTGTCAGCGACGGAGACATCACGGGTGCGCTGCATCAGCCGGTATACCCCAATTCGGTCTGATGAGAAATATGCAGCAGGTTTTGACACAACTGTTATTAACATAATAAAAGTCGACGAACTTAATAAGGCTGAAACAGCCGGTAAATCATGACCGACATTAATGAGGTCATCGGCTGGAACCCGATTATCTCCACCAAACGAACAACGCCGTTTCAATCAAGAAACGGCGTTGTTTTATGCGGTCAATTCCGCTGATGAACTGCTGAAATTACCTCATCAATATGTCATAAAAATCTGCTTAACAAATCACGGGTAATTTTGCGAAAAGTATTTCACACACGATGAATACGACGGTTATTGAATCAAATCTGTCTAAGATTCCGCCGTGTCCCGGAATGAGATTGCCGAAATCTTTTATTCCGACCTGCCTTTTTATTGCCGAGAAGCAAAGGTCACCGATTGTTGCAGAAAGAGAACCGGCCAACGAATAGATTATTATCAGAATGTAATGGACCTGACATCCGAGCAATTTGTCGGCGATGAAACAGAAAATCGTCAGACCTAAAGCTGTTGCTGCAATTCCGCCGAGAACCCCCTCAACCGTCTTGTTCGGGCTTACATCAGCTGCAAAATGGTGTTTTCCGAGGGACTTTCCGACAAAATACGCACCTGCGTCTGAAACAAAAGATATTAAAAACGGAACAAGAAGCAATATTCTTCCGCTCGTAGCGGTTATGATACGCACAGCGGACGAGTATGTATACGGAATAATCAGACTTGCAAAAACGGAACAGCCGATTTCTTCAAGCCTTGTTTTCCCGTGGCTGCACATAAGCACAATAAAGCTTATGATAAAATAGATAAGAATTATCAGCTGCATTATCCATTTATCAGCGTTCAAATAAAAGATAAAAGGCTGTGCCACTGCCATAATATAGCCGAAAGCACAAATCCAATTATTTTTCACTAAACCGCCGTTGTGATATAATTCATATGCAGCACCGGCAGAAAGAAAAGAAACAATAATTGCTGTTGCCCATTTTGGCGCAAGGCAGAAAATCAGTAAAAGCAACAACGTACCGATGCTTGCCGAAATAATTCTCTTTTTCATTTTAAACCTCCGTACCGATTACCGAAAAATTATCATTTTCACTCTTTAATATCAGGTTGATTTTTCTGCCGCTTATTTTACCCTCCGCGTAGAAGGGGATTTTTCTGATAAGTGTGGTTATTTCACCTGTAAATTCAATTTCACCGTTTTCTTTGGATTCCCTGTGAATAAGATTATTGCGGTGAAGTATATCAAAGAAGCCGTTAATAATCCCGTTTTCTTCGTTAAAATACAATTCTCCTGTTTTTTTGCCCAGAATAGTTTGCATTTCTATTGCAAATCGCTTATCAATCATTTTTACACCTGATTCGTTTTTGTTAATTATAATGTTCGAATTATGAAGATAAAACGGGCAAAATGCTGTATTTTGACGAAATACGGACAAATGGTGGTAATTTGATGGTCAAATGACCGATATTGTCCCTTGAATGTAATACGGACAAGTGTATAATAAAATAAAATGGAGGAATCTGAATGACACATCAAGAGGCAAATCTGAAAACGAAAGAAATGCTTTCGGCATCGCTTAAAAAATTCATGAATAAAAAACCGCTAAGTAAAATTACCGTAAGTAAGATTATTCTTGACTGCAACGTGAACCGAAAAACTTTCTATTATCATTTTGAAGATATATATGCACTGCTTAAGTGGACTCTCGACCAGGAGGCAGTTGAGGTTTTAAAGCAGTTTGATCTGCTTGTGGACTACGAGGATGCGCTCCGATTTGTTTTAAATTATGTTGACAATAATGCTCATATTCTGAACTGTGCTTATGACAGTACGGGTATTGAACAGCTTAAAAGATTCTTTCATAATAACTTTCAGGAGATAATAAGGAATCTTATAATTGAAACCGAAAGGCAGAACGCCATTGACATTGATTCAAAAAGCAGAGAATTAATTTGTGATTTTTTAATAGAGGGTACAATCGGACTGCTTGTAAATGATATTAAAAACAAAGAACATTATGACAAAGAATATACAATCAAAAATGTCTGCGCACTAATAAAAACATTGCCGGAATTTTTAATTCGTATATCGGAAAGTGAATAAATTTTTCTTACAGAATTATCATCCTGCAATCGTAGAATTGATTGCAAACAAGGATGGATTGTATCTTGTGGGTACTGATTTGTAAATTCACTATTCTGAAATCGGTGCAAATACGGGGGTGCGTTTCTGATTATATCGGGAGAGCGCTTGAATGGCATTCAAGAGGTCAACGGTTCGATCCCGTCCGTCTCCACCAAAAGCACTTTGCGTTTTTGCAGAGTGCTTTTTATAATGTCAAAATCTTTCCTTGAATATCTTTTTATTTAAGTATTTTTAAAAAGTTTCTCGAAAGACTCTTTTTCATCTTTACTAAAAAAAGAACCGGGAAGACATCATTGTGATTTCTTCCCGGTTAAAAATTTATTATTTATTTCTCGATTTTTCCTCTGAGGTCAGGGTCCATAAATACTTCGTTTCCGATTTTTGAGCCGACAACCTGAATGAATTTTCTAAGCGGATTTTCAATCTTTATTCCGCTGAAATAAGCATAGAACACAAGCATATCACCGATTTTCGGACAAGCCTTTGACTTAATCTTTACACCATTGTTAGTGAATTTGAAAATCATCTCTCTGCGCTGAGTTCTGCCGATCGGGCGGATGTTGAGCTTAAGCTCATCGCCAATCCAGTTGCCCTGAACTGCCATATTGAAGTCAATATCAGCAAGAGTTGCCTTTGAAATTGCAAAATTGCCGTCAAAACCAATATCGATTGCGTTTTCCGGACTGTTTTTCTCTTTCCAGATAAATTTAGGAACATCCGACTTAAAGTCAAATTTGCAATATTCCATTTTACCCGGATGCTTGCTCCAGTTAAAGAATGTGATTATGCCGAGAACACTTGCCTGACCTCTGACATTAAGATTGTATTTTTTGCCGTCAACAAGCTTTTCCATCTTCTTGTTTCTCGGAGTAGCATCTTTCCAATCATAACATCTGCGGATAGATTCAGCCTTAAATTTTGCCAATTCTTCTGCAGGTTTTTCCTCAATATCATCAACAAATGCACGTGGGAAGTAATTGAAAATATCCTGGATGTATTCGTACTCACGTGGGTCTGATGCATTGAACATAACAAAAGCATCATATTCGGGGAGAGTAACTGCAATCTGACCGAAGAGTCCATCAAAACGAAGATACTCAGGCTTTTTGTTAAGCCATATCTGATAGCCATATGTTGTGTTGTCGTGAATTATGCATGGAACCTTTTCAATCTGAGTTTTTGTGCAGACCTCAAGCCATGATTTCGGAAGAATCTGCTTGCCCTCCCAGACACCGTTCTGAAGATAAAGAAGAGTGAATTTTGCCATCTGCTCTGTGGACATCTGGATGCCCCAGCCACCGGCTTCAATTCCGTTATGGTCGCCCTCCCAGCTTGGAATACCCATTTCAAGAGGCTCGTAAAGTCTCGGTGTGAGGTATTCGGTAACAGTCTGTCCTGAAACAATAGAAACGATTTTCGCGAGCATATAAATATTTTCGCTTATGTAGCCCCATTTCTTATCCGGGTCGGAGCTGAAGCGGGTGTCCATATACATATCTGTCCAGTCGGTTGTTTCCTTGTTTGTGAAAAGGCTGACATTTTTACCTGAGCGCATTGAAAGAAGAGAGTGGATAGTCTGCTTGTCTGCACGCTCTTTATCTTTTCCGCTGAGCTTTGCATATTTCTCAGGGAAGAAAGAATATACCTTTGTATCAAGTGAAAGAAGACCCTCATCAATAGCAAATCCGACTGCTGTTGCAGTTACGGTTTTGCTGAAGGAGAACATATCGTGAAAAGCATCCTTTGAATATGGCTCCCAATAATACTCTGCGGCAACCTTACCGTGTCTGAAAATCATAAGGCTGTCAAAACACCATTTGTGGTTTTCGATGTTTTTAACATATTCGGTTATAACTCTTGAATCTACTCCGACACTTTCAGGAGATTCTGCACGTGGGAGCATAGTCTTACATTGGATTGGTTTTGTGCTCATAAAATTTTAACCTCAATTCATTTTTTAAGAAATTCTCTTTTCTGTTTCAAAAACCATGGAATCTTTGAAACAATTTGTAACATTATATATTCATATCACATTTTTGTCAATACAAGTTTTAATAAAATAAAAGATGTTTGCTGAGATTTGCTTTGATATTGCAAAAGCGTTTACACTGCTTAAAAACGAGAAAATCCGATTCTGTATAGTCTTATAAAAAACTTGATAATATATCATAAATATTATTGATAAAAATAGTATCATTATTTGAAGAAGTATGCTATAATGGACAAAAAATGTGCGGAGTGATGTTATGACTAAACTATTATCCATTATTCTCAGCCTTATTATGACATTTTTAGGCTCATTTGCGGGCAATACAGCAAAGCTCTTTATGTCGGGTGCGGATGTTGATACTGTGACAAGTGTCAAGAATGCTCTTTCGGTCAATGAAGACGAATCAAATCTTTATGAAACCGTAAAGTATGCCGCTGAGATGAAAAATACCGTTCAGGGTGTTTTCACGGACGGTGACAGAACGGGATTCCGTATGTCCAACGGAAGCATTAATCTCACACAAGGACTTAAAACGGATAAAACGGCAACTCTTACCGATAAAAGCGGAAATGAATTTGCCGCAGATACATTCAAAACCTTCTACACAGACAAAAGCGGTGTTCGTCATTACTTTGAAACAGGTCTTGATAAGGGCAGAGTAAATGTAATCCGTCTTGGTGAATATTACTATGATTGCCATATCCGTGATTTTGAGTCCGGTAAATTCAAGGTGGATAAGAATTATCACGTTTACGGTGACAGACTTTATTCACAGTATTCTCTTTATACAGAGAAGGAAAATGCGGCATTCTCTTCCTTCGGTACGGAAATTATTATTCCTGCATCGAGTGTTACGGATTACGTTGTGGATAAGGAAAACGGATATGCTGCATTTATTATAAGAAATGTCGGTGTGCTCGGCTTCATTATTCCGAATGACGGCTCGACTGAGGACTATTCCGTTGAAAAGGTGGCAGGAAATTACGTTTTTGTGCAGACAGCAAACTGCAAGGATAAGAAAATTCCTGTTTACAATTCCGATGAAATTACCGAGGATAATCCTCCGTATATCACATTCGGTGCAAGAATTTATACTGATGGTACATCGGACTTCAACGGTGTAAAAACTGCCGCATTTGAGGAGCATAATCCTCTTACGGATATTACAGTCGGTCAGAATAATGCAAATTGCAAATACATAGGCTATGACGCACTTCGTGGCGCATATACCTTCACCTGTGATGGAACGGACTTCAATGTTTATTATCGTAATCCCGAGTTTCAGTATAATATGCCGATAACAATCAAGGGTGATGATATCGACAGAAATATTTATGTAAGATTTAATGGCAAGTCGGGTTGTCTTGAGGCTGCGGCAATACTTGACAGTGATGATGAGCTTGCACCTGTTGATGTCGAGGTTTGTAAAAACTTCTGCGGTGACGGCGGTGAAGATTTCTACAGCAAAAAGGATTTCCAGTACGGTGATTCATTTGCTCCGCTTTCTGTAAAAAAGAACAGCGAAATGAACTTTACAATGCTTAATCTTTATAACGGATGGGGTAAATATCAGCTCAAGCAGCTGTCATCAATCGAATTCCATGTCAGCTACTTCCATCTTTCGACAGGCTGCACGGAAAGTAACTGTATTGCTCCTTATTCTGTTTCAAATACAGTAAATGACGGCTGGCTTCTTCCTGATTTCAGAACAAGAAGCGGTAATGTATGGGCAACACAGCCACAGTACAATTCGGTAGGCTGTCTGAAATTTATGGTTAACAATAAAACCTACGGCGAATATGCAGGCACACAAATTGATTCCTGCGGTCAGTGCTTTGCCGATGTTACGAACTATTATTCCGATGTAAACGGCAAATACACATATTCTCTTCGTCACGTTGAATTCCCTTCAAACGATGAAAACAGAACCTTCTACACTATTGATGTAACGTTCAATGAAGATGTAACCTACAATAACTTCAAAAATGATTTCAGTTTGTTCAGCTTTAACGGAAGATTTAACGCATTCAATAAGCTCGGCTATCTCGGAACGGACAATAATCCGACATCTGTAAGCGCAATTACAGGCGGAAAGAATGTTTACTATACTCTCGGAACAGATAAGCCGTATTACAGTGTCTATGACGCAACCGATGAAACTGCGGCTGAAATTGACAAGTGCTTCGGATGTAATTTCTCATTTATCGTGCTTGACAGTGAGATTGTATCAAACGGAAAGACAATCAACACTCCGTTTGCGGTACGTTTGAACGGCACAAGCACTTCAACACAAAGTGATATTACTCTTGATACTGAGAAAATCTCATTTAAAAAGGGCGATACAATAAAGATGAATGTTATCCTTCTTCCGAATGGCGTGGGTACAGAGGACGAAGATACGCATACTCTTTCCGTAAGAAGTGAAAATATACTTTCTGTTAATGTTAAGACGGGTGAAGCCACAAACGATACAGTAGTCCCGTCAGTAAAGGCAGCAGATAACAAAGCTGAATTTACTGTCAGCGGTGGTAATAATGTTACTGCTGTCAGAGTTGATAACATCACAAGCTGTGATAATATTGTAATTTATCAGCTTACAGGCGGAATATGGACTGAGCTTGACAACTCCGCTCACGGCTATGACGGATATTCAATTACCACCAATAAGGATGGTAAATACAGTGTGTCATTCCTTTACAATTCGGACGGAGCAGATGCAACCTTCCGTGTTGAAGCAGGAAAATAAAAACTATACCATAATGAAAAGCCTCGGCAGACTCGTAATGAAAATCTGCTGAGGCTTCTTTTAGTTTTTGAAACTCATATTTTCGATAGGCTTTCCCAATACCGTAATTTTCTGTCCTGTTGCAATTTCGTTTGCGTTTCGGACAAAATCCTCGGGAGTAAGGTTTCTGCTTCGTATAATGCTTGACGGTGCAACGAATCCGACCTCGTACATCCACGGACCGCTGTAACCGACAGCCATAAGTGACTTATAAAGCTGTGCCCAGTTAATTTCTCCTTCACCCGGGAGCCAGTGACGTTCATTCCAGAAATCATAGTCACTTATGTGAACGGTGGCAATTTTACTACCAACCTTATGAATAAAATCGGGTATGTATTCACCTAAAAGATGGTTAGTGTCAAAGCAGACCTTTAAGCGGTCGTCGTCCTTTGTAAGCTCACAGATATCGTAGGAGCTTCTGCCCAGACAGGTTCTCGGTAAGTCTTCAACACAGATTACCGCATCGAATTTTTCCGCCTCATCGGCAAGCTCGCTCAGACTTATTTTTGAGTTGAGCAGACGGCTTCGTCTGTCACCGATTTCGATTGGCTCGGCACTCGGATGAATAACAATATGTCTGATACCGATATCACAGGCTTTTTTGATAAGAGTTTTCTGACGTTTTACACTGTTCTTTCTTATTTCCTTATCGTTGGATGAAATATCATTAGTGGCAAAAGGACCGAATGGAAGGTGATAGCTCCAAAGCTCAATACCGTATTTGTCAGCGAGCTTTTTAACCTTTTTATAGTCATAGTCGTCACAAAGCTCCCGTTTAAGACTTATTTCAATGCAACCAACACCTGCATTGTGGCAGCTTTTCAAGAATTCCTCATCAATTTCGGGAACACAACAAGAAGATAATCCTATTTTCATATATTTCGTTTCCTTTCAGTAAGTCTTCTTCATCAATCATTCAAGGATGAATCAATACTGTTATTATATTGATATAGACATAAAAAATCAAGTACATTATAATAAAGCAAACAAATCTATTTGATGTATATTATTTGACCTTTGCGTAAAAAGATGATATTATTAAAAAGATAAAAGGAAGGTGTATACAATGATATCTGCTTTCAAAAAAATAATCGATATGTTTCTTGTGATTTGCATACTTTTCGGTACGTCTGTCATCGGTGGAGAAAGCAATGCTGATATTCTGAAAATCGGTGAAAATATTACGAATGGTTTGCTCACAGGCAATATCGGAACTTTTTCATCTTCAGATATAAAAACGGCAGACGGAATAATTGCAAATATTGCGTTTGACGAAGATGGAGATTGTTACTTCACAGACGTGGATTATCAGAATGCCGAGCGCTCCAACTGGATAACAACCCGCCATATTAATCGTGCGGAACGGCTTGCAATTTTGTATCGTCTTGAAGAAGATGAAGTAAAGAAAGAAGAATATAGGCAGTATGTGCTTGAATTGCTCGATTACTGGATAAAGAAGGATTATCAGAATCCAAACTGGTGGTATAATAAGCTCTCCAATCCTAACACATTGGGCGAAATCGGAATTCTTATGAAGGATGATTTGTCAGACTCAAGGCTTCGTGGCTTGTCAGAGCTTGTCAGCAGGGGAAGCTTTACGGTAAACCTTCAGACAAAAGAGTACACAGGTGCAAATGCAACGGATGTTGCAATGTCTACAATTAAATTCGGAGTTCTTACAAATTCAAAAAGAGCTGTCAGCTCCGCAGTGAAAATTGTATCACGAGAGCTTGAATACTCCGATGACGAGGGAATAAGAAGAGACGCAACATTCTTTCAGCACGGACATCGTTTGTATATGGGAGGCTATGGACTGGGATTTATCAGCGGAGTATATACTCTTTCAAAGCTCCTTGACGGCTCTTCCTTCGGATTTACGGAAGCTCAGCTTGAGCCGCTTGCCGCTTTTGTCTGTGATGGCCTTAAATATATGAGCTTCGGCAACACTCTTGACCCGACAACCGTCGGAAGGTCTTATTCACGTTATAAGAGCAGACCGCTTATCGGTGCGGCAAATTCACTCATAAATCTTTGTAAAATCGAACAAATGCCACGTAAGGATGAAATTCTCGCATTTGCGGATTCAATTAAGAACAACACTAAAAATGATTATGGTGTAAAGCTCTTTACAGAGTCGAACTTCATCGTTATCAATAACAGTGATTTCTATTTCAGCTTTATGGGCGGAAATAGCGGATTATATTATTCTGAGGTTATCAACAGTGAAAATATTCTCGGATACAACTCTTCATTCCCTGGTGTCACAACAATATTAAATACGGGCGATGAACTGTATGATATTTCGCCTGTGTATGATTATTCATTCGTTGCAGGCACAACGGCTGTTTATGAAACGGATGAACAACTTAAGAATCATGGCGACTTTACCTATCGTGATGTTAAAGGAAAATTCGGCAGTGCAACGGCTGACGGCGTTGCGGTTGCGTTTGCAAAGTCGGAGCACGAGGGGATTGCTTCGACAATTACCTGCTTTGCTACCGATGAAGCCGCATTTTTGCTTGGTGCAGGCATAAGCGATTCTCAATCAAGACCGATGAATACTACTATTAATCAGTGTATGTATAAAGGTGAATTCTCAAATGACGGCACAGAAGTTATTCACAATAATATCAAATATACCCGTCTTGATGGTGGAAAAATAATTGCTAAAGCAGAGCACGTTAACGGTAACTGGAAGAGAAATAATCTTTCTGTCGGCGACATTCCTGCCGAAGCTGACGTTTTCACCGCGTATTTTGAAAACAGCGGAAGCTATGCATACTCTGTAATGAACAAGAATACGAATGCAGAAATTGTAATTATTTCCAACACAGAGAAGCTGCAGGCTGTTGTATTACCTGACGGAAGAATTGCGGCGGCATTTATCGAAAAGGGCAGCTTTAATTACAATGGCAAAACCTATTCCGAAAAAGCCGGAACGGTTAAAATATACGAATAATATTAATCACTATGTATTTCATATGGAATGCATAGTGATTTTACTTTATAAATATACACAAAAAACCAAATAATATTTAACAAAAATGCATATATGTATAAAAAATTCAATAATGTTATGCGATATACAAATATTATGTTGACTTTTATTGACTGATATTGTATAATTATTCATAATTTATTGAATATGAAGGCGTGTTCTATGAAAAAAGTATTTATTGACGGAAGTGCCGGAACGACCGGACTTCAGATTTTTGACCGATTAAAAAACCGAACGGATATTGCTCTTATGCCTGTTGATGAAAGCAGACGAAAGGAGCTTCAATACCGAAAAGAGTGCATAAATAATGCCGATATAGTTTTTCTGTGTCTGCCCGATGCTGCGGCAGTTGAGTCGGTTTCGTTGGTTGAGAATCCGGATACCTGTATAATCGATACATCAACCGCTCACAGAACAAATCCCGAATGGACATACGGCTTTCCCGAGATAACCGGTTTTGATAAAATTGCGGTTTCAAAGAAAATTGCAAATCCGGGATGTCACGCGACCGGCTTTATCAGTGTTGTTTATCCGCTTGTAAAATGCGGAATAATAAATAGTGATGCAGACCTCAGCTGTTTCTCCTTGACAGGTTACTCGGGTGGCGGAAAGAAAATGATTGCAGAGTATGAGGACGCAGAGGCTGACAAAGCTTTGACGAGTGCGGGAATATACGGACTTGCTCAGAATCATAAGCATCTTCCCGAAATGAAAACAATCTGCGGTCTTTCAAAGGAACCGGTCTTCTGCCCGATAGTTGATAATTATTACAAGGGAATGTCGACAACTATACCTTTGTTCGGTAACGGCTTTACACTTTCTCAGGTGCGTGAGGCATTTCAGGAATTTTATAAAGGACAGCAGTTTATAAATGTTTTGTCCGCAGAAGAAACCGATGCGTTATCAAAAATATATTCAAATACAAAATCGGGTACGGACAGCCTTGATATTATTGTTACAGGTAACGATGAGCGAATGACAGTAACCGCCCTGTTCGATAATTTAGGAAAAGGTGCTTCCGGCTCGGCGATTGAGAATATGAACATTGTGATGGGAATAAATCCTGCTGCAAGTCTTGTTTTATAAGGAGGAACTCATATGAAAATGATTGACGGCGGTGTTTGTGCCGCAACAGGTTTTAAGGCCTCGGGAATCCACGTGGGCGTTAAAACACATAACACAGAGAAAAAGGATGTTGCACTTATTGTGTCGGAGGTACCGTGTGCCACATCAGCAGTATATACAAAAAATGCGGTTAAGGCCGCTCATATTCACGTTGATATAAAGCATCTTGCAGATGGTAAGGCACAGGCGGCTGTAATCAACAGCGGTAATGCAAATGCCTGTGCACCTAAAGGTGAGGAAAATGCAATAAAAATCTGTAACGCAGTTGCAAAATATGTCGGTTGTGCAACAGAGGATGTTGTTATTGCCTCGACAGGTGTTATCGGACAGGAGATAAAGGTTAAGGTTATTGAGGACGGAATGGAAGCTCTTTATATCAGCCTTTCAGCTTCTGCCGAGGGCAGTGACTATGCCGCAAAAGCAATTATGACAACTGATACAGTTAAGAAGGAGCTTGCAGTCGAAACAGTTATCGGTGGAAAAACCGTTAAAATGGGCGGTATTGCAAAGGGCTCCGGTATGATTCATCCGAATATGGGTACAATGCTTTGCTTCCTTACAACAGACTGTGCAATTTCTCCCGAAATGATTAAGGAGGCATTACTTGATACAGTAAAGGTCAGCTTTAACCGAATCAGTGTTGACGGTGATACATCAACAAATGATACCTGCTGTGTTCTTGCAAATGGTATGGCAGGTAATGCGGAAATTACCGAAAAGAATGACGATTATTATGAATTTGTAAAGGCTCTCAAGGAGCTTGCAATTCAGCTTTCAATGAAAATGGCATCCGACGGTGAGGGTGCAAAGCACTTGATTACCTGTACAGTCAAGGGTGCAAAGAGCGAGGAAAGTGCCGAGATTATTTCAAAGTCGGTTATTTCATCAACACTCACAAAGGCGGCAATCTTCGGTGCAGATGCAAACTGGGGACGTGTTCTTTGTGCAATGGGATATTCGGGTGAGGACTTTAATCCCGACGGAGTTGATATTGCTTTTAAGAGTGATGCAGGTGAAATTTCTGTTTGCGAAAAGGGCAGAGGACTTGTATTTGACGAGGACCTTGCAAAGAAGATTCTCACAGAGCACGACATCATTATTGATGTAAAAATGTGCGAGGGTGACGGAGAATGCACATGCTGGGGCTGTGACATCACATACGATTACATCAAAATTAACGGAGATTACAGAACATGATGAACGAACTTTTTTCAAACGAGGAGAGGGCTGAGGTCTTAACCCAGGCTCTTCCGTATATCCGTAAATACAGCGGTAAAACAATCGTTGTGAAATACGGCGGAAATGCAATGATAAACGAAGACCTCAAACAGCAGGTTATGGAGGATATCGTGCTTCTATGGCTTATCGGAATCAAGGTTGTTCTTGTTCACGGCGGTGGTCCCGAAATCAGCGAGATGATGGCAAAGCTCGGCAAAAAAGCAGAGTTTGTTGACGGACTTCGTGTGACAGACAGAGAAACCGTTGATATTGTTCAAATGGTGCTTGCAGGTAAAATAAACAAGACTCTTGTATCACTTCTCGAGTGTAAGGGTGGTAATGCAATAGGACTTTCGGGCGCTGACGGCAGACTCATTCAGGCAAAGATGAAGAATGAAAAGCTCGGCTATGTCGGCTCAATTACTGATATCAATATTCAGCCTGTGACGGATTTGCTTGACAACGGCTATATTCCTGTTATTTCAACTGTCGGCTGTGACGCAGATGGTAACGCATACAACATCAACGGTGACACGGCGGCGGCAAGAATTGCAGGAGCACTCAAGGCAGAGCGTCTTATTCTTATGACCGATATTGCAGGTGTGCTTAAGGATGCAAATGACCCGAAATCACTCATAGCACAGCTTACTGTGGATGAGGCTAACGACCTCAAGGAAAAGAATATAATTTCGGGCGGTATGATTCCGAAAATCGAATGCTGTGTTGAGGCTCTCAATCAAGGTGTAAAAAAGGTTATTATTATGGACGGCAGAGTGCCGCATTCAATTCTTATGGAGCTTCTGACCGATGAAGGTGCAGGAACAATGCTTGTAGGAGGCAATGAAAATGAGTGAGCTTAAAACAAAGGACGCAACCTATGTTGCGAATACATATGCAAGATTTCCCGTTGAGCTTGTCAGCGGAAAGGGTTCGGTTTTCAAGGATGAAAATGATAAGGAATATATCGACCTTGGAAGCGGAATAGGTGTAACTGCCTTCGGCATCGGAGATGACGAGTGGAAGTCAGCTGTTGTTGCACAACTCGACAAATTACAGCATACCTCCAACCTTTATTTTACAGAGCCTTGTGCTGAGCTTGCAAGGATTATCTGTGAAAAAACAGGTATGAAGAAGGTTTTCTTCGGTAATTCGGGTGCTGAAGCTAATGAATGTGCAATCAAGGTTGCAAGGAAATATGCCGCAGAGAAAAAGGGTGAGGATTATTATACAATCGTTACTCTTGTAAACAGCTTCCACGGCAGAACAATCACAACTCTTGCCGCAACGGGACAGGACCACTATCACGAGCTTTTTCAGCCGCTTACACAGGGCTTTGTTCATGCACAGGCAAATAACTTTGAGGACATCAAAGAAAAGGCTCTTTCAAATAAAACAG
This sequence comes from Ruminococcaceae bacterium UBA1767, assembly GCA_002315505.1. Taxonomy (GTDB): domain Bacteria; phylum Bacillota; class Clostridia; order Oscillospirales; family Acutalibacteraceae; genus CAG-488. The sequence goes on from DCGX01000049.1 coordinate 46,930, forward strand.
CCGCAATTATGATGGAATGCATTCAGGGCGAGGGCGGAGTTATTCCGCTTGAGGCTGAATTTGTAAAGCAGGTTGCTGAATTCGCAAAGGAAAATGACATTCTTCTTATTATCGACGAGGTTCAGACAGGTAACGGCAGAACGGGTAAAGTATATTCATATATGAATTTCGGCATCACACCCGATATTGTTTCAACAGCAAAGGGAATCGGTGGCGGTCTTCCGCTCGGAGCCTGCATTCTCGGTGAAAAGGTACAGGATGTTTACAAGCCAGGTGACCACGGCTCAACATTCGGCGGAAATCCTGTTTGCTGTGCAGGTGCAATCAGCATTATGAACAGACTTACAGACGAATTCCTTGATGAGGTTAATCTGAAGAGCAAATTCATTTTTGACAGCTTCGCTGATTTTGACGGAGTTGAAAATGTAACAGGTATGGGTCTTATGATTGGTATTAAAACAACCAAGCCTGCAAAGGAAGTTGTTCTCAGATGTATGGAAAAGGGTGTTCTTTGTCTGACGGCAAAGGATAAGATAAGACTTCTTCCTGCATTGAACATCCCGATGGAAACATTGGCAAAGGCAGTTGAAATTATCAAGGAAGCTATTTCTGAATAAAGTATAAAATATAATCACCTCGCATTCCGTAAGGTTTGCAAGGTGATTTTTTTACAGCTCAAATATTATTTTGTCAAGCTTTAATATCTCTTTTAAAAGTGAATTGTCCATCAATCCCGATTTTGCACGTACATCCTTGTAAAACAGATTTCCTTTTTCCTCGGGTAGCTTATTAATTAAGTCTGCGGACACTCCGAATTTTTTTGCAAATTCAATTCCGAGGTCATATTTCGTCATTTTATTATCCGAGCAGACATTAACGGCAGGTGGCAGAGGATTTTCTGACTGCATCAATGCGACAAGCAACTCTGCCGTGTCCATATAAGACAAAGCGGAACGAAGATATCCGTCGAGCATATCAAGAGCCTGTCCGCTGAGCAGTTTTTCACGGCTGTTGTCATAAAAGCCTTTCTTTTTGCACGGGGTAGGTCCGACCATAAGAGGAAGTCTTGCGGCGGTGAAGCCGAAACGATTGACAATTTTTTCCGCAAGAGCCTTTTGCTTTCCGTATTCGCTTACCGGTTTTAACTCATCATTTTCCTTTGAAGGAATATTGCCGATATTTTCACCGTAAACACAGTCGGTTGATGAATAAATCAGCCGCTCAATATTGTCAAAGCTCTCAAGAAAATTTTTCAGCGCATCTGCGTTTATTTTTTTAGCTTCATCGGGAAATTCATAAACCTTGTCAATGTTGTGCATAGCTGCAAGATAGAAAACCTTCAGCTTTTCACCGATGGTATTTTCTTTAAGATTTTTAATATTATCCTCATTCTGCACATCAAATTCTATGAATTCGACATCGCTTATTTCGGGAGCATCCTCAATATTTCTCATTGTTGCGAGAATTCTTTCATCTGTACTTTTTGATAAGACATCTGCGATACAGCTTCCTAAAAATCCGCAGCCGATTATAAGATACATACCTCACACCTCATTTTGTGAAAATATCCTTTGTACCGTCATTCTTTTCAATTCGTTTGTCATACATTACAACTAAATATGAATCGTCAAGATATTCGAAGGTGTGCATAATGTTTTTCTCAATCAAAAACATATCGCCTGTCGAAAATTCAGCAGTTTCCGTGCTTTCACCACTCTGAGCGGTAACCTTGATTTTGCCCGAAATAATATAGAAATATTCGTTGCTTTCCTTATGATAATGCAGGTTGCCACGAACGGCATTTTTTCTGGTAAAGACGGCATTTGTCTGCTCGAATTTATCGTGCGTAATCTGTGTCAGTGTGCCTCTCTCGTCGTTAAAAACGAAATCGGGATGTAGTTTTTTTATAAGTGTCATTTTATCACACATTTCCGTAAAATGAATTTTTTATCATTGTATAAACCTTGATAAGCTCTTCAATTCCGTCGTCGAGCGAATATTTTGTTTCAAAGCCCATATCCTTGATTCGCTGATTTGAAACGATGTAATTTCTCTTGTCGGGGTCGGAATTTATTTCGGACTCAAGATATGCGAAGCTCGGTATGTGCTTTTTAATAACCTCGCAAAGCTCGAGCTTTGACATATTAGCTTCGTCAAGACCGCAGTTGTAGGTTCTGCCCTTCATTTTATCAAAATTTTCCATTGCGAAAATCAATGCTCCTGCGGCATCCCTAACGTGAAGATAATTTCTCATGAACCTGCCTTCAAACACAACAACGGATTTGTCAAAAACCGCACGATATACAAAGTCGTTAACAAGCAAATCCGTGCGCATTCTCGGTGAAGCACCGAAAAGTGTTGCAAAACGGAATGCTATCGAATTGCCTGCTTCAAGGACGGCTTTCTCAGCCGCCATTTTTGTCTTTCCGTAAAGTGAAATCGGTGTTATCGGAGAATCCTCCGTGCAGAAGGTTTCGCCCTGTCCGAGACCGTAGCCGCTGTTGGTACAGGGGAAGATAATTTTCTGCGACGGCTCACGCATTTCAATAATATTTAATACTGCATTGAGATTTGTTTCTGTCGCCATAATTATATTTTTGTCGCAAATCGGGAAACCGACCAATGCTGCAAGTGGGAAGATGACATCCTTGTTCTTTATTGCATTGCGGAGCACTTCCTTGTCGGTAACATCACCGTTAATTACGTGAAATGTATCATAGGAGCAGCAACCTATGAGTGAGGATTGCTTATATAAAAACGAGTCGAGAACTGTGACATCGTGTCCTTTTTCAAGCAACAGAGGCACTAATACAGAACCGATATAGCCTGCACCGCCTGTAACAAGTATTTTCATTTTGCACCACTCCTTTGTTAACTTTTTAAGTATAACACAATGTGTTAAAAAAATCTATAAATTTTAATGATAATTGAATTTAATGAAAATATATGATAAAATACAATCAAGGTGGTGAAGGTATGAAAGCTGTAATCCTTGCAGGCGGATATGGTACACGTATAAAAGAAATGTGTGCCGACCTGCCCAAGCCGATGCTGAAGCTCGGAGAAAAGCCGATTTTACTTCGGCAGATTGAAACACTTAAAAAAGAGGGGATATTCGATTTTGTTCTGATAACTCACTTTATGCACGAAAAAATCGAAGAGTATTTCGGTGACGGAAGTGACTTCGGGGTGAATATCTCATATTATTATGAGGAGAAGCCACTCGGCACGGCAGGAGCATTGTTCAGACTCGGATTGAATGAAGACTTCCTTTTGTGCAACGGAGATTTGCTTTTTGATTTTAATTTAAAGAAATTTTCCGATTTCCATAAAAATAATAACAGTCTGATTACACTTTTTACTCATCCGAGCACACATCCGTTTGATAGCTCATTGGTTGTAACTGATGATGATAATCGTGTAAAAGCCATAGTGAAAGCAAACGAAAACGAATATTATCAGAATCTCTGCAATGCAGGAATTGAGCTTGTTTCACCCGAAATATTCGAGCTTGTCCATTTTGAAGAATATGCTGATTTTGATAAGGATATTGTATCCGGGCTTATAAAAACAAATCGCATTTTCAGCTATAAAAGTTCAGAATATGTGCTTGATGTCGGCACTCCCGAAAGACTCATTAAGGCTGAGCTTGATATTGAAAAAAATGCGGTCGGACGTAAATATTCAACCTTGCCGCAAAAAGCAGTTTTTCTCGACAGAGACGGCACTATAAACGTCGATAAGGGATATATCAATGACCCCGAGGAAATCGTTTTGCTTAACGGCTCGGCCGAAGCAATTAACATTTTTCACGAGCTTGGCTTTTTGATAATTCTGATAACAAATCAGCCTGTTATCGCAAGAGGAGATTGCTCCTTTGAACAGCTGAAAATAATACACAATAAGCTCGAAGTCGAGCTTGGAAAAAGCGGTGCATATCTTGACGGAATATACTTCTGTCCTCATCATCCCGACAGCGGATTTGACGGGGAGGTTAAGGAGCTGAAAATAGCCTGCAAATGCAGAAAGCCAGAGCCGGGACTTATCTTGAGAGCGCAGAAGGATTTTAATATTGATTTGTCGGTATCATATATGGTCGGTGACAAAATGACGGATGTTCAGGCTGCAATTAATGCAGGCTGTAAGCCGGTTTTGATATCGCAGGATAATGTGACAGACAGTGCGGAAGTGTACCCGTCATTAATTGAATTTTCAAAGAAAATATCATTTGAATAATAAAAACGAGCCGTTTTTCGACTCGTTTATTTTTATGCCCACAGCTTTTTTAATTTTTCGATATCACTGATTAAATTATCGGGATTATTATCCTGCGTGAATTCAATGATAAGATTGTTTTGAAAATTCAATTCCTTTAGCCAGGACAGTATTTTTTCGATGTATTTTCTGTCCTGTGTGTAACCCTCCTGGAATTTTATAAGCTCCGAGAAGGACAAGTGAACATCCTGCACGTAAGGAAAAAGTGTAAAGAGCTTTTCACGGTCACTGTCTTCATCGTGATACCAGGATTGGTAGTATGTTCTCACGTTCTTTCTGCCGACATCGCTCAGAAATCTCATCGAGCTTTCGGTTAAATCATTGTAGGTGTGATGATGGCATTCATGGCAGATTACAAGTCCGTACTTCTCGGCAGTATCAGCCATGCTTTTTGCATCTTCGACAAGAGAAAAATATTCCTCCTCGCTCGTTTCTTCACTTCCCTTTGT
>DCGX01000049.1:51775-68167 GCA_002315505.1 Ruminococcaceae bacterium UBA1767
CCGTAGGAATTGATTTTTAAATTAATGCTGTCGCATAATTCCTTTGCTTTCTTTGCATCTGCCTGAGATTTGATGTGAAAATCCGAGCCCCATTCAATCATTTCAGCTCCCGATTTCTCGGCGATTTTAACAACCTCTTCAATTGAATATGAACGCAGAGTAACGCTTGTAAAACCTATCATAATTTCAACTCCGTAATTACTTTAGAATATTATACAATAATGTATGGTTATGTTCAATAATTAAAGTAAAAATTGTTGATTATCAAATAACAATGTGGTACAATAACCGAAAGATGTTAGATTGGGGAAGTATAATGAAGTCAAAGGCAATTTTTGCAGGCTCAAAAGAAAACATTTATCGTGTCTACGGCGAGGATACATTGGCTCAATTACACAGAATGCTTGATATTTCGTCCGAGGTTTACACGGCTGAAATGATTGCACAGGACAATCTGAGTGACGTTGAATACATATTTTCAACGTGGGGAATGGTTGCGCTGAGCGAAGAAGAGATAAAGCAATATCTTCCTTCGCTGAGGTCGGTTTTCTATGCCGCAGGTACTGTGCAGAATTTTGCAAGACCGTTTCTCAACTGCGGTGTGAAGGTTTTTTCTGCGTGGGCGGCGAATGCCGTACCTGTTGCAGAATACACAACTGCACAAATTGTGCTTGCTAATAAAGGTTTTTTTCTTTCCTCAAGGCTTGCAAGTGACGGAAAATATGAGGCTGCGAAGGCTCTTTTTGAAAACTACAAAGGAAATTACGGTACAAAAATCGGTATAATCGGTGCAGGAATGATCGGTAAGCTCGTAATAAAAATGCTGAAAAATTATTCTTTTGATATACTCGTTTTTGATCCGTTTTTACCCGATGAAACGGCTGAGGAACTCGGTGTTACAAAGACGAGTCTTGATGAAATTTTCTCTGAATGTAACGTTGTTTCCAACCATCTTGCAAATAATGAACAGACAAAGGATATTCTTGACGGAAGACTTTTTGAAAGAATGCTTCCGTATTCGACCTTTATTAACACGGGTAGAGGGGCACAGGTTGTTGAAAAAGACCTGATAAATGTGCTGAAAAAGCATAAGGATGTTACGGCAATTCTCGATGTGACCTGTCCCGAACCGCCAACAGCAGACAGTGAATTTTTTACTCTGCCGAATTGTATTCTGACTCCTCATTCTGCCGGAAGCAGTGGCGAAGAGGTTAAGAGAATGTCGAGGTTTATGCTCGACGAATATATAAATTTAACAAATGAAAAAAGCGTGAAATATGAGGTTACTCTTAAAATGCTTGAAACTATGGCTTAACAGAAAGGTGATTGCTATGAATTATAATATTTTCGGTAAAACAGGATGTAATGTTTCCCGTCTCGGCTTCGGTGCGATGCGACTTCCTATGCTTGACAAGGAAACTATTGACGTCGACGAGGCAGTAAGAATGATAAGATATGCTATTGATAACGGCGTAAATTACGTTGATACGGCATTCTTCTATCATAACGGAGAGAGTGAAAAAATTGTCGGCAAAGCACTTAAGGACGGCTATCGTGAAAAGACTTACCTTGCAACAAAGCTCCCGATGGGCGAAGTAAAGACAACAGAAGATTTTGATAAACTTCTTAATACTCAGCTTGAAAAGCTCGGAACAGACCACATAGATTTTTATCTTTTCCACGCACTTAACGAAGACCATTGGAATACAGTGAAGAAGCTCGGCCTTATTGAAAAAATGAAGCAGGCAAAGGCTGACGGAAGAATCCGACATATGGGCTTTTCGTTCCACGACGGACTTCATATTTTTAAGAGAATTGTTGACGAGTATGAGGGCTGTGAATTCTGTCAGATTCAGCTGAATTACCTTGATACAGACCATCAGGCAGGTATGGACGGACTTGAGTATGCCGTTTCAAAGGGACTTGGTGTAGTGATAATGGAACCGATTCGCGGCGGTGCACTTGCAAATCCGAGCGAGGATGTTCTTTCTGCATTGCCGCAGGGCAGAACACCTGTTGAAAATGCACTTGCATTTTTGTGGGATAAGAAGGAGGTTTCACTTCTTCTGAGTGGTATGAGTAATTTTGAGCAGGTATCACAGAATATCGAAAGTGCAGGCAAATTTGATGTCGGATGCCTCAGCGATGACGATAAAGAGAAGTTTGTCGAGGCAAAGAAGATATTCGACAAGGGAACGCTGATTCCGTGTACAGGCTGTAATTACTGTCAGCCGTGTCCGAATAATGTACTTATTCCGCAGGTTTTTGCGGCCTACAATAAAATTACAGACGGAGGTCTTCACGCAGTCAGTGCAGAGCTTCCGAATATCGAGGAAATTATTTGTCGCTGTGCAAAGTGCGGTGAGTGTGAAGCAAAATGTCCTCAGCAGATTAAAATTGTTGAAAAGCTCAGAGGAATTCTTTCGAGATTCTGATGAATTTCTAATATTTAATTAGGGGGATTATCAATGAAAAAAGTTTTTAAATTTATTTCGGTTATCTTGTCAGTTTTGTTTGCACTTCAGGCATTTATTGTGCCGGGTTTTGCCTTCGACAGCATGTCGCTTACCGAAGAACAGTGGCAGAGCCGTTATGATTCACTTATTGAGTCAAACACACTTCCGCTTCTTTGCGTCGGTGCAGACGAAACACAGCTCAATATAACATGGCACACAGATAAAAATGCGGCTTATCCCGAGGTTAAGCTCTCAAAGAAGTCTGATATGTCAGACGCCGTGACCTTTAAGGGTGAGGCAGTTGAGTCGGAAAACGATTATCAGCTTGTATGCCGTGTCACAATGACCGGAATTGAGGAAAATACCACATATTTCTATCAGTATCATAGCGGGAACGGCTGGAGCAAGGCTGCAAAGTATGAGTCAAAGAGCTTTGACAGCTACAAGATGATGGTTGTCGGTGATGTTCAGATTGGCGGTCAGTCAACAGATAACCCCGATGAACAGTCGAGAATCGGCTATGTATGGCAGAGCCTTCTTGACGAAGCATTGACAAAGAATCCCGATATTTCGTTCCTTCTTTCACCGGGTGATAACACTTCAACGGGAAAGAGTGCTGACGAATGGCAGACATTTATGATGCCGACCTATGCTCAGTCACTTCCTATGGCTCTTGCAATCGGTAACCACGATAAAAAGGGTATGGCGTATAACTATTACACAAATATGCCAAACGAATATTACGGCGAATACTTTGAAGGTCTTGACAGAGATTTCTGGTTCAGATACGGTGACGTTCTGTATCTTGTGTTTGATGCAACCTCAGGCTCCGCCGCAGACCACAGAGCAATGGCTGAGGAAGCGGTAAACGCAAATCCCGATGCAAAATGGCGAATTGCAGCAATGCATCAGGCACTTTACGGAGCAGGATATTCAATGCTTGACTCCGAAACGGGAATTCTTCTCAACGGAGTATTTCAGCCGATTTTCGATATGTATGATATTGACCTTGTGCTCACAGGTCACAGTCATCTTCAGGGACGTTCAAAATTCATTAAAAACGGACTTGTAGTCGGTGCCGCAAAGAGCGGAAAAACATACACAAATCCTGAAGGAATTATCTATCTTAATTCCAATGCCTGTTGTGATACGAGCAAAACATGGGGAATGCCTCATTGTGCATACACCTTCAAGGATGGTGACACAACAACATATACAACTATTGAATTTGACGGAGATTCGATGGCAGTAAAGACCTTCAGAGGCGACAACAGTGAATTGCTCGACAGCATTACAATCGTAAAGACTAAGGAAAATACGGTTGACGATTTCCTTCTTCCGCTTAAGAAAATCCCGTATGCAATTGTTGAATTTCTCGGACTTGCTTATATGAGAATAGATGCAGTTGTAGTAAAAATTCGCGGTGGACATTTTTAATAGAGAAAATAAATGAAAAAATAAAAGATAAGGATGAATAAAAATGAAACAAAAATTCAAAGAATGGTTAAGTGTATTTATAGTTAAAAATCCCGCACGAGCAATTTTGCTTGCAATTCTGTTTTTTAATTTTGGCTTGTTAATGTTTGCGGCAATTTTAATTTCAGCTTTGTCGTCGAATGAAACTGGTTTTTTTGAATCGATTTACAAAACAATTACTATGATTCTTGATGCAGGTTGTATTGATTCTGCAGTAGAAATCGGTAAAGATAAAGCAGCGCTCGTAGTTATTTGTCTTGTTACGACAGTTATAGGTATGATTACGTTTACGGGTGCAATTATCGGTTATGTTACCAACTATATTTCAAGCTTTATCGAGAATTCCGAGTCGGGTAACAGGACACTTAACGTATCAAATCATACTGTTATTTTGAATTGGAATTCACGTGCATCTGAGATTATTAATGATTTGTTGTATACAAGAAAAAAGGAAACTATTGTTATTCTTGTTCAATCCGATGCACAGCAAATCAAAAAGGAAATTGATGAGCGCTTGTCACTTACTATTAAAACTGAAAATAGAAGAGTGTTGAGTGAATGCAGTGGAAGGAGCTTGCTCAAGCGTTGTCAGTATATTTATAAAAATTCGTACAAAAATAATTTGATAATTATTGTAAGAGAGGGCGACACATATTCAACAAAGCAGCTTTATGACATTTCTCTTCTTAAGGCTAAAACTGTTATTATTCTCGGTAGAGATATTCAAAATTCCACCTGTAAATATGAGTTAGCTGACCGTATTGAAAAGAACGAAAAAGGAAATTCAAATACGATTAAGACTCTTATTCAGGTTGCTGAAATCACAGGTCTTGAGGAATCTCTGGACAATCAGGTTATCATCGTTGAAATTGATGACGACTGGACAGCGAATATTGTTGACAAAATTATTTCGCACAAGGAGAGACTCGGAAAATCAAACATTGTTCCTGTTCCTGTGAACAGAATTTTGGGTGAAATTTTGTCCCAGTTTTCAATTATGCCTGAGCTGAACTCCGTTTACGGAGAACTTTTCTCAAATAAGGGTGCAGAGTTTTTCTGTGGTCATGCGGATGCCGGACTTAAAGAGAACGAGTATATTGAAAATACTCTCGCTAATCATTTCAACGCAATTCCGTTAACAATGATGAAAACCAAGACAGGTGACAACTATTTCTATCTTTCTAACGAGGATAAGGATTATGACAAAACAGGCAGGGAAATTACTTCTGATTATAAGGTTAAAGTGAATCGGAATTACTGGCTTGAACAGAGAAACATCGTTATTGTCGGTCATAACAGCAACTGCGTTGAAATTATGGACGGATTTAATTCTTTCAGAAGTGAGTGGAATTTCTCCGATGGCACAGATATTCTTAATGTAATTGTTATTGATGATAAAAAGAGCCTTGAAAAGAAGAATTACTACAAGAATTATCCTTATGTAAGAAAGACAATCGAAGCTGATATTTTTGATGGTGAAACAATCAAGCGAGAGATTTCAAAGTTTGTTGATGAAAACGAACAGGATACAAGCGTATTGATTTTGTCTGATGACGCCGCACTTTCAGAGGACATTGATGCAAATGCACTGACATATCTTATATATGTTCAGGATGTTATCAGAGAGCACGTTGAAGCAATTCCTGATTTCGATAAAGGCAGAATTGATGTAATCGTTGAAATAGTTAATCCTAAGAACTACGATATTGTTCACAGCTACAGTGTAAATAACGTTATTATCAGTAACAGATATGTTTCAAAGCTCATCACTCAAATCAGTACAAAGGAAGCCTTGTATGAATTCTATAAGGATGTTCTTACTTATGATGATGCTGATTCACAGACTTATGAAAGCAAGGAAATATATATCAAAAAGGTTAAGAGGCTGTTTGATGAAGTTCCGGGGCCCTGCACGGTTGCGGAATTTATCAGAGCGCTTTATGATGCTACTCCCAAGGATGATAAAACAATTGCCATTGGCTATGTACGTCAGGATGGAGAGGTAATAATATTTGATCAGAATCAGCTTGAAATGAAGCTCAATCTGACTGATAAGGATAAGGTTATCGTATTTTGCAATCACTAAAATTTATCCCGCTGTGTTACAATACAGTGGGATTGTTTCGATAAAGGAGAACATTATGGACAAGAATACATGGTTTAAAGAAGCCGGATACGGAATGATGCTTCACTGGGGACTTTATTCTCTTCTCGGCGGCGAATATAAAGGCGAGAGAGTAAGGGACTATGCAGAATGGATTCAGTCATATTTTCAGATTCCGAATGACGAATACGGAAAGCTCGCAACAGCCTTTAATCCCGTCGGCTTCAATGCGGAGGATTATGTGAAATTAGCTGTTGAATGCGGAATGAAATACATTGTAATTACAACTAAGCATCACGATGGATTTGCGATGTTCCATTCAAAGGTTGACAGTTATAACGTATACGATGCCACTCCTTTTCACAGAGATGTATTGAAGGAGCTTGCAGATGCATGTAAAAAATACGGAATAAAGCTCGGGATTTATTATTCGCAGGACCTTGACTGGCACCACAGACACGGCGGTGGTTATCTTTCAAATCATATTGGAAACAGCGGTACAACATGGGATAACAGCTGGGATTTCGAGGGCGAAAAGGATTTTGATGTTTGCTTTGATGAGAAGATTTTACCGCAGATTCGTGAAATAATGACGAATTATGGTGATATCTCACTTGCATGGTTTGATGTTCCTATGACGATTAAGCCTGAGCAGAGCGAGCTTATTTATAAGACCGTAAAAGAGCTTCAGCCGGATTGTCTTATCAATTCAAGGCTCGGAAACGGACAGTATGACTATGTTTCACTCGGCGACAATGAAATTCCGAGTGAAATGGAGAATGTGGATAACAAAAAAATCGACTATAATGATATCGGCGGATTTAAGCCGTCACCATACGGATTATACGAAACTGCCGCAACCTTAAATGATACGTGGGGCTTTTCCTATTACGATAATAACTGGAAGGATGCCGAAACAATTGCGGGCAACAGAAAGCATCTGAATTCGCTCGGAATAAACTATTTAATCAACATCGGACCCGACCCGCTCGGACGAATTCCGACTCAGGCTTTGAGAATACTCAGGGCTGCAAGTAAAATGTAATTTCAGTGACTGTCGCATTTGTAGACAGTCACTCGTTTTTTGTTGCAAAAATCATATATCTGTGATATAATTAACAAGACTATAGAAATGTTTGTAAAGGGTTGATGTTTATGTCAGTTTTTAATGAAAAAACATTAATGATAACAGGTGGCACAGGCTCATTCGGAAATGCCGTACTGACAAGATTTATCGATTCGGATATAGGAGAAATCCGCATTTTTTCACGTGATGAAAAGAAGCAGGACGATATGCGTCACGAAATTCAGGCAAAAATGCCCGAGTTTGCCGATAAGGTTAAATTTTACATAGGTGACGTGCGTGATTTGCAGAGCATTAAAAATGCGATTACAGGTGTGGATTATATTTTCCATGCTGCAGCGCTCAAGCAGGTTCCTTCCTGTGAATTTTTCCCGATGGAGGCTGTGCGTACCAATGTTCAGGGTACAGATAATGTTCTTACGGCCGCAGTTGAAGAGGGTGTGGAATGTGTAATCTGCCTTTCTACAGATAAGGCCGCATATCCTGTAAATGCAATGGGAATTTCAAAGGCACTTGAGGAAAAGGTTGCTATTGCACGCTCAAGAAATTCGGGTAAAACGAGAATATGCTGTACCCGTTACGGTAATGTTATGTGTTCGCGTGGCTCGGTAATTCCATTGTGGATTGATCAGATTAAATCGGGTCAGTCGGTGACAATCACTGAACCGGGTATGACAAGATTTATAATGTCACTTGAGGAAGCAGTTGACCTTGTCCTTTTTGCATTTCAGAATGGTGAAAACGGTGACCTGCTGATTCAGAAAGCTCCTGCCTGCACGATAGAAACGCAGGCAAAGGCAGTTTGTCAGCTTTTCGGAGCAGATGAAGATAACATAAAGATTATCGGAATCCGTCACGGTGAGAAGATGTACGAAACACTTCTTACGAATGAGGAATGTGCAAAGGCTGTTGATATGGGTGATTTCTATAGAATTCCCGCAGATAACAGAAGTCTTAACTATGAAAAATATTTCTCTGACGGTGACGAAAAGAGAAATCCCCTTACAGAGTTTAATTCGGAAAATACAAAGCTGCTTACAGTTGAGGAAGCAAAAGAAAAAATAGCTTCACTTAAATATATTCAGGAAATGCTCAACAAATAAAAAGGAGAATTGCCGTGGCTGATTATTCAAATGTCAGATGGAAGGAAAACGGAAAAATAAAGCTGTTGATTGTTGTCGGTACAAGACCTGAAATTATCCGTCTTTCCGCTGTTATCAATAAAACAAGAAAATATTTTGACGTAATTCTCGCTCACACCGGACAGAATTATGATTATAACCTCAATGGTGTGTTTTTTAAGGATCTGAAGCTCGATGCTCCCGAGGTGTATCTTGATGCAGTTGGTGAGGATTTAGGTGAAACCTGCGGAAATATTATCGCAAAGAGCTATAAGCTGATGACACAGCTGAATCCCGATGCCGTGCTTGTCCTGGGTGACACGAATTCATGTCTTTCGGTTATCGGAGCAAAGCGACTTCATATACCTGTTTTCCATATGGAAGCGGGCAACCGCTGTAAGGATGAATGCCTGCCCGAGGAAACAAACAGAAGAATTGTAGATATTATTTCCGATGTGAATATGGCATACTCCGAGCACGCAAGAAGGTATCTTGCCGATTGCGGATTACCGAAAGAGAGAACTTACGTTACAGGTTCGCCTATGGCAGAGGTTTTACACAATAATCTTGATGAAATAGAGAAATCCGATATTCACGAAAAGCTCGGACTTCAGAAAGGAAAATACATTCTTCTTTCTGCTCATAGAGAGGAGAATATTGACACCGACAGGAATTTTCTTTCGCTTTTCAACGCCATTAATAAAATGGCTGAAAAATATGATATGCCTGTTCTTTATTCTTGCCATCCGCGTTCAAGGAAAAAGCTCGAGGGTATGAATTTCAGGCTTGACGAAAGAGTAATTCGGCATGAGCCGCTTGGCTTCCACGATTATAACTGCCTTCAGATGAATGCATTCTGTGTTGTATCTGATTCGGGAACACTTCCCGAGGAATCCTCGTTCTTTACGTCTGTCGGACATCCGTTTCCTGCGGTTTGCATAAGAACATCAACAGAACGTCCCGAGGCTATGGACAAAGCCTGCTTTATCATTTCGGGCATAGATGAAAAAGGACTTCTGCAGTCGGTTGACACGGCTGTCGAGATGAATAATGCAGGTGACTACGGAATCCCCGTTCCGGATTATATTGAAGAAAATGTCAGCTCAAAGGTTGTCAAAATTATTCAGTCCTACGTTGGCATAGTAAATAAAATGGTTTGGAGAAAAGACCAATGAAGATATTAGTTACAGGTGCTAAAGGAATGGTCGGCACATCACTCGTCAATAATTTAAAAAATGTTCGTGATGGAAAAAACAGATTAAGACCTGATATTAAAATTGAGGAAATCTTTGAATACGATATAGATTCAACTCTTGACGAGCTTGAAAAATACTGTCAGCAGGCTGACTTCGTGTTCAATCTTGCAGGGGTAAACCGTCCTGAAAACACGGAAGATTTTATGAATACTAATTTCGGCTTCGCTTCACAGCTCCTCGAATTGCTGAAAAAGTATAATAACAAGGCTCCTGTCATGCTTTCTTCATCCGTGCAGGCGAGTCTTTGCGGACGTTTCGGTAAAAGCGAGTACGGAATCAGCAAAAAGTCGGGCGAAGACCTGTTCTTTAAGTATGGCGAAGAAAACAACGTGAAGGTTGCGGTGTATCGTTTTCCGAATCTTATGGGACCGAGCAGACCTAACTATAATTCTGCGGTATCAACCTTCTGCTGGGCAATTGCCAACGATGAGGAATATACAGTTAATGACAGAAGTGTGGAAATTGAATATCTGTACATTGATGACCTTATTGAGGGAATGCTTGATTTGCTTGAGGGTAAGGAGAAGCATTGTGAATATGACGGAGTAGAGGCTGTTTCCGAAGATAACGGAAAGTTCTGTTATGTACCTGTTACTCATAAGGTTACTCTCGGCGAAATTATTGATTTACTTACTGAATTCAAAAATCAGCCGAAGACATTTGTTATGCCGAAAATTCCGTTCGGCTCGTTCGCATATAAATTATATTCGCTTTACCTTACTTATCTTCCGAAGGAGCAGTTTATATTCCCTTTGAAGATGAATATTGATGACCGTGGCAGCTTTACGGAGCTTATTCATACGGCTGACTGCGGACAGGTTAGTGTGAATATTTCAAAGCCCGGTATTACAAAGGGACAGCACTGGCATAATTCAAAATGGGAGCTGTTCATTGTTGTAAGCGGTCACGCACTTATTCAGCAGAGGAATATCAAAACAAATGAATTTGTTGAATTTGAGGTAAGCGGTGAAAAGCTCGAGGCGATTTATATGGTACCCGGCTGGACTCACAGTATCAAAAACATCAGTGAAACAGAGAATCTTGTTACGATAATGACCTGCAATGAGAATTTTGACCCGAACAGACCGGACACCTTCTTTGAAATGGTTTAATTGAGGTTGCTATATGAAATTAGATGATTTTGAGTGTATTGAATTTCGGTTTGACGGACACGATGCCGAAATAATGTTGCCGAAGATTAAGGCCGATAATCCGACATTGCTTATTAAAACCGAGTATTCGTGGGCATTTCCGGAAACAGAGGCTGAACTTCTGAACAGAGGTTATTTCCGTGCATATATTGATAATGACAATCGCTGGGGAACTGACGAAGATCTTGACCGAAAAGCGGAATTTGTCAGATATGTGATTGAAAAATATGACCTTGCACCGAAATGTGTGCCAATCGGAATGAGCTGCGGAGGCTTGTCGGCAATTAAGTTTGCGGCAAAATATCCCGAGCTTACGGCTTGCCTTTATCTTGATGCTCCTGTTGTTAATTATATGAGCTGTCCTTGTGGGTTCGGCAGGGGAAATTCATTGAATACCGATTATTCGGAAATTCTTGATGCTCTCGGCTTGTCAACAATCGGCGAGCTGATGGCATATCGCGATATGCCGCTTGACAGAATTCCCGAGCTTGTTTCTGCAAAAATTCCGACAATACTTGTTGCAGGTGACAGCGATTTGACTGTTCCGTATGATGAAAACGGAATTTTTCTCGAAAGAGCATACAGAAATGCAGGTGTTGACATCGAGGTTCATATCAAGCCGGGCTGTGAGCATCATCCGCACGGACTTGATGACACGGCAATCGTTGCAGATTTTATTGAAAAATATACAAAATAATTTTAATAAAACTATTGACAAAATTGATTTATCATAGTAAAATACTTACCAATAAAAGACGTTGACGAAGAGAACTTTGGTAAAGTAAGCGCACAGAGAGGCGACGGATGGTGTGAGTCGTCGGAACTGTTACCTGTAGTTGTAGCTTCCGAGTCGGGAAAAAGAAAGCTCCGGCAAGTAGACTTTCCCCGTGATTGCTGCGTTAATGCATATGACTTGATAGAGTCTGAGTGGCACTAAAGTGCAAGTTGAGTGGTACCGCGGGTATTGATTTTAATGCTCGTCTCAAAGAAATTTACTTTGAGACGGGCTTTTTTGTTCTCTCAAAAGAAAAGAGTGTGATTTTGATGCAAACAACAATGACAGGACTTGATTACAAGATTCAGGAAATGGCAGGACGAATCCGATATCTTCGTGAAATCGAGGGCGTGACACCTGAAATTATGGCACTGAAGACGGACGTTACTGTTGAAGAATATTTGGAGTGTGAAAACGGAGTTCGTGATCTGAACTTTGCTTTCCTTTATCGTTGCGCCTTAGCTCTTAATGTTAACGTAACCGATATTATCGAGGGTCACAGCCCCACGCTTAAATCTCTTACAATTACACGTAAAGGACACGGACAGGAAATTTCTGACGCTCACGGCATGAAGTATTACAACCTTGCCTATGCTTTCCAGAATCGTATTGCTGAGCCGCTTTACGTTAAAAGTGCATATGACGAGAATGCACAGAACAGAGATATTGAGCTTACAACTCACGAGGGACAGGAGCTTGATATAATTATTTCAGGTCATCTGAGAATTCAGGTTGGCGAGTACAGCGATATTCTCGGACCCGGTGATACAGCCTATTATAATTCTTCAACACCTCACGGAATGATTGCCGTGGGCGGTGAGGATTGCGAATTCTACGCAATCGTTCTTAATCCGACAGGCGAGGATATTCCCGAGCTTGTAGGTGTTCCGAAGGTTGAGGACAATAAAATTATTCGTCAGGATACTAAGAACAGAATTTACAAGAAATATATCACAGTTGAAAAGAATGATAAGGGAACACCGACCAAGATTGAATTTAAGAATATTGATAAATTCAACTTTGCTTTTGATATTGTTGATGAGCTTGGTAAGAAGGACCCTGATAAGCTCGCAATGCTTCATATCTCAAAGGATAAGACTGAGAGAAGATTTACCTTTGCCGAAATCAGCAAAAAGAGCAATATGTGTGCAAATTACTTCAAGAGTATGGGCATTAAAAAAGGCGACAGAGTTATGCTTGTTCTCAAGCGTCATTATCAGTTCTGGCTTGCAATGATAGGACTTAATAAGCTCGGTGCAATTGCTATACCTGCCACAAGTCAGCTGCAGGACCATGATTTTGAGTACCGCTTTGAAACCGCAGGTGTTGAGTCAATAATCTGCACAGCTGACGGTGACACAGCTCATCAGGTTGATATTGCCTGTGAAAAGTACGGCAAGATGAAGAATAAGCTCATTGTAAACGGTGAACGTGACGGCTGGAGGAGCTTTGATGAAGAGTATACATTGTTCTCTTCACACTTTGACAGAACAGATGACTCACCGTGCGGTGATGACCTTCTTCTTATGTTCTTCACTTCGGGAACATCAGGCTATCCGAAAATTGCGGCACACAGCCACAAATATCCGCTCGGACATTTCCATACTGCAAAATACTGGCATTGTGTTGACCCGGACGGACTTCATTTCACAATTTCAGATACAGGCTGGGCAAAGGCTATGTGGGGTAAGCTCTACGGACAGTGGCTTTGCGAGGCGGCAACATTTGTTTATGACTTTGACAGATTTGATGCCGCAGATATTCTTCCGATGTTTGCTAAATATCATATTACAACCTTCTGCGCACCGCCGACAATGCTCCGTATGATGATTAAGGAGGATATTTCAAAGTATGATTTCTCGTCAGTTAAGCATATGACAACAGCGGGCGAGGCGCTTAATCCTGAGGTATACAGACAATTTGAAAAGCTCACTGGTCTTCAGATTATCGAGGGCTTCGGTCAGTCTGAGAGCACAATGATTATCGGTAACCTTCGTGGTGCACCGCATAAAATCGGCTCAATGGGTAAACCTGCTCCGATTTACGATGTTAAGATTGTTGACCCGGACGGAAATCCTGTACCAATCGGTGAAACGGGTGAAATTGTTATCAATGTTGAAAACGGTGCTCCGTGCGGTCTGTTCAGAGGCTATTACGGAAATCAGGAGAAAACCGACGAGGTATGGCACGACGGCTATTATCACACAGGCGACACCGCATGGTGTGATGAAGATGGCTTCTACTGGTATGTCGGTCGAGTTGATGATGTTATCAAGTCGTCGGGTTATCGTATCGGACCATTCGAGATTGAAAGTGTTATTATGGAGCTTCCGTATGTCCTTGAATGCGGTGTTTCAGCTGCTCCCGATGAGGTAAGAGGACAGATTGTTAAGGCAAGCATTGTTCTTACTAAGGGTACAGAGCCGACAGAAGAACTCAAAAAAGAAATTCAGTCTTATGTTAAATCGCATACTGCTCCGTATAAATATCCGAGATTGGTTGTATTCAGAGATGAATTGCCAAAGACAGTTACAGGTAAAATTCAGAGAAACTTACTGTAATATAACAGATTGTTGTATTTAGATGAAAATTCGATAATCTTCATATTCAAAACAAGGTACTATAATGTGGTTTTAATTAAAATTCACTAATAGTACCTTTTCTTTAATTTCCAAATAATGTTGAAAAATCCACATAATTTGATATAATGTAGAAAAGATTAAAAAACCTTTGAGGTGAATTATTGATGCTTGCAAAAAGTAAAAAGAAGATAACAAATATTCAACTGCTTCGTGCAGCTGCAATAATCTGCGTAGTAATGATACATACCGCCCCGGATGGCAGTTATCCCGAGGCAGGCGGATGGGTTCAGGTGCTTTTAAGGCCTGTGTTGAATCTCGGTGTTGCGACTTTTATTTTTCTTTCGGGATATCTTACTCCTCTTAAAACAGAAAACATTCTGTCATTTTATAAAAAGAGAATACTGAGAGTGTTTATTCCGTATTTAATCTGGACTGTTGTATATTCCGTTCCTTCCTTTGACGGGGTAGGGCGTTTGTTGAGAAATATTATTACAGGCGAAGTCGGAGAACATTTTTACTATATTTTCGTATACATAGGACTTGTGCTTGTAACTCCGTTGATTAATAAAATTGCCGATTCAAAATATCGGTTTGTCGGATGGCTGATTGCACCGCTTTTCACAATAGGCTTTGTATATCTGCCGATGCTTGCAGGCTTCAAGCTCAACGAATATATCAAAATAGCATGGACTAATTGCCTGTGCGGATGGTTTACATATTATTATCTCGGAATTTTACTGGGTAATAAAGTGATTGATATTAAGAGTAAGAACAGTAAATTGTTCGTATTTCTAATAATTTCGGTAATTATTCAGATGCTTGAAGGCTATATTTTCTGGGCAGTATTTGACAGAGGAAATTGCGGTACACAGCTTAAGCTGTCTGCATTTTTAACCTGTTCAATTTTGATGATGCTTGAATACAGATTTATTACTTCAAAATGGGAAATGCCCGACAATGTGATTAAGAAATTTTTACTCTTTCTCGGGGATGCATCATTCGGAATTTATCTTTCTCATATGTTGATAATTCGTTTACTTTCAAAGGTTGTTCCTATCTACAAAGAAATCCCGTTTTGCCTTAATTCAATAATAATTCTCGTTATTTCTTGTGCTTCGGTGTTTATCGGCAGAAAAATACTCGGACAAAAAGCCGGCAAATATCTTGGATTGATTTAACTATCATTAATTTTTGTATCGTTATAAAAAAGGAGTCGGATTATTTTGTTTACAAAAACAGGAGCATTTTTTATGGCTATTGTATCATTTTTTAATATCCTCTTTTCGGGATATATCAGGTATTATCCGGACAACAGAATATTTCTCGATAATTATTACACTGAAGATAAGAACGAAAGACAGACCTATGACCTTGTGTTTCCGAAGGATGCTTCGGGTGACCTCGGACTGGTGCTTTGCATTCACGGCGGCGGATGGTTTGAAGGTAGTAAGGATGCCTACACGAAAACTATTTTTCAGGTAAGTCAGGACAAAGGCTGTGGCTGTGCGTGTATCAATTACAGGTATGCTTCGGAAAATGTAAATTATGAGGATATCCTCGACGATATATCTTCCGCTCTTTCTGCAATCAAGGCAAAGGGTGCGGAATACGGTGTTAATTTTAATAAGGTGCTTCTTACGGGCATTTCCGCAGGCGGACATCTTTCACTGCTTTATGCTTACACGAGAAAGCAGGTTTCACCTGTAGAGCCTGTATGTGTCGTTGAGCTTTGCGGACCTACAGACCTTGAGGACGAATACTATTATTCCGAGGAAAACAGCATTTCAAAGGCTGTCGGTGTGGAATTTTTTGCAGGTGTAATCAGTAACGGAATCGGATATAAGATTGATTTAAATGATTTTGATGCCGCAAGACCTGCTTTGAAAAAAAGCTCTCCGATAAATTATATCAACGAAAACACTGTTCCGACAATTTTCGGACAGGGTGAGCAGGACGAAATAGTACCGTATCAGAATTCGGTTGACCTTGATAAGAAGCTAACGGAATTCGGTGTTGAGCACACTTTTATTTCATTCCCGAATTCAGGTCATAACTGTGAGGATAAGGCTTCAATGTCCGAAATTATGAAGCTCTTCTTTGAAAGCATTGATAAATATCTAAAGTAACGCAGATGATTGACGGGGATTCAATAGTTAATATTTTGAATAAATATAATTTTGATTGGAGATGATGAAATGGTAGAATTGCCTGATTGCGATAACTTTGTCGTAGGGAATAAATTCTTGGATAAAGACAAGCCTTTTGAATATAACTTAAAAAAAGTTTCGGAATACCTAAAATCATCTGGTAAATCATTTTTGGAACTTTCCAAAGATGAAATTAGAAAATTAAAGTAAAATAACTAAGCACTTTGCGAAAGCAGGGTG
>DCGX01000003.1:0-7183 GCA_002315505.1 Ruminococcaceae bacterium UBA1767
TAATGTATTCTTTTTTATTCCCCAAATTCCCGTGAAGAGACCAAAAAAGGCAATAGCCATTCCAAAACGGAATGACTATTGTGTAATTTTGTATAAATTATTGGTAATAAATTGGTAAAATACCGAAAACCCATTCAATAAATGCAATTATTCTGGACAGCAGGCCCGAATCAACCTTTATCGTCTCGGTTTCACTCGTCAGCTCCTGTCCGTTGGAACCCGTTGCTGTGCAATAAATCGTGAAATTACCCTTTGCTTCATTAACAGTTACGCTCGAATCCGCATTCACCGTATAATCTGCGCCGTCAACGTTCCATTTGACGTTATTCGCATTCACGCAATCCGCATAGAAAACTATACTCGACCTGTAAGAGAATGTCACATCGTTAAACTTCTCCATATTTCTGATTGAAACAGACGATTCAACCGCAGGAGGGTCAATGTGCGGATCGTCATTATCAGTTGTGAAAGCCTGAATGAAGAAATTGCCTACTGAGTAATCAACTGCATCCGTCCAGGTATCGTCATTATTGAGAAGAGCTACGCTCTGTCCGCTCTGCGAGGTGTACTTAACTCCGCTGACTGTCTTATTTAACTGCTCAACAGGAATTTCAACTGTGCCGGAGCTTACGGAATATGTAATCGCAACCGCAAATTTTGTTCCCTTTGCAAGCACGTTTGTCTTATCAAGCTCAACTGTATGATAGCCTCTGTTTGAAATCGTAACCTTCTTTTCATTTACACAAGTGCCCGAGGTTACGTCGCTTCCGCTAAAGCCTGTATAAATTCTGATTGTTGCGGAGGTGTTCTTTGTAATTGTGTAGAATGAAACTGCTTTAAGATTCTGCTTTCCTGTCGCTGTGAAAATATTCGCTACGGTTGAACCGCTTGTACAGGAAGCCGCAGATGAGAAGCCAACTGCGTTATAGGTGTAGTTATTGTCATAATTCGACGCACTCTGTGCAGAGAAGCCTGTAAAATCCTGCAAACTGCCGTCCCTGTAGGACAACCAATAGTAACCATCGTTATCCATATAATCGCCATTGCTGTCACGGACAAGCCATGCTCCATCCTTACTCGGTGTGGAATTGAAATTGCTCTTTGAGAAATTATCATCCCAGCCGACAATTGTAATCATATGATTTGGTACAGAACCCAGCGAATAATATGCCTTGTTCTGTGAATTGTAATTCTTAGCATTCCAATAGAATGAAGCTGTGCAGCTACCGTGAGTCATAATCCAGTTCTTAACATCGTTTGCAGCAGAGAAAACCTCAGCATCCTTGAGAATAACTCCGCTGTCGGTATTATATCTGCCACTTTCGGGATAATTACTCATTTTATCGAAATCTTTTTCAAGATTGTAGAATTTAAAGTCGCTCTCATTCGCAACTCCGCTCCATCTTGAAAGTGTACCTGTCGCACGATTCCAGTTTCCGCCTATAAGGTACGGAGAATCATCGGAAATATACTGCTCACCGAAAAGAGGAGAGCTTTTGTTTGTATCTGCCGAGTAAGTGTACCATACAAGGTGTGACTCGGAAAAATCAACTGTGTTTGATTTACTGTAGCCCTGCTTGCAAGCATCGATTTCCATTGATGCAATTGTAGCAAATGCCCAGCAGGCTCCCATTTCACCCTGGTTACGAATTTTCGGAATACAGCCGGTTGTACGTGAATCGTAGCTTGTCGGAACAGATGAAACCTCATCAAGTGTAAAGTCACTTTCTTCCTCGAAGTCATCACCGTCAAGTCCGATGAGCTTAGTTGAAATCGAGCCGTCAGAAATATCCGCCATTGAATATATCTTCAGTTCATCAGCGGCCTTTGTCGGCACACCGAGGCACAGCAACAAAGCAACTGTGCAAATTATTGATATGATTTTTTTCATGAATATCACCTCAATCTAAATGTCTTAATTAATGATATCACAATTCATTATTTTTTTCAACAACAAAAAAACTCCCGCCGCAGCAGGAGTAATTTTATTAAAGATATTTCCAGTTTCCTTTGGGATACTCGCTCTTTTCAATGCCTTCCTGTTTGATAACCTCACACGGTCTGTCAACACTGAAGGTATAAACCTTTGAGAAATCCATATTTCCGACAAGCTTAACTGTATTCTTTGAAGAATTATAAACCGCACTCCACAATGCACCGATTCTCCACGGATATTTCGGATGGTCATAGTCGAGCTTTACGTAGTCGAGCAAATCCATTGCCTCAAGCTCAGTGAGAACATTGTTTTTCTTATTGATTGAATCAAGAATTGCATCTGTTCTGTCTTCGCCGTGCTGTTCAACCTCGTACTTGCCGATATTCTTTGTAACGGTGTAGTTGGAAACGTACTGATAGTCAACTCCGTCATTTTCATAAATCGAATTGCTGATTCCGTATTTATCACTGTTTCTTTCATATACGTGAAGAATGTTGTCTATGTACTCAACTACGACAGTTCTGCCTGTTGCATCAACGAGCTGATAGTGATATGCAACACCGAGTGCGTCATGCATATTGTACTTGTTGAAGAATGCAACCGCCTCATCAACATTTGCACAGGTATCAAGAATTCCTCGGATAGCCGCCGTTGTTGCGATATCCTTCTTCGCAGGATTTTTCTGATTTGTCGGCTTTGCACGAATCTGGAGAACTGCAATTGAAAGTCCCTTTTCATTTATACCGTCAACACAGCAATAAGGTGCAAGAAGTGACTGAAATGCATTCATCTTATTGTATCTGTTCCACTTGTCACCATACACAAGGAAATTTGTGTCAACAACGGAAACACTTTCGTAATGATTCTTCGGATGTGTCCACAAAACCATACACGGAGCTGTTTTGAAATCAAAGTTTCTGCCGAGAAGAAAATCTCCGTCGGGTGTAACTGTGTTAAATGTTGAGCATCCGCCACCCTCAACTTCACCGATTGTGAAAGCTCTTCTGCTGAGCGGTGAACGCTTTGTCATAAATTTCAAGAGGTCACCGATAGTTTTAACGCCCTCGTCAAGAAGTTCATCAATATCGTAGTCGCACTGATAGTCAAGCATATAGATGTTTCTGTCAAGAGCTTTGACTGACTTCATTGTCTTAATCTGATTTTTTCTGTTTTCGTTGCCTGAGAATGAAAAAGATTTATTATTCATTATTATTCTCCATTCGTTTCTTTTTTATTTCTGTAATGACTGAAGGAACTCCCATGACTCCTCAACGGACTTGAATGCGTCATCGTCTGTCCAATCGCAATCCTGCTCGTACATAATATAAGGTATATCAAGCTCACAGGCAATGTCGTAGCATTCCTTGAGGTTAACTACACCCTTGCCGAGAGAAACGAACTTTCTTTCTCTGTTTTCTTCTACGATATAATCCTTGAAATGAATAACCTTTACCTTACCCTTCATCTTTTTGAGAACCTCAACAGGGTCATGGTCAGCATAATGAATCCATGCAACATCGGGAATGAAATTGAATGAGTCATCTGTTTCTTCAAGAAGAAGATCCATCATTGAGCAATTCATGTCACCGAGCTTGAAGAACTCAAAGTGGTGGTTATGATAGTTGAAGGTCATTCCGTTTTCCTTGAGCTTTGCACCGATTTCCTTTGTTTCCTCGATGAACTCACGAACTCTCTTTGCACTTCCTCTTGACTCTTCGGGAGCACTACCGATACCCATTGCATCGCAGTTGATTGCCTTATGCTCCTCAATCATAGTGTCGAGGTCTTCCTTCATTCTGTCAAACTGCTTGTGAGTAACACAGCAATTCATATTGTACTTTTTAAGAATTTCACCTTGTTCCTCTGCTGGGAAGTCACCGATTCCGGAAATCTGAACATCTGTAACTCCGAGCTTTGAAAGACGGTCAAGAGTTTTATCAAAATCCTCGGCGGTCTTAATGTGGTCACGCAATGTATAAAGCTGAATGCCAACGATTGGTTTTGTCATTTCAAAGACTCCTTATTTTTTTAAATTCTTTCTGTAAATTATCTGATATGGTTTTCTGTTGTTCTTGAGCATCTGAACGCTGTCCACACCTAAATCCTCAAGCACGGCACACCATCTTTTTTTCATACCGTGGTCATATTTTACAGGCAGGAAGCCCGCATTAAGATAACCCTTGATTGCGCCTTTACGCCACTCGTCTGTTGTAAGCACGGTGTAATCAACGCCTGCTTCATCAAGGTGCTTACAGGTAACAATGCTGAGGAACTTGCTGAGTCCCTTTCCACGGTAATCTGTACGAATGCCGACCATATGCATATCGCCGCTGTTATCTTCCTTGCGGACAAATGCTGTTACTGTTCCGATATGCTCACCATTATGATCAAGGAAGAAAACGTCCTTTTCAATGTTAACGCCATGACCTTCCATAGCATTATCAAAGTCCTTTGCTGTTGCGTCGTCATTAACAAGTCCGTTCTTACAGCACTCAACCCACGCAAGCTTATCTTCTTCTGTTTTATAATTTGAAATGCTATAGCCCTCGGGAAGAGGTGCATCTTCAATAGGTGTACCTGCAAGACGATACATTTTTAACTGTGCCATAGTTTCTCCTTTATTCTAATCCAAGTTTTACACATTCAATTATTCTTTGTGTAGCCTCATCAACCGGTATTTCAAGTTGACAGCCTGCCGCCTGCGGATGTCCTCCGCCGCCCATCATTGCACAGATTTTTGACACATCAACAGGTGCATGACTTCTCATCGAAACCTTAAATGTGCCGTCAGGTTTTTCACGCATTGTAACGCCGACAACCACTCCCTCAATCTGTCGGGGAAGTGAAGCTATCGCATCAACCTCGCTCTCGTCCGAGCCACTCTGACGGAACATATCCTGTGTTATTGTTATGAAAGCGAGCTTATCATCGAGATACATTTTCATCGATGCCATTGCGAGCTTTTCAAGTGCAACATAGGTTTTTGTTTTAGTTTCAAACATTGCTGTATTTATTTCAACATTTCTTGCACCGCACTCAACCATATCCGCCGCCATACGAAGTGTGGTCGGTGTGACATTTGAATAGCGGAAGCAACCCGTATCGGTTGTAAGTCCGGTAAAAATGCAATCTGCAATATGTCTGTCGATTTCAACACCGAGCTTTCTTATTACAGACAAAATAATCTCACAGGCCGCCGCCGCATCTGCATCGAGCAAGGTTCTCTCGGCAAATGCTCTGTTTGAGCCATGATGGTCAATGCAAAGTTCAATCTTGTCGGCATATTTTGCTTCAAAAGCTTTGCCGAGCAGTTTTGTGTCTGCAACGTCAACCGCAACAAGTGTTGAATATTCAAATTCATCTACCGTCTGTCCTATATATGAAAACTTTGACGGCATAGTGTCCGAACAGCAAACCTCTGCTTTTTTACCGATTTTATTAAGAGCCGCTTTGAGTGCAAAAGCCGCACCCAAAGTGTCTCCGTCGGGATGTCCGTGAGACAAAATCATAAAATTATCTTTGGATTTTAAAAATTCTGCCGTCTGGTCAAGAGTAATCATCATTTTTAATCATTCCTCAGGTCATCCATAATTTTTACAATATTCATACCGTGTTCAATAGAGTCATCCGCAACAAAGGTAAGCTCTGGGGTTTTTCTTAAACGAAGTCTTTGTCCAAGCTCACGGCGGATAAATCCGGTAGCATTTTTAAGTCCTTTTACAGCTTCCTTTGCCGTATCAAGTCCCTCAAGGGCACTTATCATAACCTTGGCATAGGATGCATCGGAGCTGACTTCAACACGGACAACAGTCAGCATTTTACCCATTACCCTCGGATCCTTCAATTCACGGATTATTGCAATAATCTCACGTTTGATATCCTCGGAAACTCTGTTGATTTTGTATCCTGCCATAATCTACCTCTTAATCTCTGTATTCCTCTGTGATATATGCCTCTAAAATGTCGCCTTCTTTAATGTCGGCAAACTTATTAAGGCTGATACCGCATTCATAGTTNNTATGTCTCGAAGATATCGCCTTCCTTGACATCGCTGAACTTTTCAAGGCTGATACCGCACTCGTAGCCGTCTGCAACTTCCTTTACGTCATCCTTGAAACGGCGAAGTGAAGCGATTTCATCCTCAGCAAGCACGATACCGTCACGAACAACACGGATTTTTGCATTTCTTGTAATTTTACCATCGAGAACATAGCAACCTGCAACCTTACCTACAGAAGAAATTGTGATAACATTTCTTACTTCAGCACGACCGAGGTCAACATCACGGAACTTCGGAGCAAGCATACCCTTGATAGCTGCCTGAATTTCCTCAATGCAATCGTAGATGATTCTGTACATTCTCATTTCAACATTGTCACGCTCGGCAAGGCTGATTGCAACAGGGTCGGGACGAACATTGAAGCCGACGATTATAGCATTTGATGCGTTAGCAAGCATAACATCGGACTCACTAGGAGCACCTACACCGCTGTGGATAACACGAACACGAACCTCTTCGTTTGAGAGCTTTTCAAGACTCTGCTTAACTGCTTCTGCCGAGCCCTGAACGTCAGCCTTAACAACAACGCTGAGCTCTTTCATCTCGCCTTCCTTAAGTGAATCGAAGAGATTATCAAGAGTAACCTTCTGCATTGAGTTGAACTGTGCTTCCTTAGCCTCGTTCTTTCTCTGCTCAACAAGCTCTCTTGCGAGCTTTTCATCACTAACTGCGTCAAAGATGTCGCCTGCGTTAGGAACATCGGCAAGACCCATGATTTCAACAGGAACTGATGGACCTGCAGTCTTAACCTTTCTGCCTTTATCGTCTGTCATTACACGTACACGGCCAACTGCCTGACCTGCAACG
The DNA here is from genome assembly GCA_002315505.1 of Ruminococcaceae bacterium UBA1767. GTDB lineage: Bacteria > Bacillota > Clostridia > Oscillospirales > Acutalibacteraceae > CAG-488. The sequence goes on from DCGX01000003.1 coordinate 6,804, forward strand.
ATTATGTCACCCGAATTAAGTGTACCCTTCTGTACAAGAAGTGTAGCAATAGGACCTCTGCCCTTATCAAGACGAGCCTCGATAACGATACCCTTTGCAGCACGGTTCGGGTTAGCTCTAAGCTCCTGCATTTCTGCAACGAGAAGAATATTTTCGAGCAGCTTATCAATACCCATATGAGTCTTTGCTGAAACAGGCACACAGATAACATCACCGCCCCACTCTTCGGGAACAAGGCTGTGCTCTGTGAGCTGCTGCATAATTCTGTCGGGATTAACGTCAAGCTTATCCATCTTATTGATAGCAACAATAATCTGAATACCTGCTGCCTTTGCGTGGTTGATAGCTTCGATTGTCTGCGGCATGATACCGTCATCAGC
>DCGX01000003.1:7278-7418 GCA_002315505.1 Ruminococcaceae bacterium UBA1767
AGGAAAGTAATCTGCTGACCATCAAGGTCAACTCTGTAAGCACCGATATGCTGTGTAATACCACCGGCTTCAGTTGAAGTAACCGCAGTATTACGGATAGCATCAAGGAGTGAAGTCTTACCATGGTCAACGTGTCCCAT
>DCGX01000063.1 GCA_002315505.1 Ruminococcaceae bacterium UBA1767
CCTGTATCAACATAAATATAGCCGAGCTTTTTTGAAACGAGCTTGGCAACACTGCTTTTTCCTGCTCCTGCAGGTCCGTCTATTGCAACATTAACTGACATATTCATTCTCCTCAATTATACATTTTCACCGGCTAATTTACCCGTGGAAAATGCAATCTGTAAATTAAATCCACCTGTATATGCATCAACATCAATCACTTCACCTGCAAAGTAAAGATTCTTCAGAATTTTACTTTCCATGGTCTTCGGATTGATTTCGGAAACCTTAACTCCACCTGAAGTAATAATTGCCTCATCAATCGGTCGGAAGCCTTTGATTGTCATTGTGAAATTCTTCATCAATCCGACAATTCTTTTTCTCTCTTCCTTTGTAATCTGATTTACCTTTGTATTCGGTTTTATCTTTGAAAGCCTTACAAATACGGGCACGAGCTTTTTCGGAAGAAGTGCATTGAGTGAATTAATATAATCCTTATTAGTGTTCTCCGAAAAGTCACGCAATATTCTGTTGTCAAGCTGTTCCTCGCTGAGTGCAGGCTTCAAATCGACACTGATAACATATCTGCCCTGTTCCATTTGTCTTATATGTGAGCTTGCAGACAGAATCATCGGTCCCGACACACCGAAATGTGTGAAAAGCATTTCACCGAAGTCCTCGTAAATAACCTTGTTACTCTTTTGCTTATCCATTATCTTAAGAGATACATTTTTAAGTGAAAGCCCCATCAAATCAGTACAGAAGCCTTCATGACAGCTGAACGGAACAAGTGACGGCTTCGGCTCGATGATTGTATGACCTGCCTGCCTTGCAAGGTCATATCCGTCACCTGTCGAGCCTGTACGTGGATAGGATTTACCGCCAGTTGCAACAATCACCTTATCTGCATAATATTCGTCACCCTCAAAGGTACGAATGCCCTTTAATTCATCATTTTCTATAATTAGCTCTTTGGCTCTTGCATTTACAATTTCAGCACCGTCATCTGTACCATAGGCAATAAGCGCATCGACAATATCCGATGCCTTGTCAGAAACAGGGAATATTCTGCCGCCTCTTTCGCATTTGAGTGTAACGCCCATATCCTCGAAAAGCTCAACAGTATCCATCGGCATAAAATTTGAAAATGCACTGTACATAAACCTGCCGTTGACCGGAACATTTGATATAAGCTCATCAAGCTCCTTACAGTTATTTGTAACATTGCATCTGCCCTTGCCTGTTATCATAACCTTACGTGCAGGCTTATCATTACGTTCAAGTATTATTACTTCTTTTCCGTTGGCGCTTGCCGTACCTGCGGCAATCAGTCCTGCCGCTCCTGCGCCGATAATTAAAACTCTGTCCGTTTTAAACACATCCTCTTCTATATCCTTATTATTTTATAATAAAAAAACATAAAATGCAAGATAATAATTGACTTTAATAAGTCTTGTGGGGTATAATTCTAAAGTAAAAATTGTTAATTTTCGGAGGCAAATATGGGTATTGGTGCATATACATTATGGTATAATCATCCTGCAACAGAGTGGACAGAAGCTCTTCCTCTCGGCAACGGAAGTCTCGGAGCAATGGTTTTCGGAGATGTTGACAAGGAAACTGTCGGACTTAATCTTGATACTCTGTGGTCGGGATATTCACATTATTATAAAGTTGAAAACAAGGTTGAAAAATTCAAAAAAGCAAGAGAGCTGGCTTTAAACGGGCAAAAGCTCGAAGCAAGGAATTTTATTGCCGATAACCTTACAGGTGACGACTGCGAGTGGTTTTTACAGCTCGGTAAAATTCATATCACCTCAATGAAGCACCTTTGTCCTAAAACATACAGAAGAAGTCTTGATATTTCAAAGGCTGTTTCAAATGTGGAATTCACTGCTAACGATATCAAGTATACCCGTGAGGCATTCATCAGCTGTCCCGGGAAGGTGTTTGTTTACAAATACACAAGTGAGCAGAAAAATCTCGACCTGAAATTCATGATTGACTGTGAACTCAGGCACGAAGTATTTACTGACAATGACACTTACAAAATTGTCGGAATAGCTCCGTCGCATCTTGAATGTGACGATAAAGCAAATCCGATTTTCACATATCTTGACGGAGAAAAGGAAGGCATACGCTTCTGCACCGAGGTGCGTGTTGTGTCTGACGGAAAAATCAAGGCAAACGCTAATCATTTGCACATTACTGATGCTTCAGAGGTTATTTTCTATCTTTCTGCCGAAAACAACTTTGAGAGCTTTGATAAATTAACCTGCAATTCACAGGTGAACTATGAAGAAATCTGTCACGAAAGAATCGAAAATGCCGTAAAGCTCGGCTATGACAGGCTCTTAAGCGAACACATTGCAGACTACAAAAAATACTATGACAGAGTTTCTGTTGATTTCGGTAACAGCAAAAAGGACAATGTGCCCACAGACAGAAGACTTCACGAATTCCTTCACAACAAAAATAATGATAACGATTTATACTGTCTCCTTTTCAACTACGGAAGATATCTGACAATATCCGGCTCAAGAGAAGGCTCGCAGGCCATGACCTTGCAGGGAATATGGACATTTAAAACCTGCTCTCCGTGGCGTTCAAACTATACGGTCAATATCAACACTGAAATGAACTACTGGCCGACAATGATGTGCTCTCTTCCCGAAATGACCAAGCCTCTGATGAGCTTTATTAAGGACTTATCAAAATCAGGCATTGAAACCGCAAAAAATTATTACGGTGCAGACGGCTTTTGCTGTCATCATAATGTTGATTTATGGAGAATTTCAACTCCGTCCGGCGGAAATCCCGTATGGTCCTTCTGGTCACTTGCAGGTGCATGGTTCTGCCGTCACTTATTTGAGGAATATGAGTACACACTCAACAAGGATTTTCTCAGAAAAGATGCTCTTCCGATTATGGCGGAGTCCTGCAAATTCTGCCTTGATATGCTTGTAGAGGACAAGGACGGATATTTAATATTTGCACCGTCAACATCTCCCGAAAACGAGTTTAAGGTCGGCAAGGAGGATTGCTCCGTAAGTCAGACTACTTATATGACTATGGAAATCGTTCGTGATTTGTTTGAAAACACAATCAAAGCATATGCTGTTCTCGGTGAAAGCAATGAGCTTTGTGAAAAAATCAAATCTGCACTCGGTAAGCTGTTACCGTTTAAAATCAGCAAGACCGGCGGTCTTTATGAATGGTACGAGGATGAAAAAGGCTTTGACAAGCATCACAGACATGTTTCGCATCTTTATGCACTTCATCCTGCAAATATTATTGACATTGAGAGAACTCCGGACTTAGCAGAAGCCGCCAAGCGGACACTTGAAATCCGAGGTGACCACGGCACAGGCTGGAGTCTCGGCTGGAAAATTAACTTCTGGGCAAGACTTCGTGACAAGGATAAGGTTATCAAGCTCATTGACAATCAGCTCAGATATATAAAGCCAAAATACAGACCGGGTCGCGGCGGTACATTCCCGAATATGTTTGATGCTCATCCGCCATTCCAGATTGACGGCAATTTCGGTGCTACCTGCGGTATTGCGCAGGCACTCATGCAGAGCTTTGACAATAAAATCATCATTCTCCCTGCTCTTCCAGATAAATGGGCTGACGGCTATATTCACGGTCTGACCGCAAAGGGTAATGTCAGGGTTGATATCGACTGGCAGAACTGTAAACTGACTCAGCTCGTGCTTGACGGAAACGGCACATTTGAAATCAACTATAACGGCAAAGCTGTAACAATAGAACTTGATGGCAAAAAGGATGTAACACAATATGTTTGCTGACCTTTACGATTTTGATAAAACAATATTTAACGGTGAATCCGGTACTGCATTTTTAACATACTGTATGATGCATCATCCGACAATGCTTAAATATCTGCCCGAACAGCTTTACTGGACTGCCAAGCATTACGTTCTTCACAGCATAACTATGGAACAGCTTAAGGAACATCTTTATTCCTGTGTCAGGGAAATTGATACAGAAAGACTGATAGAGGATTTCTGGGATGAAAACGCACATAAAATAAACAATTTTTTCATCAACCGTGACAGAAATGTTCCGTGTATTGTCTGTTCAGCTTCGCCTTACTGGCAGATTGCACCGATATGCAAAAAGCTCGGTGCGGATATAATTATCGGAACAGGAATAAGTCCTGCTGACGGAAAAATCACAGGAATGAATTGCAGTGGTGCGCAGAAGCTCGAATTCATTAAAGAATATGCACCCGATTACAAAATTCGTGATGCATATACTGACAATATAAAATCAGATGCTCCGCTTCTGAGCCTTGCAACAAGGAACAAATTCAAGGTTACAAATGGTATTCTTGAAAAAATATAATATGTAGCTTACGGGACTGTTTTAATTGACAGTCCCCTGTTTTTTACCCTTTTGTTGTTGCCGCAGAGCTTTCTCTGTCGAAAATTGAAGTTGCGTCCTCAAGCACACTTGTTATCCTGTCCTCAAGATTTTCCTTTTCTGTGGTTGTTGTAGCTGATGTGGTGGTTGTTGTGGTTGTCGAGGTTGTACCCGTTTCTGTTTTCTTATTACCGCATCCGACAAGAAAAACAGACAGCACTGCAACAGCCATTGAAATAGAAATAATTGCTTTTTTCATGCTTTTTTCTCCTTTCGTTTCTTTTTATATTTTTATCAATTAATTAATAGTTATTCATATTGACAAAATTTTCATATTCAATTATAATAACAATAATTATTTAAAATGAGGGAGAATTGGTTTTTATGCTTTCTAATACAGAAAAGACAATGGAAAAGATTGTTGCCCTTTGCAAAAACAGAGGCTTCATTTTTGCGGGCAGTGAAATATACGGAGGTCTTGCCAACACATGGGATTACGGTCCTCTCGGTTCAAGACTCAAGAACAACGTCAAGGATACATGGCGTAAAAGATTTATTCAGGAAAGAAAGAACAGCTACGAGGTTGATGCCGATATTCTTATGCATCCGAGAGTATGGGAAGCAAGCGGTCACGTTGCCAGCTTTTCTGACCCGTTGCTTGATTGCAAGGAATGTAAAATGCGTCACAGAGCTGACAATCTTATAGATGATTTTGACCCCGAGGCTCACGCAGACGGAATGACCAAGGAGGAAATGTTTGACTATATCAAGGCTCATTCAATCCCCTGTCCTAACTGCGGAAAACACAACTTCACAGATATCCGTGAGTTCAACCTTATGTTCCAGACCTTCCGTGGAGTTACAAACAATTCAAAGAGTGTTATCTACCTTCGTCCTGAAAATGCACAGGGTGAATATGTTAACTATCTCAACGTTCAGCGTACTATGAGAGCTAAGCTCCCGTTCTCAATCGGTCAGATCGGTAAGGCTTTCAGAAACGAAATCACACCGGGCAACTTCACATTCCGTACAATCGAATTTGAGCAGATGGAATTCCAGACCTTCTGTAAGGAAGGCACTGACACAGAGCTCTACGATTATTTCAAAGAGTACGGTAAAAAATATTTTGAAGACCTCGGTCTTCCTGCAGACCACCTGAGATTCCATGACCACGAGAAGCTCGCTCACTACGCAAAAGCTGCCTGTGATATCGAATTCCTCTTCCCGTTCGGCTGGGGCGAAATCAATGGCACTCACAACAGAACAAACTTCGACCTTACACGTCATCAGGAATACAGCGGTCAGAAGATGGATTATCTTGACCCTGAAACAAACGAAAAATTCATTCCGTTCATCATTGAGTCAACCTATGGTCTTGACAGAACAGTTCTTGCCGTTCTCTGCGAAGCTTATGATGAAGAGGTTATCGATGCAGAGAAGAACGATACTCGTGTAGTTCTTCACCTTAATCCAGCCATTGCTCCGTTCAAGGCAGCTGTTCTTCCGCTTTCAAAGAAGCTCTCTGGCGATGCTCTCAAGGTTTATGAGCAGTTACAAAAGGACTTCATGGTTGATTTTGACGAAACAGGTTCAATCGGTAAGCGCTATCGTCGTGAGGATGAAATCGGAACTCCGTTCTGCATTACATTTGACTTTGATTCACTTGAGGACAACTGTGTTACTATCCGTGACAGAGATACAATGCATCAGGAAAGAATTGCCATTGAAAAACTCAATGAATATATTAAAAATAAAATTACATTCTAATTTAAGATGTATAATATAAAGAGGCGTTATTTATGAAAGAAATTAAATTCACGGAAACTGTCCTGCGTGATGCTCAGCAGTCGCTTATGGCTACAAGAATGCCATATGCTGATTATGAGGGAATTTTGCCCGAAATGGACAAGGCAGGATACTATTCAATTGAATGCTGGGGCGGAGCAACATTTGACTCCTGTCTCCGTTATCTCGGAGTCTCTCCCACGGATCTTCTCCGAGATAACGGAGACAGGAGTC
>DCGX01000042.1 GCA_002315505.1 Ruminococcaceae bacterium UBA1767
CAGATCTAAGGCGACAGGTTGTCGCCACTACGGGATGATTTTTACTTGAGATTCCTCTCAGCCTCCCTTGTGCAAAGGGAGGTGGATTTGACGAAGTCAAAGACGGAGGGATTGTTTATGCTTAGATTCTTCGTCAAAATAACATGATTAAAGTAAGTATAAAAATGTCATATTAAGCAAAGCAAATTATCTCAACTACCCCCTCAGTCACTTCGTGACAGCTCCCCACAGGGAGCCTTAAAGCATGTCATACTGAGCAAAGCGAAGTATCTCATTGTGCATTGGGACAATGGGCATCGTCCACTACGTGATAATCGGAGTTTGTGCAGATCTAAGGCGACAGGTTGTCGCTACTACGGGATTATTTTATATTATTTATCAATTAACAAAAAACCGAGCTTTTATCATTTATAATTTCTTTTAATCTTCAAGGTTGTTGTCTTTGGAAATTCCTCATCACGGGTTTTAACTCTTGTAATCTGCTTGAATGACGGTAATTTTTTATTCAATTCGTTAACATCGTTTTTGATTGTGTTCTTTGCATCGGGATATTTATCCGTATCAAGGAAGAACTCGGCTGTTATAAAGCCGTCCTCCTCATAAACCACAACCTCAAGAACATAATCGATTGAAGACAATTTATCCTCAAGCTCCTCGGGTGAAACGTTCTTGCCGTTATTGAGAACAATAAGATTCTTCTTTCTGCCTCTGAAGAAAAGGAAACCGTCATCATCAAGGTAGCCATAATCACCTGTCGGCAACCATTCTCCATCAAAAGCTTCCTTTGTGGCTTCTTCATCATTGTAATAGCCGACCATTACGTTAGAGCCTTTTACATAAATCTCACCGACACCATCGTCGTCCGGGTCATTAATTTTAATTTCATTGCATTCAAGTGGTTTGCCTGCACTGCCGAATTTGAAATCATCAAGTCGGTTGCAGGTAACTGTCGGCGAACATTCTGTTGCACCGTAGCCGTTGATAACCTGGATTCCAAGCTCATACAAGCCCTTTTCGTACTTGGGGTCAAGATATGCTCCGCCACAGATAATAACCTCGAGCTCACCGCCGAGATTATCAATAACCTCCTTGAACAGCTTTCTTCTTATATCAATTCCGAGCTTCATAAGGAAATTTGAGAGCTTAATGCCCTTTTTCAGTTTCTCTTCCTTGCCTTCCTTCTTGGCTGTCATCCAAATCTTTTTGTATATGATTTCAACCGCCATAGGTACAGCAGTAAAATTCTGAGGCTTGTAGGTTTTAATATCCTTTTGTAAATTCTTAATACTCGGGCAGAGATATCCCCATTCACTCAGAAGCGGACTTGCAAGAAGTGCGCTCGCCCATGAAAGTGTATGATGAAACGGCAAAAATGCAATAGCCTGGTTTCCTGTCATTGCTCTGCATGTGGCTATTCCGTCAGAGGCCACATTTTTATGAGTAAGCATAACACCTTTACTCTTTCCTGTAGTACCCGACGTATAAACAATATAGCCTAAATCATCGCCATTTACAGTATCATCGAGATAATTTCTGCCGCCGTTATTTAAAATCTCATGACCTTCCTTAACAAGGCTGTCAAAGTCGTTCATAAGAATATAATCCGTAATAACTACGCCTTCCGTGTTTTTCATCATATAAACAGCAGAAGAAAATTCCTTTGAGTAAATAATTGCATCGCAGCCGCTTCTTACCATAATATCGGTAAGCTCATCGTCACCGAGCTTCGGGTCAAGCGGAATAGCGGCCATTTTAGAGGTTGAAACAGCATAAAATGAAGCAATCCAATAGTAGCTGTTGTCACTTAAGATTGCAACCTTTTTCCCTGTAAGACCGAGCTTGACATTAAGATATTCTCCGAGACCGACGGTATCATAGTAAACCTGATTAAATGTTTTCGTTTCTATTTCCCTATGAAAATTATGAAACATATATTGCTTTTTGTCTTTTCCGTAAAGAGCACCGTAAAGAATAATTTCTTTAACAGTGTTCATATCAGGAAATGTTCCGTATTTCTTGTACTTAACTTTTGTCTTCATGAATTCCTTCCTTATTCTCTGTAAGGTATTTTCTGTTTTCCCTTTAACAGTTTTTCAGCATTTTTATAATCGGGCATATATTCCGAAATCATATCGTAAAATTGTTTTGAATGATTATGATGCACAGTATGAGATAATTCATGTATTACAACATAATCAATTGCCTTTTCAGGATATAACATTAAAATATAAGAATAGCAAATATTATTTTTACCGCTACAGCTTCCGAATCTCTTCTGAGCGGAGGTGATTTTAACACTTCCGAATTCAACACCCATCAGCTTTGCAAAATACTCAGTTTTAGCGGGCAAAACATTGTTTGCAATATCCTTGAGCAAAACAATATCAGCATCACTCAGTTCAACCTTGTTCGCTTGCAGTTCCTGATGCTTTTTAAGGTTTTTATCTATCCAGCCGGAATATTCATTAATCAGCTTTTCAATCTTTTTCTGTGAAAATTTATAAGGAGCCTTTACAATAAGCTCACCGTCTTCGCTGATCTGAAGTGAAACGGTTTTACGATTTGAATATTTTATAATATAATCATACATTATTTCAGTTCTTTTGTTCTCTTATATGCGGCAACAACGGAATTGATGGAAGCAGAACGAAATCCGCCGTCCTCAAGAGCCTTGCAGCCTGTAATGGTAGTACCACCGGGACTGCAGACATCATCCTTGAGCTTTTCGGGATGCTTGTCAGTTTTAAGAACCATTTCAGCCGCACCGCTGAGCATTCCTGCGGCATAAAGCAATGCCTTATCTCTCGGAAGTCCGCACAAAACCGCACCATCTGCAAGAGCTTCGATAAACATATAAGCATATGCAGGTCCACAGCCGGAAACTGCACCAGCGGCATCGATAAATTTCTCATCAAGCCAGTCAAAAACTCCGCTTTTATTCAAAGAATCGGCAAAAACCTGCTTTTCTTTTTCTGAAATATTCTGACAGGATGTAAGCACAACTCCCTTACCGACACTGACAGGTAAATTAGGCATAATTCTTATAATTCTGTTATGCTTACTCATTTTTTCAATATCGGAAATTTCAATACCTGCCGCCATTGAAACAATTATTGAACCGGGATTTATGTAATCCTTAATTCCGTCAAAGCAATCATTAATTACCTGCGGTTTAACTCCGATAAAGAAATAATCACATTCGGAAGCAATTGTTTTTGAATCCGAAACAACAGCACCGATTTCCTTTGAAAGTTTGTCTGTCTTGTCTTTGTCAAAATCAAAAATATAAATTTCATCAACGGTTTTTGAATTATATACAGCTTTTGCAAGTGCAGAGCCCATATTTCCGCAACCGATAAATCCGAATTTCAGCGACATACCTTCACTCCCTATCTTATCTGGCCATTGCCTTTAATAATATATTTGTAGGTTGTTAATTCCTTTAAGCCCATCGGGCCACGGGCATGGAGCTTCTGCGTTGAAATACCCATTTCACAACCAAGTCCGAATTCTCCGCCGTCAGTAAATCTCGTGCTTGCGTTAACATACACAGAGGTACTGTCAACATTTCTCGTAAAATATTCAGCATTCGCATCATCCGATGTAATAATTGCTTCACTATGATGTGTTGAATGCTTTGCAATATGAGCTACCGCTTCCTTAACATCCTTTACAATTTTGACAGCAAGAATATAATCGAGAAATTCTGTATCAAAATCATTTTCACCTGCCGGTGTTCCGTCAATAATTTTAATTGACTTTTCACAAAGTCTGAATTCAACTTTATTTTTTATTTTAGCATAATCCAATTTATTTTTCAATAACGGCAGAAAACCTTCTGCTATTTTTTCATTAACAAGCAATACCTCTTCTGCATTGCATACTGAAGGACGGCTTGTTTTTGCGTTTTCGATAATGTTCAGTGCCATATCAAAATCAGCACTTTCATCAACGTAAATATGACAGATTCCCGTACCGGTCTGAATGCACGGAACTGTGGCATTTCTGACACAGGCATTAATAAGTCCGGGACCACCACGAGGAATAAGTAAATCAATATAACCCACCGCAGTCATAAGCTCATTAGCGCTGTTTCTGCTTGTATCCTGCACAAGATTGATAATATTCTCATTAAATCCGAGCCTTGCAAGTCCCTGCTTGAGTGAATTTACAATTGCGTTAGCAGAACGAAACGCCTCTTTACCGCCACGAAGGACACAAACATTTCCGCTCTTTAAGGTAAGTGCGGCGGCATCCGAGGTTACATTCGGACGGCTTTCGTAAATTATTGCAACAACACCCATTGCAACGGATGTTTTCTCTATAATAAGACCATTATCTCTCTCTATTCTTTCAAGAACACTTCCGACAGGACAAGGAAGAGCGATAACATCTCTTATACCCTTAGCCATTCCTTCAATTCTTTCATTTGAAAGAGATAATCTGTCAATCATTACGTCGCTGATAGTTCCTCTTGCGGCATCAATATCCTTCTGATTTTCTTCTAATATATAATCGGTATTTTCAACCAGTGCATCAGCCATTGCAGAAAGAGCATTATTTTTATCTTCAACAGACATTAATGCAATATCTGTTTTTGCCTGTGCGGCAAGCTCTAAAATATCTTTTGTAGTCATCGTTTCACCATTCTTTTAAGAAATCTTGTTCCGACAGCTTTACCTTCGATAATATCATAAAGTAAAAACGGGTTCTGACCGTTAGCAATAATCATATCACAGGTGTCGGCAGTACAAATCTCAGCGGCACGCAGCTTAGTAACCATACCGCCTGTACCAAGTGACGAGCCTTCACCGCCTGCGAGCTTTTTAACATTCTCATCAATTTCCGATATAACATTAATAAGCCTTGCATCTGCATTTTTATGCGGGTCAGCAGTAAACAAGCCGTCAATATCCGAAAGTAAGACGAGTAAGTCTGCGTTTACGGACACTGCAACGAGGGCAGACAAGGTATCGTTGTCGCCGACCTTGATTTCATCTGTGGCAACAGTATCGTTTTCGTTAATAATGGGCAGAGCGGACAATTCAAGAAGCCTGTCCATAGTGTTCATAAAATTGGTATGACGGGTATAATCCTCAAAATCGGAGCCTGTGAGCAAAAGCTGTGCAACATTGTGATTGTATTCTGAAAAGAGCTTGTCGTAAACATACATAAGCTCACACTGTCCGACAGCCGCCGCAGCCTGCTTTGTAGCAACGTCCTTGGGCTTTTCCTTAAGCTGGAGCTTTCCGCAGCCCATGCCGATTGCTCCCGATGTAACAAGAATTATATCGTTTCCTGCATTTTTTAAATCACTTAATACCTTGCAGAGATTCTCAACCCTTCTGATATTCAGTAATCCATTGGTATGTGCGAGTGTGGATGTACCGACTTTTATAACAATTCTCATAATATACCTCCATGCAAAAATCAATTCATTATATCATACTCATAATTAATATGCAAGAAAAAACGCACCATAAAGTGCGTTAATTTTGCTTTCTGACTATTGTATATTCGTCACCCGGTTCATAATACGGACAGTTATAAAAGGTTGCGCTGACAAACTTAATATATTCGTCCTCATCAAGGTCCATTTCACAGCAGTAGCAACCGCTTTCCTCGTCATAGGTGTAATTATTACAATCCTCACAATTTGTTTTCTTAGGCATAAAATACCCCCTTTGTTTAAGTTTACCACAACAGGATAAATTTGTCTATGATAATTTATTTCTCATACTGATAAGAATCTGTTTTTCTTTTCTTGAAACCTGTACCTGTGTCATATTGAGCTTTTTTGCAACAACGGACTGTGTAAGTCCTTTAAAATATCTGAGCTTAATAAGTGTTTTGTCGTTATCGTCAAGTGCCTCTATTGTCTGAAACAGAGCAAGTGAATCTGCAATATTAATGTCAGTACAAATACAGGGAATATCATATTCGCTGTTTTCATCGTCATCGTATGTCAGCGACATAACCGGCATTGTCGCATTAATCGCCTGAGCAATATCATATTCATCCATCTGTGTTATTATGCTCAGCTCCTTTATTGTCGGCTCTCTGTCAAATTCTTGTACGAATTTTTCACGTTTACAGCTTATTTTTCGCCCCTTCTCCTTAATTGACCTGCTGACGCTTATTGTACCTCCGTCCCTGAAGAGTCTTTTTATTTCTCCGAGAATGACGGGTACGGCATAGGTTGAAAATTTAAACCCTCTCCCCTCGTCAAAGCCGTCAACCGCCTTGATAAGTCCCATACACCCTGCCTGAAACAAATCATCATATTCAATTCCCTTGCCGATAAATTTTTTACAAAGTGAATGTACAAGACCTAAATTTGATTCAATAATTTCATTTCTATGTACAATCATAATATCGCACGACCACGGATTTTTTTATACATGGTAACAGTTGTACCTTTGTTAATAATTGACCTTACAGAAATTCTGTCAGTAAAGCTTTCCATAACAGCAAAGCCAAGTCCGGCTCTTTCACCGCCCAATGTTGTAAAAAGCGGCTCCATCGCCTGCTTAACATTTGATATTCCGCAGCCCTTATCACGAATGGAAATCTTAAGGGTGTTTTTTTCAAGAATTGAGCAGTGAATATAAATTTTTCCGACCGATTGCGGATAAGCATGAACAATGCAGTTTGTCACCGCCTCACTGACAGCCATTTTAATATCCGAAATTTCTTCAATTGTCGGGTCAAGCTGAGTCGCAAAAGCCGATACAGCACATCTTGAAAAGCCTTCGTTAACGGATTTTGAGTCAATTGTCAGTTTAAAATCATTGATTATGTTCATCATTTTTCCTCCCTTTGAGAAATTTTTGCTATTTTTTCAATTCCTGCGAGCTTCATAATTTTGTATACGGAATAAGATAAATTAGACACAATTATTTTACCTCCGAATGGTGTTAATGCTCTGTATCTGCCCATAACAAGACCCACACCCGACGAGTCCATAAAAGTAACGTCCGAATAATCTAATTTTAAAACCTTTGGCTTGTACATCTGAATAGCATCATCAATTTCATTTCTGATTTCAGGTGCTGAATGGTGATCTATTTCACCCTCAAGAAATGCAGTGATGCGCTGTTCCGTTGCCATAATCTTTACAGGCATAGCTATCCCTCCAAAAGAAAATAAAAATCCTTCACCCATAAGGATAAAGGATTTTAATTGAATATTTTGTTGAAATATGGTTACGAAATTTAATTTTTTATATTTTTAATATCGGAAGCAAGATATAACGAGCCGGAAACAAGTACAACATCATTCTCTTCGGCCTTTTTGTTAGCTTTGAGATATGCTTTTTCTATTGAATCGACCGCTTTTACCTTACTGCAATACGGTTTAATCAGCTTTGCAAGCTCCTTTGCAGGCATACTTCTCGGATTAGACGCAGTAACTGTATAAATTCTTGAACAAAGAGGAGTAAGTGTTTTAATTGCATACTCATAGTTTTTGTCCTTCATCATACCGAATACGGCAATAATCTTCCTGTCGGAAAAATATTTTTTCAAAGCAGCGCAAAGAGCATCTATGCCCTCCGGATTATGTCCGCCGTCGATAATAGTCAACGGCTTATCGTTTACCACTTCAACTCTTGCAGGCATTTTAAGATTATTTATTCCGTTAATCATATGCGTTCTTTCAACAACCCAGCCGTTTAATTTAAGCACGTTAATAGCTGAAATAGCAGTTGCGAAATTATAAATCTGATGCTTGCCCATCAAAGGAATTTTAAAGGTACAGCCGGCATAAATGATTGTTGAGCCGTCAATTTCTTCCTTAAGAAGCTTTATGTGAGAAATCTCGGACGGATAAAACTCACATTTCTTTTCCTTCGCCCTGTCTTTAATATATCTTTCGACGGAAAAATCGGGCTGAGGATAAGATACAACAGGACATCCATCTTTAAAAATACCGCATTTCTGCTCGGCAATTTTCAGAAGAGTGTCGCCGAGAATATCCGTATGGTCAAGTGAAATTGAGCAGATTACGCTGACCTCAGGTTTTTTAATGATATTAGTCGAATCAAGAAGTCCGCCGAGACCTACCTCGAGAACAACAATATCACAGTTCATTTCAAGAAAATACAGAAATCCCGCAACAGTGATTATTTCAAATTCCGTCGGCTCAATTCCTTCTTTTGAAAGCTCCTCAACAACAGGCTTAACCTTAGCAATAATCTCTGCCAACTCATTTTCCGAAATCATTTTATGGTCAATCTGAATCCGTTCACGGAAATTAATTATATACGGAGAGGTAAAAAGTCCCGTTTTATAACCTGCCTGTTCAAGAATCGAAGCAATCATATTGCAGGTAGAGCCTTTTCCGTTTGTACCTGCAACATGAACAAATTTCAGCTTATCCTGCGGATTGCCGAAGGCCTCACACAAGGCTGTGATACGTTCCATACCCGGGTTACTTCCGAATTTCATTCTTGAATGAATAAATCCGAGTGCATCATTATATGTCATCATATCACTTCCGTTATTTTGAGAATTTTGCAATACTTTCGTCAATCATTGCAATCTTGTCACGGAGCTTCTGTGCAGCTTCCTTCTGACCGTCAACAACTGCCTTCGGTGCCTTGGCAACAAAGTTTTCGTTATTGAGCTTTTTATCTATAAATTCAAGGTCCTTGAGAACCTTTTCCTTTTCTTTATTAAGACGGGCAATTTCAGCCTCGAAGTCAACAAGGTCACCGAGCGGAATATAAATCTTCGCATCTGCTGTAACAACGCAGACAGCATCATCCATATCAAAGCTGTCACCAATCTGAGCATCGGAGCAGGAAGCGAGTCTTTGCATGAATATTCCTGCCTGCTCAAAGGTTTCCTTGTAGGAAGTAGCAATGTAATACTTTGCCTTTCTCGAAGGTGGAACATTCATTTCAGCACGACGGTTACGGATTGCACGGATTGCCTCCATAATTCTGTTCATTTCTGTTTCTTCAACGTTGAAATTAAACTCTTCGTTATATTCAGGCCATTGAGAAACCATAATTGATTCGCCGTCGTGAGGAAGTGTCTGCCAGATTTCTTCTGTGATGAACGGCATAAACGGATGAAGGAGCTTCAATGTGTTTGACATAATATACACGAGCATATCACGGGCTGACTGCTTAGTTGCTTCATCCTCACTGTTAAGACGAATCTTAGAAATTTCAATATACCAGTCACAGAAAATATCCCAGATAAAGTCATACAACTTCTGTACTGCGATACCAAGCTCAAACTTGTCAAGGTTGTCGGTAACCTCTTTAACGAGCTTGTTATAAAGAGAAAGTACCCATTTATCCTCAAGTGCGAGCTTTTCCGGAAGATGAGGAGCCTTCTCATTTTCGCCGAGATTCATAAGAATGAATCTTGCGGCATTCCAGATTTTATTAGCAAAGTTACGGCTTGCGCCAACCTTCTCGTCAGAGAAACGCATATCATTTCCCGGTGAGTTACCTGTTGCAAGAGTAAATCTCAGTGCATCTGCGCCGTATTCATCAATAACGATGAGCGGGTCAATACCGTTGCCGAGAGATTTTGACATCTTTCTGCCCTGAGCGTCTCTTACGAGTCCGTGAATGAGAACGGTATCAAAGGGTGCTTTATCAGTATATTTCAAGCCGGAGAAAATCATTCTCGAAACCCAGA
>DCGX01000026.1:0-2370 GCA_002315505.1 Ruminococcaceae bacterium UBA1767
AAAATATCAGAGAAGCAAAGCCCCGTATTGAACGTGTTGAGATTGATATACTCAATAATTTCAAACGTCTTGGCGTATCGGCGGTGGCACTTAACGGTGAGGAACGGTTAAAGGTTATGTATGATATGTTTCATCTTGACGCTACAAGCCCGTTCCGTTTTTCGTGGGATTGGCTTCCTATGTCGGGGCTCTCGGTAAAAGACTTTATTGCCCCGTCTTCATTTGAATTTGCAAACGGTTATGAATTTAAGGTTGGCGATAAAATCGGGAGTGCATATTTTATTCAGATACTGTCTGCCGATATTGAGGACAGAATACTTTCTGAATTTCTTGATATGCAAAGCTCTCTGATAGTGTCAATGCACATTCGGTCAATCGACCAAGTCAGTGCAATAAAGACCATCAAAAGAAAAATCACCGATATAGATTCTATGAAGATTTCCGAGCAGAAAAAGGCTGTCCGTGCCGGTTATGATATGGATATTATACCGACAGATATTGTATCATACGGCAGTGATGCAATGAAAATTTTACAGGACTTGCAGAGTCGTAACGAGAGAATGTTTGAAACAACCTTTATTGTTGTAAATTTTGCGGATACGCACAGAAAACTCAACAATAATATTTTGCAGGCAAAATCCATTGCACAGAAAAATAACTGTACTTTGGAAAGGCTTGATTTCAGACAGGAAGAAGGGTTAATGTCTTCTCTCCCGCTCGGACAAAACTTAATAGAAATTCAGCGAAACATGACCACATCGTGTGTCGCTGTTTTTATACCCTTTACTACGCAGGAGCTTTTCCAGACGGGCAAAGAAGCTCTGTATTGCGGCATAAACGCACTTTCAAACAACCTTATTATGGTTGACCGAAAGTTATTAAAAAATCCAAATGGTCTTATTCTCGGAACACCGGGTTCCGGTAAATCCTTTTCCGCAAAAAGAGAAATTGCAAATGTTTTTCTTGTAACGGAGGACGATATTATTATTTGTGATCCCGAAGCCGAGTACGGGCCGTTAGTTAAGCGACTGCACGGACAGGTGATAAAAATATCGCCTACCTCGAATGACTTTATTAACCCGATGGACTTAAATCTTAACTATTCCGAGGAAGAAAACCCGTTATCGTTAAAATCCGACTTTATTCTTTCTCTTTGTGAGCTTATTGTCGGGGGCAAAGAAGGCTTACAGCCTGTTGAAAAGACCATAATTGACCGTTGTGTCAGATTGGTTTACAGAGATTATCTCAACAATCCCGTTCCCGAAAATATGCCGATATTGGAAGACTTGTATAACGAGCTTCGCCGTCAGGACGAAAAAGAGGCACAGTATATTGCAACCGCACTTGAAATCTATGTTACGGGTTCACTTAATGTGTTCAACCACAGGACAAATGTTAATGTTGAAAAAAGAGTTGTGAGCTATGACATTAAGGAACTTGGGAAACAGCTCAAAAAAATCGGTATGTTAATTGTTCAAGATCAGGTGTGGAACCGTGTTACCGTCAACCGTGAGGCACATAAATCCACACGCTATTATATCGACGAAATGCACTTACTTCTGAAAGAAGAACAGACGGCGGCATATACGGTTGAAATATGGAAGCGTTTCAGAAAATGGGGCGGTATTCCGACAGGTATTACTCAGAATGTCAAAGACCTGCTTTCTTCCCGTGAGGTTGAGAATATCTTTGAAAACTCTGATTATGTGTATATGCTGAATCAGGCTTCGGGCGACAGAGAAATTCTTGCAAAACAGCTTAACATTTCAAAGAATCAGTTATCGTTTGTGACGCAATCCGGCGAAGGTGAAGGGTTACTTTTTTATGGCAGTACAATTATACCGTTCGTTGACCGTTTCCCGAAGGACACAAAACTGTACGGTATTATGACTACGAAATTGCAGGAGCAATAGAAGGAGTGTGAATTTATGGATAATAAAATGGAGGTATTTAAGAACGAAGAATTTGGAGAAGTCAGAACAGTGATGATTGATAATGAACCTTGGTTTGTAGGTAAAGATGTAGCAAATGCATTACAGTATAAAGATACGTCAGATGCATTGAAAAGACACATTGATACGGAAGATAAGCTGAGTCGGTGTTTCACCGACTCAGGTCAAAACAGGCAAATGTATATTATCAATGAATCAGGTTTATACAGTCTTATTCTGTCAAGCAAGCTTCCGTCGGCAAAAAAATTCAAGCATTGGATAACTTCCGAGGTACTTCCGTCTATCCGAAAACACGGTATGTATATGACGGATAATATGGTTGACGCAGTAATACAAAATCCGGAAATTATGCAGCAGGCTGTTGCACGAATTTGTGCGGAGCGTGCCGAAAAGCAAAATCAGCTTGCGGCTATTCAGG
>DCGX01000026.1:2431-3727 GCA_002315505.1 Ruminococcaceae bacterium UBA1767
ATACTGCAAAGGAATTTGGTATCGGGCAAAAATGCTTTATCAATCTTCTGTTGCAATACAAATTTATTTTCCGTGACCAAAAGGGCGACCTTCGCCCGGAAGGTCGTGCGGTAGAAAAAGGATTATTCATTATGAGGGATTACACGTCAATGACAAGCGGACACGTCGGCAGTTATACCCTTATCACAACAAAAGGCAAAAAGCTCATTTATGAGTATTTTGTCAAAAAAGGACTTTTATGATTTTTAAGGAGGACTATCACTATGAACAAAAATTATGAAACAGCAAACATTATTATGGAAGGTGCGGAATTACTTTACTCTATGCTTGGTGAGCTTATCACCGGAATCAGAAATCTTCCGGGGTGCAGAGTTACGTCAAATCTGAAAAAGACCGCATTTGAAACGGAAGCGGCAAGCGGCGGCATCTTTGATACTATGAAAATGGTTATGACCGCCGATGAGCCGTGTATGGAATGTTCGGAAGCAGACGAACAGGATATGACCGAAGCAGATATTCCGGCACAGAGCGATTTGGAAGAATTTTTAGGTAAGGTTTCGGAGCTTATTGCCTCTGACAATCCCGTTTCTATCTCCGCTGACATTTATATCAATGAAGCTAAACCCGACAAAACCGACAGCAAAAGCGAGGAATCAGAATGAAAACACAAAACGATTTTAACAAAGGCGGTGGTATAAAATGCCGAAGAAATCGCCAAGACTTTTATTCACCGAAGAAGAACGGGAAAATCCCGAACTTAAACGGGCGGTTCAAAAAGCAGACCGCAAAGCAGACAAACTGGAAAAGGCAGAGGCGAACGTACCCAAGAAAAGGATAAAAAAGAAACAGCGTGTAATCGACGCTAAAACCGGAAACGTAAAAACAAAGCTCTGTTTTGAGGAAGTCGATAAAAAGAAACCTTCTTCCAATCTTAAAACAGAACTGAAATCAGCACCCGTCAAACTTTCGGCGGGTGCTGTTGTATCACAGCTTCGTGATAACGAGGATAATTCTTCATCTGCCGATACTGCTCACGGTATTGAAAAAACAACCGAAACAAGCATAAGAACGGCTAAATTTGCAAAGCGTTCATCAAAACTCAAGCCATATAAAAACCTTGAAAAAGCTGAAAAGCAAACAGACAAAGCAAATCTTAATGCTCTGAAAAAACAGGCAAAAACCGAGGAATATAAAACCTCTAACCCGTATTCCAAATTTCAGCAAAAGAAAGCTATCAAATCTGAATATGCAAAAGCAAAACGAGGAAAAGCGACTACAAAGAAAGCTTCCGAAATG